>JAJZWS010000077.1 GCA_021846565.1 Bacillota bacterium
ACCCCGGCAATCAGCGCCCGGTCCAGTTTGACCAAGTCGGGCTGGAGGACCAGGGCTTCGGCCATCCCGGCGTAGCCCGTCCCGTAGTCGTCCATGACGATCAGATGCCCGTGGCGCCGCCACCGCTCCAGGGCGGCCAGCAACCCCTCATCGTTCAGCACGGACCGCGCCTCGGACACCTCCACGGCCAGCGGGATCTCCCCCGCCGCCCCGGTGTCCCAGCGGTCCGGCAACGCGGGCCACCGCCCATCAATGTTCAGGAACACGCGCTGGGTGGGATCGACCCACAGATCGTGGGCCGTCTCATACGCGAGGCGCTTGCATATCGCCTCCAACGCCGGCGCCTGGCCGGCGGCCTCCGCCCAGGCAAACAGGGCGGCCGGGGTGGCGAAGGGTGTGGCGGCGGGGCCGCGGATCAAGGATTCGTACCCCACCACCCGGCTGGTGTGCAAATCGACGAGGGGTTGCCACGCCACCCACAGCTGGTCCAGCACGTCCATCTGCACCCTCTCCTCCCCGGCGGGCCATTAGTGGTCGCGTTCGCCTCCCCGGAGACAACCCCTCTTTCGGCGTTGGACAACTTGTCTGACGTCACGGTTGGCTGGCCGGCCTACGCACGGGCGCTGGTCGCGTGTTAATCCTTTGCTCGGAAGCGGCCGGCTCCCCGCACAAAAAAGTACGGACCCGGGTGCACCGCGGTGGCGGTGACATTGGCAGTCTTTCGGGGGCCCGGTTGCTACCGGCGGCTCGCCCATCGGCTGGAAACCCCGCCGGCCCGCTTTCCCGAGGCGAGGGAGCAGCCGGTGCGCGACACCCTGTGGCCCTGGCGACCCAATCGGGGCGGCCGCCGGTGCTGGCGGTGGATGACGCGCCTCGGCTGTCGCCCCGACTGCTGCAAGAGCTCCGTTTCTTGCTCAGTTACCATCTCGACAGCCCCGCCCCGGTGGCGCTCGTCCTCTGTAGGCACACCGCGTGTCGGCACAAATTGGCGCTCCGCCCCTCGACGCGATGCGCCAGCGGGTGACGCTGACCTTCCACCTCCCGCCGCTGACCGCGGTGCAGGCTGGGCCGTACGTCATCCACCAACGCCAACAGGTGGGGTCGACCGGCCCGCGTTCACCGACCACGCCCTGTAGACCGGCGGGGAATGGTCCCGGGGACTCCCGCGACGGCTCAACACCTGGGCGCGCGCCTGCCTGATGGCGGCCTATGCGGCCCAGCTGACAGTGGTCGACAATGCGGTGACTACGACGGCGGCGACCGAACTGCAGTGGGCGGGCACCGTGTAACGCGGAGGGTCCCGAGACCTGAGGGAGCGGGGGCGACCCGGCGTCGCCCCCGCTCATTGCGGCCACCGCCGCGGCCAGGGAGTGTGGGACTGGCCTGGCCAACCAGTGTGGGACTCGACAATATCCCCGCGAGGTACCGGTCCTGTCCAGCGCTGACGCCTTCCCGCCCCCGGCCCCGCTTCTTGAGTCTGGCCGTCCCTCGCCAGAGTCCCGGCGACCCCTCCGGGGCGCCTACGGCGGCCGGGCCTCTGCCTCAGCACGACCCACAAGGCACCAGCGGTCCCGGGGTTGACAGGGTGTTGTCATATGAGCCGTGGCGAGGATGTCAACCCGACCACACCCGCCCACCCGCCCAACGGAGGGCATCACGGGCCGTCAGACGGAACACGGTCCCGCCAAGCATCCGGGTGCCGTTGCAAATGCATGACGGCGACAATCAAAAGGGTGTCCTCCTGTACACGGTAAATCAGCCCGTACGGGAACCGCCGCATCCGGCAACGTCGCGTCCGTTCAGACAAAACTGGCCAAGCGTCTGGAAACGCGGCAATGCGGTCCAAGGTCCTCTGAACCGCCAGTGCAAACTGGAAGCCCAGTCCTTCGCTTTGCCGATTGTAAAAGGCCACCGCGTCCCCCAGCTCCACGGCGGCCACGGGCAGGAACGCAACTCTCATGTCGTCGAAGGCCACTGTATTCGCCGAAATACCTCATCGGCCGGAATCGCCTGCATGTCGCCTCGCTCAAAAGCCTCCAGGCGGTCTTCTGCCTCAGCACACCATCCGGTGTCAATCTCCGTGCGGGACGGAAAATCAAAAGTGGCCAACAACTCCTCCACTAACTCAGCCCGCTCCATAGGGGACAAGGACATCGCCTGCGTGAGAATTTGCTGGCTCCGGTCGGTCATCGGCTCACCCCCAGACGGTCTCCTGTTCCGCACCCAATTCACAACGGTCCGCCTGCCTTCATTATACCAGGGGCGATACCGTCCGGCCCCGTGCACAGGCCTGCAGCCCACGGTAACGTCAAAGTGGTAGCCGATTCGGGGTGGAAGCGCCGATGTGACGCGCTCCACGAAGCGAGGAGGAGCCGCCCACGGCGTACCAGGCCGCGGGGGACCGGCGGCGTGGACGCCGCTCGACCATCGGGCGGCAGAGCTCGACCCCGGGCGGACGTCCGGGGCGGTGAGCGGTATGTCCGAGCCCGGCGACGCTAGGCGCCGAGGAGCGCGTCCGCCACATGGTAGGGTGGCGATTGAGATAGGTCGCCGCCCGTTGGAGATTGGGGATCTGCAACCGGTGCAGGAGGCCAATCGCGGTGTTCCGCAAGCTCGCCATGACTCACGGGCCATGCCCCGTGCGAATTTGTGACCGGTCTTCGTCGTACACCCCGTCCCGTTCCCCGTGCAACCGAATTTCGATGACCCAAGCCCGCGGACCCATGCCCCCCGTGGGGCCGCGGTGGCTTGGTCGGGCGAGAGATCGGTGAGGCCGAACACCACCTCGGTGCGGGGGTGGGATCCGTTTAACGCGGTGACCTGGCGGTCAATCCGAAATACTTGGCCCCGAGGCGGCCAGGCGAGATCGTCATTCAGGACGGTTGTCGTGCGCACTGTGCGCGTTTCGATCCGCCCGTGGCCCCGATCGACCGTGTGGGCCGGAGGGGGAACAATCCTCGAGGGCGAGGGCAGCGCAGGCCTCCGGCAGCGTGGGTGGGTTCCCTGTGACCTCCATCACATCGTGCGCGGGTTTCTCCTCGACGAGGAAGCGGGCCGTGGCGGTTTGCGTAGGGAGCGCGTCGGGGGTGACGATGGGCCCGGTCATGGCCAGCGGCGCCAACACGTCGCGCAACCGGGGGATCTCATGGGGTTTCCCGTCGACGTCCCCTGGCCCGAGGAGTGGCCCGTGCGATGGACCATCCCCGCCAAGAGGTGGACGGGGCGCGTCCGCGCCCCGTGGGCCGAGCCCCGCCGGCTTTTGCCGTCGATGGCGAGGGCGTCCCCCACCCGGCGCGTTTCCGTGTCCCACCACGCGTGGAGGATGGCATCGACGGCGTCGGGATCGACCTGCTGTAAGACGCGGCGCAGCGTGGGTTCGCTCGGCACCTGGTACGTGTCGCCCCCGCGCGGACACCCGAAGCGGCGGCGCGCTGCGGGGTCCAGGTCGTGAATCCCATCACGGATCGCCACATCATGGCGTTGCCCGGCCAACACGGCCGCCAACGCGAGCAAGAGGACGTGGTCCAGCCGGTGGCGGATCCCGCGCCGATGGCGCGGGTCCGGGAGCGCCGCCAAGCGCGGGCGCAGCCCGTCGGGGCCGGTCCAATTCAAGACGTTGAAGTCGAGCATCGTCGGCGTCCCTCCCATCATGCGGGCGTGAGGAACGGGGCCCGGAGCGGTGCGGCCCCGTTCGGGGTCAACGGCCGGACCCCCACCGGTTTGGGCTGGCCGGGTGCGACATAGTGGCGATGGCGGCGCGCGAAGCCGCGCGTCAGCCCCAGGGACGCCCACCCGGCGGCCCGCTAGCTGGTCCCGGCGAACCGGGTGGGGTCCACGAAGGTTTCCGCCACGAGGACCGGGTGCCCGTAGACCGTGGTCCAGTCTTGGCGGAGACGCTGCATGGTCTGGGCGAGCGTCTGGGAAGCCAAATTGGGGAGGGGCACGTCCGGGAGCATCAAGAACCGGGCATGATTCACCACGAACTTCCGCCGCGCCCCTGGCTGGGGGCGGCTCCACCCGATCCCCTGGTCGCGCACCCGCACCATCCAGGCCGCCGCCGCCCACCCCAGCAAGGCGACCCCGTCGGTCTCGACGCACGCGACCTACCCGAGGGATTCCCCGACGAAGCCGCGAACGCCCAAGTAGTGGTGCGTCGCCATCAAGGTGCGCCACGCCGCGCGTTCGGCGGGGCGCACCAAACGCACCTCCAGGGTCGTCGCCCACTGGGGGACGACCCCGCCGCGAATCGTCGGCGTGCCCGTAGGCAGGAGGCGACCTTCCCCGGTCGCCGACCAAATGTCCAGAGCGATCAGGCCTTCAATCCGCCTCAGGCGTTTCTGCGACTATGACGAGGCCTTGGGGGATGGGGTGTGGTACCCTGCATCTACCAACTGCCTTCCTTCGCGGAGCTAATGAGTGTAGTGCAACCCCATTATCCCTCACCGGGTGGGCACTTGCGCGTGTTTACAGTCATATCGGAAACGGCATTACTGCAAAAGCTGGGCTAGGCGTTGGCGCCGGCGCAAGGTCACGGTGCCATCGCCCGTCGACCCTGCCAAGTTTACACCGCCTGTCCGCCGCCCAGAACCTGTTCCGCCCAAGGCGCCAGGAATACGTTCTCGGCCTCCTGCAACTGCCTCCCCAACTCGGCACGCCCTGGGCCGAGCGTCTGTTCCGGCTCCGGGACGCTGTGCGGCGGAAGCTCGCCGTCCGCTACGTCTCGGTAAAGGAGCGTGTAGATCCAGTGAGGGTGCAGAGCCCAGCCCTGGCGGAGCTCGTGCACCACCCCCTTTTGACGACCAGGGCTTGGGTCACGCTGCCAGCGGAGGTAGGCCAGGACAGGATCCCAGGTTCGCGTCCAATAAGGAAGCTTGGCCAGGTCTCGGAGACACATGTCCGGACCGGCTGCCAGGAGCGCTTGAAGCAGTTGGCCGCGGAGGGCGAGTGTCGGGCGTGCGACTTGCTCCGCCAACTCGACAGTACGGAGTGCAGCGTCACGCGCTTGCACATCATTGCCTTCTTGGCGCCAAAGCCACGCCTGCCGGAGCCAAAAGCGCGCCAACAGTCCTTGCGCCCCCATGCTCTTGGCCAAGCGAATGGCTTGCCCTATGGCCTCGCATCCCTCGGCCGTCCACCCCGAGGCATAAGCAGGTAGGCTGATGGCGAACAGCGCCCACGCCCCCGCGGTCCGATACCCGCTATTGGTCGCGGCGTCGAGGGACGCGGCTGCACACGTCAGAGCCTCGGACCAGAGGGCTACCCTCGTGTACTGGGCCGCCAGGTTGCCTAGAATGGAGCAGGCGTTCCGACGGTACCCCCACGACTGCGCCATCCTCAACGCGTGAAGCAGGCTGTCGATGGCTTCCCGCGCCTGACCGGATCCGCCGTGGGCGTTGCCAACATTTTGCAGAAGCGTAAGCACACCGACCTTGTCCTGCACCCCATCCAGCAAGTCCATCGCCGCATGATACTGCTCGATGGCTTCGTCGTAACGCCCCTGCTCGTTGGCCACCGTCCCCAGCAGGTTCAGCGCCTGGGCAGCCAGGCCGGAGTGTGCCAGTTGAACGGCGCGGCGATGAAGCCGGCGGGCCGTTGCCGCGCACCCCTCCAGGTCTCCTGCCTCATACTGCATGCCCGCGAGGCGCTCCCAGAGCGCCAATTGACCCTCGCCATCGCCGTGCTGGCGTGCCAGACTGGCTGCCGCCTCCAGCCGCTTGATGGCCTCGTCGAACCGTCCCTGGTGCTCGTAGGCCTGGGCCCCGAGAATAGATAGCTTCACGTACTGCGGCAACAGGCCGCGATTCAGGGCTTCGTCGACGCCACGGTCGGCAACGGCTAGGCACTCCGCCATGCGCCCCAGTTGCAGCAGCCAGTCGGCCAGCCGCGCTTGCGCTGGCACCCTAACATCCGGCTCGAGCAGGGGCAGGGCAGTTTCCAGGGCATGCACGGCCATCTCCAAATCTCCGCTCCGGCGCGCCGCCTCCTCCGCCGCCAGCCATGTGGCCGCCGCCCGATCCACCAGTCCCGCCGCCCGATAATGGGTGGCACCATCAAACAGGCGCCGCGGGTCGCTGCTGTCTTCAACCAGGCCATTTGCAATGCGGGCGTGGTGGGCGCGCCGTCGCATCGCCGGAATGGCGGCCACGATAATTTCGCGCAGGCGCTCGTGCCCGAGCTGGATCCCTAACCCGTCGCTTGCCTCTCGGACAAAGCCGGCATCCGTCAGATGTGCCAAGTCGCGCCAGACTAGTTCGACACCCCGACCGTCTGCCAAGATAAGGTGTTGCAGGGGAACCGTATCTCTGCCGAGCAGCGCCAGCCGCTCGAGCACCTGCAGAGCCGAAAGCCGCAAGTGTTTCAGTCGCCACAGGACCGCTTGCGTCAAATCTCCCTGATCCGCGTCCGGCGCCTTGCCTGCCTGGACCGCGGTCACAAGCTCCAGTGCGTGTAGGGGATTGCCGCCGGACAGGGCCACAATCAATGATTCGGTGTCCGCACCGGCCCCTGCCATCAGTCCACGGACCAACTGGTGGGTATCCGATGGGGAGAGCGGCGGCATCTGCAGGAAGGTCAGGCGTCCAGCTTCCGACCACAACTCGGCCACCGCGGCGGCCTTTTGGCGCGCGGACTCTGTCTGGTTGGGTCGAGCGGTCAGCACAAACAGCGTATGCGGCGTCAGCGAAAGGTCCAACAAGCTTTGCCACCAGCTAACGGTGGCGCGGTCCATCCACTGAAAGTTCTCGCACACGACCACGTGTGGATCGTCGGCCGTCAGCGCCCGGGCAATCGCATAGTGAAACCGGCGGCGATGCCAGGGGGTAGTCAAAACGGGCGGGGGATCGGACGGTTCCTGGAGCTCAGGCAGGATCCGCGCCAGCTCCAGCCGCCAGGGCGGGGCGAGATCGGGAAGCGGCCGGGCGCGAAGCGCCCGGACCAGGGGGCCATATCGGCTCCCCCGATCCGTGGGCTCGCAGGCAATGCGTATCACCGACCCGTACCGGGCCAGCACGTCTCGGCAAAATTCCTCCACCAGCCGCGTCTTGCCGATTCCAGCCTCGCCCTCGATCCACACCGCCGCAGCGTGGTCGCGACGGGCTCTCGCGTAAGCGTCCAGCAACTCGCGCCGCTGGTCGCCGCGACCGACGAACGGCGTTGCGACCGGCGGTGACTGCAGCGGCGACGAACTCATGATGGCGGCCAGTGCCGCCTGATATGACGCGGAGAGCCCCCCACCGGCCGACGTCAGGTAGAGTGCGAGACGCGTCCGCTCACGGCGCGCATCCGACCAGGCGCCTTGCTCCACGCACAGCCGGGTAAGCCACAGCGAAAGGCTCTCATCGGCTGGATAGAAGTCCAGCAGGCGGCGCACGGCAGAAGCAGCCCAGGCCCCGCGTCCCGACTGCTCCCAGGCTTGAATCACCGCCTCCCCGCGCACTCGCAGTGCCCGACGCACCTCTTCCAACCACCGGTCGGATCCCGCGCGCGGCAGGAAGGTCATCGCTGCCGCGAGCTCGCGCGGATCGTCCCATCGGACATCCCAGTCGCGACCGGTGGCCGAAAGCCGCTCCTGAGCGTCGATGGAGAAACGAATGCCGGGGCGCACCGCAAGGACCGGGCCCTCCCAGTGAAATACATCCAGGGCCCACGCGCATTCTTGCTTAGTGAGGTGCAGCAGTTTGCGCAAGTTGGTCGCCGCCTGAGGCGCATCCGACAGCGGCCAGAGCCATCTCCTCACGCGCTCGCGGGCCATGGTGCCCTCCCAGGCGAGGCGAACCACCAACTTCTGAGCCGCCGTGGACGAAGGGGCCACCAGCCTGGTCGTCCCGACCGACACTTGGAGCACCTCGCCGGTCTCCAATTCCATTGGCCCCACGAAGCCATCCCCCACTGACATCCGTGGACTCGCTCAAAAAGGTGCGCGAGGGCGCACTCGCTCAGGCTGTCGGACGGAGAGCCCTGACGCAGGGAACGACAGCGTCCTTTCCTTCACCGACACCGTGCCACTCCCTCACACTGCCCGCATGGCATACATTCTAGCATTTCCGTCATCAATTCACGGTGCAGCGGAAAGGTTGAAAGGTGGCGGGCGAATCCGAGCGCGCCTCGCCGACCGTCGGCTGAGGAACGCTCTGGCAACGGCGCCCCTCCTATGATGGGCACAACCGGGTAGCGCCCGCCTGGTTCATGGGCGGCAACACCGAACCTCTCGGCAGCGAGCCCCGGGGGAGGGACAGTTAGCGACGGCCAGACCAGCTTCGCGCTGTCCCGTGTCGAAGATCGCATTGAGTGAAAGCTGAGGACGCGACATCAGGAAGCGGCTGGGAAAAGACCTCGTCCGCCAGGCATCTGTGCGAGCCGCACCGATCCTTGAAGAGCTTCGAGGCGCTGAAAGGAATTCGAAGGAGGGAGTTTGCATTATGAGGCGTCGTGCCCACGGGAGGGGCCTGTCGCGCATTTTGCTGTACGCAGCCCTATCCTTGATTATCATGGCCTTTGGCTGGCTGGGCAGCCCGCTGCCTGGCTTATCTGTGGCCGAGGCCCAGGGAACGTCCGCGACGACGTGGCAGGTAATGGTCGGCAACGGGTCTCCGCACATGCGGGTGGACGGCATGCAGTACTACCCGGGCGTCATTACCATCGACGCCGGGGACACCATCGTCTGGACCCTGGGTGGCGCAGAGCCCCACACGGTTACATTTCTGAGTGGCGCAACGCCGCCCGCTCCGGGGAGCCCCGCCTCGGAGGCACCGATGGGCGGTTCGGTGTACAGCGGGACGGGGGTGTTCAGCTCGGGGTTGCTGCTGCCGATCCCGGGCCACAACCAGTACCATCTGACGTTCACCACGCCAGGGGTGTACTCCTACCGGTGCCTCTTGCACCCAAATCAACAAGGCGTCGTAATCGTCAACCCTGCCGGTACCCCTTATCCCGCCACCGCCAGCCAGTACGCGGCAGAGGGGCAGGCTGAGTGGCAGGCAACCTTGGCGGCGGCCAACGCCGCCCAGGCGGCAGTTCATCCGATGGTCACGTACGCGGCGAACGGGGTGGCCACCCTCCACGCGCTTATAGACGCATCCGAGCCCGCTGACGTCCAGGTGCCACTGAACGCGGTCAGCCGCTCGGGCGCTGGCGGCACGGCCACGCTGACTCCGCAAGGGCCAAGCAGCATCGCTACGGCACTCTCGCTGACGGGTCTGGCGCCTGGGAGCGTCCATGCCGTCGAAATCAGGGCGGGAAGCTGTCAGACGGTGGGCCCGGTGGTTTTCACCTTGCCTTCCGTGACGGCCAACGGCCAAGGTACGGCGCGATCAGACAGCACGCTGTCCCCCGTCGACGGCCTGGCCTCGACCGGATGGGTTGTGGCGATCCTGGCCCAAGGCTCCCCGACGGGGTCGCCGCCACCGGTGCTCACCGCCTGCGGAACCGTCTCGATGCCGGTGTACGCACTTATGCGCTATGAGCCCAGCCCAGCGGTTGTCCACACTGGTGACGCGGTGCAATGGACGCAGCTCGACTCCCAGGAAATCCACACGGTCACGTTCCTGGCGGCAGGACAGCCGGCCCCTTCTTTCCCGTCACCCCAAGCCGCCAATCCAGCTGGCGGCACCGTCTACGACGGCAGCGGATTTTTCAGTTCCGGAATCTTGGGTCCTGACCAGTCGTACCAACTCACCTTTGCCAAGCCAGGGATCTTTCCATACCTCTGCACGCTGCATGATGAAATGGGCATGACGGCGGTGGTGGAGGTTCGTCCGGCCCAGGTGCCGCTCGCTAACGCGGTGTTCTTGCTCGCCCACAAGCCCGTGGGGTGGTATGGGAAACCGAACATTTCCCTTCAGCTCGCCGCCGATGATTTGTGGACCCATGCGTCAGGGCCATCGCTGTTTGTATTGAGCCACCACCCGGTGGGTACCCTCGGCGCTAGCCTCGTTGGACGGCAGCGCTCCGCGGCGCTCCTTTGGCTGAACGGCATTCCTCGCGCCTGAGTGGTTGCCGGGCAACCGCGTCGAGTCTCGCCTCAAACGGCACCCCTCCTCACTGTCACGGTGGGGAGGGGCGCCGACATCTCGAGAGGCTCGCTCAGGACGGGTCCGCGCCGCGTCGGCGCTCGGGACCGAACGCTTGGCCTCCGCACGCATCGGCGACTGCCGCGTGCTGCGGAAAGATGCAGCCCCGACACGGCGATTTTGCCGAGACTGGGCCTGTTTGGCCCGGTTCCCGGCCCGCAACCCCAGACTCCGTGGCCGTGGTGGAGCCTGAGAGGATCTTGCCAAGGGCGGGGTGAACGTCCTGGCCCCATTTTGGGTGTGGTGCGTTGCCCGCTTCCACCCCAATGCGCAAGAACAGGTCACAGGCTACCGGATGCGCCCTGGGCGGATGTCCGTGAAAGCCATCGACCCCGTTCGGAGTGGCCGGCGGGATGCGGCCGACGGGGCGCTGCGCGCCTTCCGGGTGCCTTTTGGCCCATCGAAGCGGTTGGGGACGTGGTACAGGCGCGCCCCGGCCGTGCACGACCACACCCAGGTGCGACACCGCGTGAGGACACGCTGCCTCGGTGGGGCGTCCTCCCGCCGCCCGACCGGGCCGCGATGCTCGCGGCGGCCCGGGGAGAAGGGGCGCAATTTGCCCACCCGGGGGCGTTGATGCGCCGAACGTCAGTTCGGCGCATCTCCAGGGGCTTCGACAAACGGCTCGATCTCTGCCCGCAGCTGGCGCTTTAGGATCTTGCCGCTCGGATTCTTCGGGAGATCCTCCCGGAACACGATGGCCTTTGGCACTTTGAACGACGCCAACCGGGACCGACAGAACTGGATGAGGTCCTCATCCGTGGGGTTTGCACCCGAACGAGCCTTAACGACCGCCACCACCGCTTCTATCCAATAGGGGTGCGGGACTCCGATGACCGCACATTCCTCCACCCCCGCATGCCGGTACAGGACGTCTTCCACCTCTCGACTGGAGATGTTCACCCCGCCGCTCTTGATGACGTCTTTCTTCCGGTCCACGACCGTCACGTATCCCTCGGCATCCATGATGCCAACATCTCCCGTGTGCAGCCATCCCCCTTCAAACAGCGCGTTCGTGTGTTCGGGATCGCGGTAGTACCCCCGGGTGGCGTGACTGCACCTGAGCACAATCTCGCCCTCTTGATCCGGATGGGCCATCGCCCCATCTTCGCGCAGAATGGCCACCTCGACGTTGATTCCAGGGCGTCCCACCGATCCAGGCCGCACGGCCTGCTGCTCCGGGGGCAGCCCCAGCGCAAAGGGCCCGACCTCGGTCAGTCCGTAGAGGTTGTACACCCCCATCCAGGGCAGTCGGCGCTGCAATTCGGCCAAAATCTCCAGTGGCGTCACGGCGGCCCCGGTGACCGCTTTGGTCAAGGAGGTCAGCTGGCCCGGGTCGAATCGGGGGGATCGAAGCAAGGCGATCCATACCGTTGGGGGTCCAAAGAATTCCGTCACCCCATACCGGCGCACGTGATCCAAGATGGCGTCCGGCGTCGGCCGGTCCAAGATGACCGACGTGGCTCCCAGATAGGTAAAGGGGATCAAGAAGGCGTTCAACTGCGCACTGTGGTAGAACGGCAGCGCGTGGAGCACGACATCGACGGACTTAAAGTCGGCGGCGAGCATGATGCTGACACTCTCGTCGATGACGGCCCGGTGGGTCAACATCACGCCCTTGGGCCGCGCTTCCGTTCCGCTGGTGAAAAGAATCTGGGCCACATCGTCGTCCGTCACCTCTGCCTCCAGCGCCTCGCCGTCCTCTGTCGTCAGGTCCGCAAGCGAGCGCCACGATGAGAGGTCGGTGCCCGGGTCTCCATCGCCATCCATCGTCAGCTTGAGTTGCACCGCGTGAGTCCCCGCCGCCGCCGCATCCACGAGGTCCACGAACTCCGCTTGCGCCGCCACCGCCACGGCATCCCCGCGGACCAGCAAATCGTGCAGTTCTCCTTCTGCCAAGGCCCAGTTCAGCGGCACCAACACCGCCCCCAACCGAGCGACAGCAAATACGAGCGTCGCAAAGCTGAGCGAATTGCGGCTGACCACGGCCACGTGGTCCCGCGCCCGCAGACCGATCGCCCGCAGTCCGTGAGCCATGCCGTCGACCCGTTGGTTCCACGCCGCGTAGTCGAGGGTGGTGCTGCGGTAGATGACGGCCACCTTGTGTGGGTCCCGCCGCGCTGAGCGCGACAGTAAATCTCCCAGCGTATTGCGGCCGATCCGCGCCGCGGCCTTCTTGGCCAGGTCTGGACTCTCCAACCCGTCGCCTCCTTGTCTACAGGTGCCGAGGTACAGCCCTCGGGTTCGCTCGCCGCTCGGGGACTGCTGGGGATGCCGATTGGTCGCGATGCGTGTCGGCGGGATATTCGGGGCTCTCTCCGCGAATCCCTGTCCTGTCAACGAAGTTGGGTCCGTCGGCCCCCAGGTGGCGGTCGTCCGACCCATCATCGTGTGTCAGCACTCCCCAAACCCAGTTGTCGTCAGCCGCAGGACAGTGCATTCCCTGGTCGAATTTGATGCACGGTGCGGTGGCACAAGACCTTCGGCAGACGACCCCCGCCTGGTCACGTGTCCCGCCTCGGCGGCGAGCGTCCCCCGGGAGGTGACCCACCGGGAAGGCCGCCTTCAGCAACACGGTACAATGGGCTGGAAGTCATAAGCATCGGCGAGACACCGTTCCTGAAACCGTAGTCGTTTATCTCCACGGTCCATTCTCGCTTCATTGGCGTCTGCGCCTCGAAGGGGTCTTGCGTTGCCCCGACGAGCGTGCAACGTCTCCCCGGAACTCGGGGCGACGAGCGGCTTATACTGCGTGACCGCGGTGCTCCAGATTGATCGCCGCGTTCAGGTCGCGGTCGATCACCAGCCCGCAGGTCTCGCACCGGAAAACTCGCTCAGACAGGGCCATCCCCGCCTTCACGGCGCCGCAACCGGAACACGTCTTGCTCGACGGCTAAAACCTGTCGACGACGACGATCCGGCAGCCGCACCACGTGGCCTTGTACTCCAGCATGCGGCGGAAATCACCCCACCCCGCATCGGAGATCGCCCGCGCTAGGCGGAGGTTCTTGACCAAGCCGTTTACCATCAGGTCCTCGATCACGACCACCGACTTGATTGGGACTGTCAAGGGTGTTGTGTAAACTCCCCGGTGGTTTTTTCAGGTAGGGGGTCAGCCGGTCCTCAAAGTTGATAACCAACTGGCCCAGAATCTCGCCCCCGTTCGGCAGACGCTTCGTCCACTTCCGCTAGCCTCTTGGCCCGCCAAGTACAGCATTTTCGTCAGCGCCGCGTCCGTCGTTGAGGCTCTGGCTCTGGGTCACCTGGCGCAGCTGGCGGTGGAAGCCTTCGATCCTGTTGAGAGGGTTGGTGGTGTAGATCGTGCGCCGGAGCCCCTCGGGATACCGATAAAAGGTCGCCAGTTCGTGCCCGTTGGCTTCCCAGGACCGCACCACCGTGGGATACCGGTCCCCCCAGTCGGCGGCAAAGTCCGCCAGCGC
>JAJZWS010000017.1 GCA_021846565.1 Bacillota bacterium
CCAGGCGGGCAGATGCGCTCCCAGCGCCTCGGTGAACGCCCGCTGGGCAATGTCCTTGTGATTGTGTGACCACCCTGACGGCACATGACACCCCTTCCCCGGTTCCCCACGACCGCACGCACTCCATCTGGCAAGCCCATAATGCGAGCCAATCGGGCAGGGAGCCAGTAATATAGGGGAGGAAGGCATAGAGGAGATACTACCACGGGTGGATCGCGTCACTGCCTAGAGTATATCACACGATGCGCGGTGGTGGCTGCCAATCCGACAAATGATTTCCGGATCGCGACTGGTCGGGTATAGTGAGGAACCGCGTGACCCCGGGCCTCGGGTGGCGCACCCAGGGGGCGGGGAGTGGGGCCCGGGCGCGGCCGGTCGTGGTGGCGTGCCGGTCTGCCGCCTGGGGAAGTCCGGCCCGGCTCGTCGTCGGTCATATCTAAAGAGCGCCGGAGGCGGGGTCCGCCTCCGGCGATCGGGTCGGTGGCCAGACGGCCACCCGTGGGCCAGTCCCGACGCTTTAGAACTTTCGGTTCATCACGTGGGGCAGCATGCGGGCAGCGGCCTTTTGAATGCGGGCCTGGCGGGCCGTCGACATCTTGCCAGCCGCTACCAGCTTGGACAGCCGAGCGTTCACGGCGTTTTGGAGTGCCTGCTGCAGAGCCGCCGGGCTGCTGCCGTGCTGGGTCGCCAGCTGCGAGAGCGTGGTGCCTCCCTTGAGGGCCGTGCGCACGGCGCCGGGTGTCATGTGCAGCGTCGTCCCGGTCGTGTGGAGCATCAGGGGGTGGAACGCCCGTGTCCACCACCGATGTGCTGCGACCACGCGCCACTGGGCATGCGCGATGCGGTGCATTCCCCGCGCCGTCTGCTGGGCGGTCAAATGATGCGCCTTCGCGTACGTCTGAAACTGACTGGACTTGACGCTGGCCACATCGCTTCGGAGCGTCGTGGCCGAAATGCCCAGCTTGCCGGCGAGCTGGGCCCAGAAGCCCGAGGGCGCGCTTGAGGGGCTGGCGGCAAACACCGCGCCGCCGATGGCGACAGCGGCGGCGGTGCCGACACCCACGGCCACCAGCGCCCATCGGCGGCGGAGCGCGCCGAGGGTGCGCTGGAGTTGGCTCATGGGGCGGGGGCCGTGGTTCGGTTCGTTCGAATGCTGCAAACCGTGTCACCTCCACGCGCATCGTGCCCCGGGGAGATTAAGACATTGTCAAGCGATGATAAAGTGCTCGTTAAGATTGTCTTGATGCCGGCCCGCCAGCGGGCGGGGCCGGTGGTTCGCCCGGCGGTCCCGCCGGCAGCACCACGAAGAACGTCGCACCATGTCCCGGCGTGGATTCGACCCCGATGCGACCGCCGTGCAGCTCCACCAGCTCTTTTGCAATGGCGAGCCCGAGGCCAAACCCGCCGGTGCCGCGGCTTCGCGAGGAGTCCACCCGATACAGGCGGTCAAAAACATGCGCCTGGTGCTCCGGGGCAATGCCGGGGCCGTTGTCGGCCACGGTAACCCGTACTTCCCGGGCTGGGGCGTCGGCCTCGACGCGAATGGCCACGCGCCCACCATCCGGCGTGTACTTGACGGCGTTGCCCACCAGGTTGCCCAGCACTTGGCGCAGACGCCGGGCGTCGCCCCATACCGAAGGAACGGGGATTCGGTCTACCGTGAGGTGAATGTGGCGCTGGTCCGCCGACCGCCGCCATTCCGTGCCCACGTCCACCGCCAACTGAGCCAGGTCCACTTCGGACCGCTGGAGGTAAAGCTGGTGGGCGTCGGCCAGCGCCATGTCCTGCAGCTCATCCACCAACTGCGCAACGATGCGGGCCTGCTGCTGAGCCACCGCCAGCGGATCGGCGCCGGGGATGTCGACCCCTTCGCGCCACGCTTCCAGGTATCCCTCCAAGATGGCCAGCGGCGTGCGCAGCTCGTGCGCCACGTCCGCCATAAGGCGCTGGCGGTCCGCCTCGCCCGATTCCAGGGCGCTGGCCATGCGGTTGAAGTCGTCCGCCAGGGCGCGCACCTCCGCCGGGCCTTCGGGCGCCACGCGGTAGCTCCACTCACCCGCGCCCAGGCGGCGCGCTCCCTGCGCAATGTGCTGGAGTTGCCGCACGATGCGGTCCCCGACCAGGCTCGAGAGCAGCAGCGAGGCCAGAAAACCCACCAGCGACGCCACCAGGAGCGAGGAGAGCAAGCTCCGGATCACGGGGGACAGCCGCGGTCCCAGGGTGGGGAGATGCGACAGCACCACCCGAATATGCGGGCCAAGGGCATAGAGCCGCACGGTGGTCGCGACCGTCGAGCCGCCATGGCGCCCGCCCACCGGTGGCTGTGCGCGGTACAGCACGTGGCCCGCCTCGGTTTCGATGGTGATGACGCTGCCCAGCAGCGTGGCGTAATGCGCGGCCGCCGCCTGGAGGCCGGGTTCCCCCTGGCGGCGGTACTGCTCGGCCAGCGCCCCGCCCACCCGATGCACCATCGCGAGGCTGCGCCGGTGGTTGTACGCGGTCAGCTGGCTGGCGGTCGCATGCTGGACGAACAGCCCCACGACGCCCAAGGCTACCGCGGTCGATGCCATAGCGGCCAAAAATAACTGCGCCCAGAGCGACAGGCGGCGGCGCGGCGCCGCGCCGGTCATGACGGCAGCGGGGCCCCGCCACCGCCGTCTTCGGGGGGCTCGAAGCGATAGCCGACGCCGTACACCGTATGGATGGGGCTGGGCCGGAGTCCTAGCTTCTTGCGCAGGTTCGCGACGTGCACGTCGACGTTGCGGTCATAGCCTAAAAAGTCCGTCCCGACGGCCCCATCCAGCAGCTGCTGGCGGGTGAGGGTCCAGCCCGGGCGGTGAATCAAGAGCGTCAGGAGGCGAAACTCCGTCGGGGTGAGCGTGATGGGCTGGCCCGCCACCTCCACGAGATGCCGGTCCTCATCCACCGTGATGCCGGCTACGGTCCGCGTGCGGGATGCCGGTGGCCCGCCCCGCACGCGCCGCAGGATTGCCTCCACGCGCAACACCACCTCGGCTGGGGAAAACGGCTTGGTCACGTAGTCGTCCGCGCCGAGCTGCAGGCCGCGCAGGCGGTCCGCCTCGGTGCTTTTGGCGGTCAACAGCAGCACGGGCGGTGCCGCCCCATCGTTCTGAAGGCGCTCCAGTACCGAAAAGCCGTCCAGCTTGGGCAATAGGACGTCCAGGATGACCAGTCCTGGGGTGGAGTCGCGCAGACCGGCCAGGGCCGTGGCCCCATCTTCGTAAAGCTGCACGGCAAAGCCCGCGCGCTGGAGGTACGCCGCCAGCAACTGGCGGAGCGCGGGTTCGTCCTCGACGACGGCCACGACGGGCTTGGCGGTGCTCATAGCCCCAGTATAGCCGCAGACCCGGCCCGAACCGTCAATGGAATGTTAAGCTCAGGATCATCGAGGGTCCGCGGGGCCGGCACGCAAAGCGTCGGGACCGGTGGCGGGCGGGGAGGTGCCCCGTGAAGTTGGCGTATGCGGTGGTGCGCGTCCGCGACTTGCCGCGGATGGCCGCCTGGTACGAGAGGCTCCTGGGTCAGCCGCCCGATCGGCGGCGCACCGTGGCCGAGCTGGCAACCGATCCGTGGGTGCAGTTCACCTTCGTGGGCGGTGCCGCCCTGGCGTTGCAGGGTGTGGATCCGCTGGCGGACGTGGCCTTTGGCGGGGCATGGGACCGCGGGGCGGTCTACCTGGCGTGCCCCGTGATGCAGGTGGTCTACCGCCTGCGCGCGGCCGATGAGCGCGTCGAAGGGCCGGAGGTGGACGGTCCCCTGCTGCAAGCCGTCGTGGTGGACCCAGAGGGAAACCGCGTGCGCCTGATAGAGTGGCTGTCGAACCCCTGAGCGCCCAGGACCCCTGGCAAAACGGAAAAAGATGGGTTCCGATCGGTTGACGCCGGCGTTGCAGTGGCCCACCATAATAGAGTCCGGTGCTGGGGCGCGCGCGCGGACCCGGCGGCCGATATTGTGCGAAGAGGGGGCACACGGATGGCCAACGCAGAGGGCATCGCGCTGAACGGCACATGTATCACATGGCTGGGCCACGCCGCATTTCTGATCGAGACGTCTCGGGGTCGGCGCTTGGTGATGGACCCGTTTCTCACGCACAACCCCATGTGTCCGGACGGTTTCCGGCACATTGACGCTGCGGATGTTATTACGGTATCCCATGGACACTCGGACCACATGGAAGATGCGGCCGCCATTGGGCAGCGCACCGGCGCGCCTATTGTGGCCAACTATGAGATTGCGAGCTACCTGCAGGACGTGGAGGGTGCTCCCGCCACGATTGGGATGAACAAGGGGGGCACCGTGGAGGTGGCGGGCCTTCGCCTCACGATGGTGGAAGCGGTGCACTCCAGCGGTATCGCCACGCCAGAGGGCCAGCGCTACGGTGGAGAGGCGGCGGGATTCGTGGTGGAGCTGGAAGACGGGCTCACCCTGTATCACGCGGGGGACACCAACGTGTTTTCCGACATGCGCCTGATTCACGATTTGTACGCCCCGGCCATCGCGCTGCTGCCCATCGGGGGGCACTTCACCATGGCGCCCAAGGAGGCGGCGTACGCGGTTCGGCTGCTGGGGCCCCAAGTCGTGATCCCCATGCACTACGGTACGTTTCCACCCTTGACGGGGACGCCCGCGGCGCTGGCGGATCTGGTGGGGGACCAGGCGCGGGTGGTGGCGCTCCAGCCGGGAGAGTCTTACGCCTGAGCGCGAGCGGGCGCGCCGCCGGCCGCGCTCGCTCGCCGCGTCCCAGGCCGGGGGCTGTCTGCGCTACGCCACGATGGGCCTGTTGGGCTTTGGACGGCGTTTGGACGAGGACACCCGGGTGCGCATGGCCGCAGGTACGGCCATGCACCGGCAGTTTCAACAGGAGCTGACGGACCGCGGGCTTCTCGTGCGGGCGGAGGTGACGATCCGCGACCCGGGACTCCTGATGTCCGGGCGCATCGACGCGGTGATTCATGAAGGGACCGAGGCGGTGCCCTTGGAGTACAAGACCGTCAACTCGGTGCGCTTTGCCCAGATGCGCCAGGAAGGCCCGGGGGTGTCCCATTGGGCGCAGCTGGCGCTTTATTTGGCGTGTCCGCCCCGTCCGTTTTCGCATGGGGTGCTAGTGGTGGACGAGCGCGCGCCGGCAGGGGGTCGGCTGGTGGCCCGGCAGCCCGCCGGGAGCCTGTTCGCCGACTGGGTGGTGGCTCGGGTGCAGCAGGCCTGGCGCTGGGCGGAGGAGGGCGCCCTGCCCCCGCGAGAGCCGGCGCTCCACTGCCTCGATTGCGACCGCTGGGAGCGGTGCTATCGGACGGACGAGGAACGCCAGACGGCGGTGGCGGCGCATCCCGCCTGGGATCCGTCGCCGGCGATGCCCTGGGAGCCGATTGCGTGGGAATCTCACCATGATCTGTTAAAGGAGCGATAAGAGATGGCCAAGGCACAGATGACATGGCTTTCCGGCATGGCCCTGGAAGGTACGGCCGAGTCGGGACACCGGGTGGTGGTGGATTCGTCCCCCGATGTTGGGGGAGAGAACCGGGGCTTTCGCCCCACGGAGCTGACCCTGATTTCGCTCATGGGATGCACCGGCATCGACGTGCTCTCGATCCTGCAGAAGATGCGTGTGACGGTGGATGCGTTTGATATGGACGCCGACGCAGACCGGCGCGAGACGCACCCCAAGATTTTCGAGCATGTGATGGTGAACTATCGGCTGACGTCGCCCGACTGCACGCCCGCGCAACTGGAGCGCGCCGTCACGCTGTCCGCCGAGCGCTACTGCACCGTGTCGGCGATGCTGGAACCTCCGGTGGCGATTCGCCGCATGATTTACTTGAACGGCGAGCGGCTCGACGCTTGAGGCGGCCTAGTCCAACCGGGCGCCCAGCGACGAGGCCAGGAGCAAGGCCTGGGACACGTCGATGCGCACGCCGTGCCAGTCGATCCCCGCCAGCGCCACCTCGGTCAGGTTGGCGCCGCGGAGGTCCGCCCCGGCCCACTTGACGCCATCGAGGGTCGCCCGCTCCAGGTGGGCGTCCCGCAGGATGGCGCGTTCCAGGTGCGCCCCGGTGAGGTCCGCCTCGACCAGCTTCACCCCGGTGAGGTCGAATCCTGTCCAGGCCACGTTGCGGAGCGCGGTGTAGGACCAGTCGCCACGAACAAGGGTGGCGGCGGCCCACCGAGCCTCCTCGAATCGGGACCCGGTCAGCTTGCAGTCGCGAAAGGTGGCCGCAAACAGGTTCGTGCCGCGAAACCGACAGTGAATAAAGGCGCTGCTGTCGTGCACCGAGGCGTTCCAGGCGGTTTCGGTGAAGTCGCACTCCACAAAGCGGCAGGTCGCGGTCGAGACGCTGGACCAGTCGCGATGGCCAAAGCGGCAGCCGATAAATTCCGCGCCCGTGACCAGCCCATCAGGGAACAGCGCGGCGGCGTTGGGCATCGTGTGGTCCCGAAACGGTCTCGTCGTCTCGTCTCCCATGGCTTGTCTCCCTCTTCGCGCCCCGCTGGCTCTCCGAAGCAATTCAGTGCAATTGTCCCCCCGCTGTCAACATGTGCGCCTGGGACAGGCGCCGCGGCCGGGGACACTAGCAGCGTGAGAAGGGAGGCGCATCGTGGCTAAAAAGACGCTGAAGTCGTTCACCACCGAGCGGTTTCAACAGGAAGTGGCGCGCGAATTGGGCATCGATCTCAGCCAATCCAGCGGACAGGCACGTGCCCGCCGCGAGGCCCAGACGGATCCCCAATCCGTCCCCGCGCCGAAGACGCCGGACCGTCAGGCCTAGCACGCGGAGGCCCCGCCCTGGTTCCGGGGCGCGGCCTCCGCCTCATGGGGCGAGCCGATGCACGTCGCGGGGAAACAGGCACACCTCGCGGACGTTGGCGGCGCCCAAAAGTTTTTGCACCACGCGCTCCAAGCCAATGGCAAACCCGCCATGGGGCGGCATGCCCGTCTGAAACGCCTCCAGATAGCTGGCGTAGGGCGTCGGATCCCAACCGCGCTGAGTCAACGCGGCCAGGTAGTCCGCATAGCGGTGGAGACGCTGACCGCCCGTCACGATCTCCTGTCCGCGAAACAGGAGGTCAAACCCGGCCGAATATTCCGGGCGGTCGGGGTCGGGGTGGGTGTAGAACGGGCGGTGGGCCAAAGGGTACCCCACAACCAGCAGAAAGGCCGATCCGTATTCCTCCTCGGCCCACTCGGAGAGCCACCGCTCGTGCGCGGGTGCCAAGTCGGGCTCACCGGCGAGAGGGGTCCCCAGCGCGGTGCCCAGCATCTCGAGTGCCTCCGCGAAGTGCACGATCGGCAGGGGATCGGGCACGGGGGGAACCCCTACGCCGGGGACTGCCGGCTGGGCGTGGGTCATCATGGCCGCCATGACCCGCTGCAACACAGCCGCGACATCCCGCCAGCTGTCGATGAAGCCCACCTCGACATCCAGGGACGTATACTGCGACAGGTGCCGAACGGTGTCGTGGGGCTCAGCGCGGAACACGGGACCCACTTCATACACGCGCTCCAAGGCGCCCACCAGGATCTGCTTGTAAAACTGTGGGCTCTGCGCCAAAAACGCTGGCCGCCCAAAGTAGTCTAGCTGAAAGACGTTCGCGCCTCCCTCGGTGGCCGTGCCCAGGATTTTCGGTGTAAACACTTCCACAAATCCCTCGGACTGCAGGACGGCGCGAAAGCCCTGCACCAGTGCGGCCGACAGCCGCGCGGCGGCCTGCCGGGTGGCATGGCGCAGCGACACGGGGGCATGGTCCAGCAGAAAGGGCAAGGACGCCGTGAGGTCCGGCTTGCCCACGTCCAGGGCGGGGGGAGCGGCCGACACCGAAACCACGCTCAGCACCGGGGAATGCAGTTCCACCCCCAGGGCCGCGCGGGCGTCTCGCGCCACCTGAGCCTCGACGTCCAGCACGCTTTCGCGTGGCGGAAGGCCCCGAGCGTCGTCGGGAGGCGTAAGGACTTGGACCACGCCCGATCGGTCGCGCAACAGGACAAAGTTGGTGCGCCCCAAAGCTCGCGTGGCGTGCAACCATCCCTGCACGCGAACCGTTTCGCCCACATGGTTGGGCAGGTCGGCAATTAATGTGCGCTTCACCGCAAGCACCCCCAGTCTATCCTCGGGGTGCGGACGAGGAGGTTCCCGTGGTGCCACCGCACTTCACCCGCGCCGGCGGGCCTCAAGCGCCTCCCCTTTCCGGGAGGCGGCCGCTCCGAAGGATCTTCACCAAACGTTCGCGCCACCCTTTCAGCGACAGGCGGCTCTCTATAGCGAACGGCGGTTGGCTACTGGTCTTCCTCATGGCGGCGGATCGGAAAGCATGATACCACGTAGCCGGACGTCGGCGCACAAAATCGTCGGACGGAGCCGGCAGGCATCCACCCATCGCCGAACCCCCGGTGATCCATAAGGCGCGAGCACCTTGACGGCATGACGGGGCCCGCCTATTCTCTTCGTAGGGTTAGACAAATTGTCTACGCATGAGCTGGCGGTTGGCGACCGCGCTCAAGTTGCGCCAAGCTAAGGAGGCCGCGTATGAATCCCAATGGCCGGCGGTCGGTTACCGCCGAGGATATTTTCCGGTTGTGGGCGGTGGGAGATCCAGTGGTGCAACCAGGAACCGAGCGCGTGGCCTACGTGGCGTCGATTCCGGTGCACGGGCAGCGAGAGTCGGCCTCGAACATATTTGTCGCGAGCCCTGGCCCGACGGAGGCTTATCCGTGGACCACTACCGGAGGCAACCGCCGACCACGTTGGTCGCCCGACGGAGGGTGGCTGGGCTTTCTGTCCCGGCGCAGCGGGATGCCGCCGCAGGTTTATCTCATGGCATCGTCCGGCGGCGAGGCGCGGCCCTTAACGAGACTCAGCCGGGGCGTGGAAGACTTCGCCTGGGCTCCCGACGGCCAGAGTCTAGTGGTGGTCGCCGCGTCGGGCGCGCCATGGATTCCCAAAGACGACCGAGGGCCCGAGCCGGCCCGCGTCATTGACCGCATGCCGTATCGTCTGAACGGGGTGGGCTATACCGACGACCGGAGGTTTCACCTCTTCCGCGTGGACGGCACCTCCGGTGACCTCGTGGCGCTGACGGACGGTCCCTACAGCGACAGCCAACCCGCGTGGGCGCCGGACGGAAAGGAGATCGCCTTTGTCTCGGCCCGGCATGATACCCGGGACCACGACGTGGGCCAAGACGTGTTTGCCATCCGATTGGACGATTTGTCTATTCGCCAGCTCACGGCCACGGAGGGTGGCGTGCATGACCCGGTGTGGTGCCCAGACGGCTGCCACATCGCCTACGTCGGCACGACGCGGCGAGACAGCACCCCGTCCCATGGCCGTCTCTGGGTGATGAATGCCGATGGCCGCGATCGCCGGCGGCTGGCAGGGTCCTGGGACCGCCACGTTATCGGACGGCCCCAGTGGGCGCCGGACCACCAGGGGATCTATGCGCTCGCGGAGGACGACGGGACCACGGACGTGTGGCAATTTGCTTTTCAGGGCAGCGATGCGGCCGAGGGCCCGGAACGGGTGGGGATTGGCCGCCGCCAGGTTGCCGCATTTGACCTGGCGCCCGACGGCACCTGGGGCGTCACCGTCAGTTCCACCGCGACGCGGCCCCCGGAGGTTTACCGGGAAGCCTGGCGTTCCCATGCCGGGCCTATAGCGCTGACCCATCTGCACGATGCGTGGTGTGCGGAGGTGGTGCGAGCCGAGATGGAACCCTATACGGCAACCAGTGCGGACGGGACGCTGGTCTCGTGCTGGCTGATGCGGCCGCCGGCCCTTGCCGTTGCCGACGCGGGGACCCACCCGGGCCTGCTGAAGCTGCATGGCGGCCCCTTTGCCCAGTATGGCTATGGATTTTCCCACGAGATGCAGTACTGGTGTGCCCAGGGCTACACGGTGTTTATGGCGAACCCGCGGGGCAGCTCGGGGCGCGACGAGGAGTGGGCCCGCTCGCTAGGCATGGCGCGAGGGGTCGTGGACTATGAAGATGTGCTGGCCGCCGTGGATGCGGGACTGGCCCGCGACGCGTCGGTCGACCCCGACCGGCTGGCCGTCAACGGAGGCAGCTACGGAGGCTATCTCACCAGTTGGATCGTGGGACACACGAACCGTTTTCGCGCAGCCTGCTCGGAGGCCGCACCTAACAATCTTTATTCGATGAGCGGCACCGGTGATATGGCGGGGAGAAACCGCCGACTGCAATATGGATTCACCGCGCAGGAAAACCCCGAGTTTTTCTGGCGGGCGTCGCCCATCGCCTATGCCCTGGACATCAACACCCCCGTGCTGATCATTCATGGGGAAAATGACTACCGCGTACCCATTGAGCAGGGCGAGCAGTTGTTTGCGGCCCTGTACTTCCAGGGGAAGGCAGCACGCCTGGTGCGCTTTCCCAACGAGCATCATGGCCTGGCGCGGAGCGGCCACCCGGTGCATCGCCTTGAGCGCTTGAACCTCATGCGGGAATGGTTTGCGGAACATGGAGCGTAGGGCGGAGGAGCGGCCGGCATGGCCTCCGTTGCCATGGCGCCTCCTCGGACCGCACCGCGGGGGCCGGGTCACCGCCGTGGTGGGGCATCCCACTGACCGGCTGACGTTTTTCTTCGGCGCGGCGGCCGGCGGGGTGTGGGCCACCCACAACGGGGGCGTGTCTTGGCGCAATCTGACCGATGGGGCCTTTCGGCGTGCGTCGGTGGGGGCGCTGGCGCTGGCGCCCACGGACCCGGCCACGATGTACGTGGGACTCGGAGAAGCGTGTGTGCGCAATGACGTGGTGCCGGGCGACGGTGTCTGGCGCTCGGACGATGCGGGGGCCCACTGGGTGGCACTCGGCTTGGACGACACGCAGCACATCGGGCGCATCCTGGTGCACCCGACCGATCCGCACACGCTCTACGTGGCCGCCTTGGGTCATGCCTTTGGACCCAACGTGGCGCGCGGCGTGTTTCGGTCGCGGGATGGTGGGGGCCACTGGGAGCACGTGCTGCACGTGGGGCCTGACGCCGGGGCGGTGGACCTGGCCATGGACCCCGCTGACCCCCGCACGCTGTACGCCGCCCTGTGGGAAGTGCGCCGCTGGCCGTGGACCTTTGTCAGCGGAGGGCCCGGGTCCGGCTTGCATCGGTCTCAGGATGGCGGAGACCACTGGGTCGACCTCACCGCCGCCCCCGGACTGCCCAGGGGGGTGTGGGGCCGGGTGGGGCTGGCCACGACGCCCGCGCGCCCGGGCCGGCTGTGGGCCGTGGTGGAAGCGCGTGACGGCGGAATCTTTGTCTCTGATGACCAGGGCGCGCACTGGGGGAGAACCAATGATGAACTGGCCCTCAGGCGACGCCCGTGGTACTACAACCACATCGTGGCCGACCCCATCGATCCGAACACCGTGTACGTGCTGGACCTGGAGTGCCGGCGCTCGCGCGATGGGGGGCGCACGTTCGCCGTCGTGCCCACGCCGCACGGGGATCATCACGCGCTGTGGATCGATCCCCAAGATCCCCAGCGCCTTATCAACGGACACGACGGGGGCGCGGCCGTGTCCTTCGACGGGGGGGCCTCGTGGTCGTCCACCTTCAACCAGCCGACGGCCCAGTTTTATCACGTAACGACGGACCGGCGCGTGCCGTACCGGGTATACGGCGCCCAGCAGGACAACACCACGCTCAGCGTGCCCAGCCAAAGTCGCTGGGGGGTCGTGGGCGCGTCGGAGTGGGCCGACGTGGGTGGAGGCGAAAGCGGTGCCATCGCCGTGCGTCCCGACAACCCCCACATCGTGTATGCCGGCAGCTACAATACCCTCACCCGGTACGACCAGGCGACGGGTGAACTCCGTTCGATTCATCCGTGGCCCGAGTTGACCGCCGGCCGCCCGGCGGCGGCGGTGCGCCACCGCTTTCCCTGGACGTTTCCCGTGGTGCTGTCGCCCCATGATCCGCAAACCCTGTACACCGCTGCGGAGGTGGTGTTTCGCACGCGGGATGAGGGCAACCGCTGGGCGATCATCAGTCCGGACCTGACCCGTCAGGACGCCAGCAAGATGGGACCGTCCGGCGGGCCCATCACCGGTCAGGCCATGAATGCGGAGTACTACGGCACGGTGTCGGCCTTGGCCGAGTCGTCCTGCCGGCCGGGCTTGTTGTGGGCGGGCACGGACGACGGCTTGCTTCACGTGTCGCCGGATGGGGGGGCCACCTGGCAGGACCGGACCCCAGAGGGTCTGCCCCCAGACAGTTGCGTTTCCGTGGTGGAACCCTCGGCGCACGATGCGGACGCCGCTTATGTGGCTGCCCACCGGTACAAGGTGGACGACCCGGCACCGTACATGTTTCGCACCGTTGACGGCGGACGCCACTGGACCCTGATGGTGGCCGGTCTGCCCCCGAACGAATGGGTGCGCGTCGTCCGGCAGGATCCCCGCGTGGCGGCCCTGCTGTACTGCGGCACGGAGACGGGCGTCTACATCTCGCTCGACGGGGGGGACTCCTGGCAGCGTGCCAACGCCAATCTCCCGGCCGTGCCCATCTACGACCTAGTGGTCCACGACCGTGACCTGGTTGCTGCCACCCACGGACGGTCGTTTTGGGTAGTGGACGACGTCTCGCCGTGGCGCGCGCGGGCCACCGGTAGCGCGGGAGCCGCACCGATCCTCTATCGTCCGGCCGACGCCCTGCGCTGGGTGCCGCGGCCTGCCGGTGCGGGCCGCCGCGGCGCGGAGGGCTCCGGGTATCGGACCCTGCCCACGGCGTCGGTACGTTGGGAGCGCAACCCGCGTGGTGAGCCTGAGTGGGTGGACAGCGGGGCGAATCCCGCCGGCGGCCTCTTTCTGGGTTATGAACTGGCGGAGCCAGCCGCCACGCTGGAGCTTGCCATCGAAGATGACGCCGGAATGCCTGTGCGGATGGTGGCCCGCGGGCCCCATGCCGCCGGCTTCCATCGGGTCGCGTGGGACCTGAGGACCGAGGGGACCGCCGGACTGCCATCGACGACCCGACGCACGATGGGTATCCCCGGCCTCCCCGTGCTGCCCGGCGCGTATCGGGCCATCCTTACGGTGGATGGCCAATCCTGGGTTCAGTCCTTTGCCGTGAAGCTTCCGCCCGGGGACCAGGTGGATCTTGCCGCACTCTTGGCCCAGCGCCGGCTCCACGAGGCGATTCGCGCCACATTCCGCCACTTGATTGACTTGGTGGTAGCTATGCGCACGTGGATGCCGGAGCTTGCTGCGGTGGCTGCCATTGGAGAGGCCGATGGAGATCCCGAGGTAACCAGCCGGTACCACCAGCTGCTGGCCATCCTCGTGGGATTGGCCGGCGAGGAAAATCCAGGCCCGGACTCCCTCAGCGCCCACCCCGCGCCACTGAGCGTTCAACTGGCGGCCCTGGCGGAGACCGTGGCGTTGGGTGGCCGGGCCCCGACGATGCAGGCGCGGGAGGTTTTCCGCCAGCAGCGGCGCCGGTTCGCCGATGAGAGACAGGCGGCCGTGCGGCTGGTGCACGCCACCCAGGAGATCGTGAACCGTCGGTGTGCACGCCGGGGGCTGCCCCGTCTTCCCCTGCCGAAGTGGTCCGAGGCATGACGCTGGGGAGGGGGGCCCCAGTGGTTGCCGGGACGGTCTGCCAGCACGGGCAGCGTCCGTGCTCGCGGCACAGGCCCGGGCAGCGCCCTGGGATCCCGCGGTGATCCTGGCGGCCTACGGCGGCCACGCGTCGTGAGAAAATGCGTTCCGGCAGATGAAGGCCCGCACTTCGTGACGTTTTCGCCCATGTTTCACGCGATGGTTCACTGGACGGACCAAAAGAGTCGGGTGCCCGCCGCGGCCTACTTGGTGCTGCCCCTCGTCTGGGCAGCCCGCCTGCACCGGGAGCCTGCACAACGGGGTTCCCGAGGGGCTGGAGGCGTTCGTGGCGACTTGGCCAACCGCACGCGGATGGGGACCGCTTCGCGGCGAGCCGCCGTGAGCGGGCCGTCCCTGAGGGTCACGAAACGCCCGCCGGCCCTGGTGCGGCTCGTCCGGCACTTTGGGTTGGCGATGCATCATGCGGCCGTGACCCGCTAGGTACTACCCGACCACGCCGACACTCCGCGCCGGACATGGCGACACCGCCGCCCCGGGCCCAACGGCGCCAGTATCGCTAGTGTGCCAATGGAGGAGGGTTGCAAGTTCTCACGCGGCGCACGTGCTCCAGGCGCCAAACGACTACGAGTGGGACGATCAGAGCCACGGCCCCGATGCCCATCGCCCATGGCTCAGGTACCACGATCACGTGGGTCACGCACGACAGGGCGTGCGGTCCGCTTCCACTGGGGAACCCGGTGCATATGGTGTGGGTGAGAACCAAACCGACGACAATCAGGGTGGTGGCCAAGCCGCCGGGCCACAGCAGCGTGGCAAGCCATCGGCACTGTCGCTGCCAAGTCGGGGAGGTCCACAGCCACACTAGCCCAATCACCCATCCAACCACGAAGAAGATTCCGCCAAACAGCAGTAGCCAGGGAACCAAGGGATCTTGCCAGCGCTCCCGAGCATTCATGATGCCTGCTCCTTTCGCTCACGTACGACAACCAGAAGATTCGCACGCTTTGGCGCGTGACCCGACCCGGCGTCACGAGTCGCGTCCTCGGCCGTGCCTGCCCACCCGATTTCGAGAGGCTGTCCCATCATGTGGGTCCCGAGGAACTGACGCGGGGCATTGTCCGATGGTAGTGCCTTTCGACCATTGTACTCCACCGGTGAGCTAACCCGTGGCGGATTGGTCCGCCAGACCGCGCACGTGCCCGTCCGGTGCGGGATCGTGGGGTTGTCAACCCGGTGTTAGCTCCGCGACGGAGGGCACTGGGTAGATACATCGGAACACGCCCCCTCCAGAGGCCGGATGGCGCGGCCCAGCTGACCGATGTCGACGTCGTGGCGCGCCGACTCGGGCTTGTACGTGATTGACCTCGATGGCACGCGGGGCACCCGCCATTCGGCGAGGGAAGGCATCGCCCCGACGGATAAACGCGGCTCGGCGGCGTCCTGCGATGGGCTTTTCTGACGTCACGGCTGCCGGCACCCGGTGCGTCTGACCCACCTCGACCGTCCCGACATCGCCTTGCTGGAGGCGTTGTAGCGGAGCCGGTGCGAGCCGGCAATTCGGGATCTCAATGCCACGGGGGGCTCATCGGCCGTCCGCCGGGTTTGCCTTCCACCAGGCCTGGGGATGCCCGGGGCTCCTGCTGACAGGGGCACTCCGGTGCGGCGGGCGCGGACGCGGCGGTGGGCGCCGGCGCTGTCCCAGGCCGCTGCCCGTTGCGGGCGTTGGCCTGGGGCCACCCCATAACGCCCCCGACCACAGCGGTCGCCGGCTGCAGCGCACCGGTCTGCCGGCGCAGATCCCACCGGGGTCGACTCCGCCTTCAGGTCCCTCTATAGCGGTCGCTGCTGTCCTTTTCGCCTGCGCAACTGCCGGGAAAGCCCAATCTCCGGGATGCCGAGGGCCCCTACGTGCTTGGACCTGGTGGCACGGCGCGGTCAGCGAGGTCCGGCCAGAGCGGCCGGATGTATCGGTCGACCACGTCCCATACCTCCGCGATGCCCTGTTCCGCCAAGGCAGCGAGGCGAGCATGCACGGCTCGCATCCCGGAGGTCGGCGGGCCATCGGCCCGATCCACGGCGCCAATGAGTGCGGCCAGCTTTACGTTGAGGCCGGGTGGAAATTTCAAGTAATCGAGCGGAACCCGGGCGCGTGGCTCGACGAATGCAGTTTCCACGCGGGCCAAAGACGCAAGGAGTGCACCCGGGACGGCCTCGCGGTGGCCGTCCCCAATCCGGTCGCGAATGTCCCGAATGACCGCGGCAGTCTCGTGCACGCGGCTCAGGGTGCGCACCAGCTGGAGGTGAAAGGCGAACTGACTCGTCAGCCCCTCGGGGTTCGCGGACCCACGGGGATCCGGGGCGATCTGCAGGGAGACCATGGCCGTGTGGGCGCCTGCGACGAGGCGTACGACATAGGGGCCGGGCAGAACCACGGGACCCTGGGTGCTGCCGCCCCGCAGGACCGCGCCGGGCAGCGGGGTAGCCCCGGGGTGCCGCATGTTCCAGTAGACCCGCTTGGTGCCTGACCCGCACGGCAGGTCGTTGCCGGTCCACGTCCGCAAGGTGGCTCCGGCGTCATCGCCAAGGGTCAGCGCAGCGCCATCGTGGAAGGCGGCGGGCAGCCGATAGGTGATGGCTGCGCCGATGGGTGGGTTCGCCCCGGCATCGACCAGGGTGGCGCCCTCGGGTCCGCGCTGCCAGCGCACCACCGCGACCTCCACGGAGGTGTAGCCGCTTTCGGCTCGCCCAGGCAAGGCGGATGCTCCGCGCGCCTGCCCGCGGGATGTGGGGCGAGGAGGCGCCACGACCGGCAGGCTGGCGTTGGTGGTAAAGGAAGGATGCCGCAGCGCCGTCGCGTCGTCCAAGATCCAAAAGGATCGCCCGTGCGTCGCCACCACGAGGTCTCCGCCGGTCAGCGCGATGTCGTAGATCGGCACCCGCGGCAGATTATGCTGAAGTCGGTGCCACTGGGCGCCGTCGGTCACCGAGTAGTACACCCCGGACTCCGTACCCAGAAACAAGAGACCTCTCCGCTCGGGGTCCGCGCGAATGACCCGGGCAAAGTCGTCGTCGGCGACGCCGACCGTGATCATGGTCCACGTCTGGCCAAAGTCCTTCGTATGCAGGACGTAGGGCGTGAGGTCATCGACCTGGTACCGATGCGCGGCCACATAGGCCACCGCCGGATCGTGGGGAGAGGGTTCTACCGTGCTGATGCGGGCCCATTCCGGCAGGCCGATCGGGGTCCGATCGTGCCAAGTGCGGCCCCCATCGCGGGTGACGTGAATCTGGCCATCGTCTGAGCCCGTCCACAGGACCAGCGGGTCCAACGGGGATTCGGCCACCGACGAGAGGGTGGCATACAGTTCGGCGTGCCCGTTATCTCCGGTGATAGTGCCACCAGACGGTCCTAGCGTGTCGGGATCGTGGCGGGTGAGGTCCGGACTGATGACATCCCAGTCCTGCCCTTCGTTGCGGGATCGAAACAGGACGTTGGCGCCCACGTACAGGGTGTTGGGGTCATGGGACGACAGCAGGACGGGGAAGCTCCACGCAAACCGATAGGCTAGGTCTCGGCCCGGGGAGCCCCGCACCTCCTCGGGCCAGGGCGTAATCACCCGGTGCTGTCGGGTGGCGTGGTCATAGCGGGTCAACAGAGATCCGTTGCTGCCGGCGTACACGATGTTGGAATTATCGGGGCGCACGGCAATGGCGCCACTTTCGCCACCTCCGACACTGTAGCAGTCCGCCAGCGTGATCCCGGCCCCGGCGGTTCGGCTGGGCGTGGACAGGGTGCTGTTGTCCTGTTGCGCGCCATACACGCGGTAGGGGGTCTGCCGGTCGGTGGTGGCGTGATAAAACTGGCCGGTGGGTTGGTTCAGCGTCGTGGACCACGAGGCGCCGCCATCATAGGAAATGGCGGCGCCACCGTCGTGCCCGCTCACCAGGTGGTGTGGATCGCGGGGGTCGATCCAGAGGTCATGGTGATCCGCGTGCGCCGTGGGCAGCACCGCGAACGTCCGGCCCCCATCCGCGGAGCGCAAGAGCTGCAGGCTGAGGGCGTACACGGTGTCGCCGGCGGCCGCCAAGCGGCTGAAGTACCACGGGCGGATGGCGAGCGACGCATCGCAGTTCACGCGCTCCCACGCGTCGCCGCCGTCGGCGGATCGAAACAGCCCCCCCTCGTGGGCCTCCACCATCGCCCACAGGTACGGCGTGCCCGCGGAGCGGGCCAGGCCGATGCGTCCCCAGGGTTCGGGGGGCAGGCCGGACCGGTTCGCCAGGCTGACCCACGTGGTGCCCGCGTCGTCGCTTCGATAAAGTCCACTGCCTGGTCCCCCGCTCTCCAGGCGGTAGGGGGAGCGGCGGACGTCCCACAACGCGGCGTACAGCACCCGCGGATGGTCGGGGTCCAACACCACGTCGACGGCGCCGGTGCGGCCGCTGGCTGCCAGGACCCGATCCCAGGTGTGCCCGCCATTGTGCGTGCGGTAGAGGCCGCGCTCACCCCCGGGCCCATAGATGTGGCCCAACGCGGCGGCGTAGACGACGTTTGGGTCATCGGGGTGGACCACCAGGCGCGCCAGATGGCGCGAGTCCCCCAAGCCCCGCGGCTCCCAGGTGTGTCCGCCATCGGCAGAGCGGTACACCCCTGACCCGTGCGCCACATCGGTGCGGATGTTGGCCTCGCCGGTCCCGGCGTACACGATGCCGGGGTCAGCCGCCGATAGGGCCAGCGCCCCGATGGCCGGGGTGGGGAGGAACCCATCGGTCACGTTGTGCCAGGACAATCCCCCGTCGATGGTTTTCCACACGCCGCCTGCCGCGGCGCCCAAGTAGCTGGTCAGCGGATGATGAGGATCGCCGACTACGGCAGAAACGCGCCCACCCCGGAACGGCCCGATAGGCCGCCATGAAAACGCTTCGGACATTCGTTGCCTCCCCATGCTCTTCTTCGGCCGGCCGCACTACAAGCGGGAGCCAAACCATCGCGCGATCCGCCAGAGGCGGTCGACCCGGTGGTAGGGCTGGCCGGCACGCGACAACTCATGGCTCTCCCCGGGATACCGCACCAGCTCCACCTCGCGCCCCAGCATCTTGAGCGCCTGAAACAGCTGCTCCGCCTGCTCGATGGGGCAGCGCCAATCTTCTTCCGCGTGCAACAGCAGCAGCGGCGTGGTGATCTGGTCGGCAAAAGCCAGCGGGGAGCTGTCCCGATAGTGCTCGGGATGCGCCCACGGCCCGCCGTACTCCTCCATCCCCCGAAAGCCCATGTCGCTGGTGCCGACAAAGCTGTAACGGTTGGACACGCTGCGCTGGGCAATGGCGGCCCGGAACCGGTCGGTCTGGGTCAAAATCCAGTTGGTGAGATAGCCACCGAAGCTGCCTCCGGTGATGCCGAGGCGCGCCGGGTCCATCCATGGAAACTGAGAAGATTGGCCCAGCGCCGCATCCAGGACGGCCAGCACATCGTGCGCCGTGTCCACGCCCCAGTGATCCATCACCGGCGTGCAGTGATCCTGACCATACCCGGTGGATCCGCGCGGGTTCGAGTACACCACTCCGATGCCCAGGCCCGCGAGCATTTGGAATTCAAACATAAACGCTTCCCCGTATGCGGCGTGCGGGCCGCCGTGAATCTCCAAGACGGCAGGCCCGGGGGTGTCGGTCACGGGGGGCAGGGCCCAGGCCTCCACGGTCAGCCCGTCTGGGCTCGGGGTGCGGAATGGCTGGGGGGTCGACAGCCAAACCGCCTCCAGCCATGGGTTCGCGTCGGTGATGCGTGTCAGGGCGCCCTCCAGGGGACCCACATAAATCTCCCCCGGCGAGCGGGCCGTGGCGGCGGCCAGAGCCGCCTCACCCGTCGCCGTGTCGACGCTGAGCCCGTACACCGTGCGGTGAGCGGCCAACAGCGACCGGACGGGAGAGCCGTCCCGAGGCACGGCGTAGATGCCCGTGGCGCCGCCGTCGTCCGCTACGACCCAGAGTTCACGGCTATCTGGCGTCCAGAGGGGACCCGGGAGCGAAGCAGCGCCGCGCGCATCCGAGAGCACATGGCTGCCCGGCTCCCGGTCCCACGCCGGCGCCACGCGCTGGGCGGCTCGGCGACCGTCGGCCGCCACTTCCCACAGCGCCGCACACGTAGCGCGGCCAAAACGGCCATCGTGACCATAAAACGCCAGCGTGGTGCCATCCGGCGACCAGCTGGGGACCTGAACGGCCAGGTCCTGGGTCAGACGGGTCCATCGCCGATCCCCGAGGTCGAGGCGCCACAGGTCCCGAATGAGGCTGCCGTCGGCGTCCGGCTCCCGACGGGACACCACGGCGATACTGCCCCCGTCGGGAGCCCACGTCGGCGAGGCGTAACTGTAGGCGTCCTCGCTCAGCGGGGTGAGGCCGCGTTCCATCTCCCCAACGTCCAATATGTACAGCGCCAGATGGCGCTCTTCGTGAAGCTTCTCGCCGTTGGTGCGGTAGTGGCGGCGGCGGATGGCCAGGACATCGTCCGCGTACCCCGGGAGCAGGGGCTCCGCCAACGATTCGGCGGCCGTGAGGGCTAGGCGCCGCGAATCCGGCGCCCACGCCACCCCCGTCGGGGCGAAGGGCAGCGTCGTGAGCTGCCGGGCCTCTCCGCCGGCCAACGGCAACAGCCACAGCTGTGTCGAGCCGCCCCGGTCGGACAGGAACGCCAGCGAGCACCCATCCGGCGCCATCTGCGGGGCCCAGCTGTTCCCGACTGGCGTCGAGAGCGCGCGGGTGCCCTCGGGGGACCAGACCCAAAGGTCCCGGTCATATCCCTTGCGGTCGGTCCGCACCCGCCGCTGGACGTACACCACCTCGTGGGTCCCGGGGCGGCGTACGGGACTCTCTACCCACATCATTCGGTACAGGTCTTCCGGGACAAGTCCTTGGGTCATGTGGCGCCTCCTCCATCCTCGCACTCCTTGCCCGTCCGGCACGCTGGTCGTGTGTGCCGCGCGGCGCGGCCAGGATGCGTTGAAAATTTGTCCAACGAGAGCCATCATATCGCATGGAGCGACCGGGGCGCTATCCGGTCGGGCGGCCAAACCGGTGGAGCACCGCCTGTACCAGTTCGTCGGTGGCATCGAACGTAGGCACCTGGGCCGGCCGGGCCGCATGGGCATACACCGCAGGCAGTTCGGTGCAGCCCAGCAACAGCGCGTCGGCGCCGTTGGCCCAGTTCTCTCCCGCGAGCTCCGTCAAACGACGCTGGGCGGCTTGGGGATCGTGCCCCGCCTTGATTTGCTGGATGATCGTCATCAGGGCGGCCTGGGTGGTGGGATCGGGGGTGAGGAGGGTGACCGCGGCGCTATCCGCGGGACCGCGATACAAGCCCAGCTGCACGGTGGGCGTCGTGGCCATGAGCGCAACGCGGCGCGCGCCCCCGGCGGCCACCGCTTGCATGACGAGCGTGGGCAGGTGCAGGATCGGCGCGGGCACCGCCCGGGCGATGTCATCGTAGTACGCGTGGCACGTGGCCGACGGAATCACCAGCAGGTCGGCTCCGGCGTGGACCAGCGTCCGGGCGGCCTGGATCAGGTGTGGGAGCGGTGTCGGGCCCCGGCCGGCCAGGTGCTCCAGGCGGCTGGGCGCAGACGGCTCCGTCACCATGGTGACCGGGACGTGTTCCGCATCCTTGGTGGCGGGCGTCAGTTCGACCAAGCGGTAATAGAAGTGGGCGGTGGCCAGGCTGCCGAACCCGCCCAGAATGCCCAAGCGCGTGGGGATGGGCAGCGGCTCTCCGAACGATGCCATGCGGCACCTCCTCGGCGCACAAGGTATCAGCCTCCAACGGCGGCCGCAAGGACCGAGCCGCCGGAGGCCCGGTTTCGTGCGTCGAGTGCACAATCGCGCTATATTACGAGGGTATGCTGGCATGGGAGGCGACTTAGTTGGCGTTGAAGGCGTGGGAGTTGGACAATTTTCGGCGGTTGGCAGAGAACCTGTCCGCGTTGTTGGGTCCATCGGCGGAAGTGGTGATTCATGACTTGGATGACCTGCAGCACTCCATCGTGTGCCTGGCAGGTGACGTGACCCACCGCCAGCCCGGGCAGCCCATGACCACCGTGGGGCTTGAGGCGCTGCGACGTGGCACGGAGATTTCGTCGTTGCAGGGAAGCTATCGTTCGGTGCTGCCCGACGGCCGCGTGCTGAAATGTTCGTCGACCTTCCTGCGAAATGCGGCCGGGCGATCGGTGGTGGCCCTGTGCATCAACCTTGACGTGACCCAATGGCACCAGGCGGCCGATCTGCTGCTGGACTTTGCCAGCGTCGGTGCCCGAGACGACCTGCAGGAGGAGTACGTGCACTCGGTTCCCGACATGATTGCCACCATGGTGAATGGTGCGCTCGACACGATGGGCAAGCACCCCGAACACATGGATGGCGCGGAGCGGCTCGAGGTCGTCCGCGCGCTGGACGACCGTGGCGTCTTTCTCATCAAGGGGGCGGCGGGGTACGTGTCCAAGATGCTGGGCGTGTCCCGGGCCACCCTCTACAACTATCTGCAGCGCATCCGCACGGACCAGGTTTTCGCCCATGTGGAATCCTCGAAAGTGCCTTAGGAATGGGGTCGGGGCACGCTCCCCAAACCGGTCCGCCAGCTCCATGGCCAGCTGTCACTCGGTGCCAACGGCTGGCTAGACCAATCAAAAGAGGGCCCTTGGGCGCTTGACAGGCGCGGGACGCGTGAGTACGCTCCCCCTGAGGATCAGTTAGACTAAATGTCTATCAACAGCGAGGATTAGGGTTCCCAGGCAGTACCCCAGGATTCTTCAGGAGGAGCGTGACGATAAATGGTCCACCTATCGCGGCGGGGAAATGTCCGCGGACGATTTGCGTGGGGGGGGATGGCGGCTGCGGTGTTGCTGTTGGCGGCCGCCTGCGCGCCCAGCGCCAGTTCCAGCTCGAAACCGGCGAGCCCTACGGCGTCGGCGCCGCGCGCCGGCGGCACTGTGGTGGATGCGCTGGGCCCGGTCACCGGCTTCGACTGGTATCTCCCGCTGATGGCCGTGGCGTACAACAGCACCACCAACGCGACCGCCCAGTCGCTGCAGTACAAGGGACTTTATGTGACCGGGAGCAATGGGTTGCCCGACTATGCGCGGAGCATTGCCAGCGACATCACGTGGAACAAGGCGGGGACCGTCTACACGGTCAAGATGAACCCCAAGTGGCACTGGTCCAATGGCGCACCCGTGACAGCGTCCGACGTGCAGTTTGAGTGGCACATGATTCAGGCGGCCAGCGCCGCAAACGCGCCGGCACCGTGGCCATGGACGGGCGCGGGTCCCACCGGGATCAACGTCACCGTCAAGTCCTTCAGGGTCGTCAACGCGCACGAGTTTCAGGTAACCACCGTGGCGCCCGAGAACCAGTTGTGGTATCTCGGCCAGCTGGGGAACTTTATGCCGTTCCCCAAAGCCTCATGGGACAAGTACCCCGGGCAGCACGCGAAAGAACTGGCTTACCTCACCCAGAACGGCAGTAATCCTTCGTTCTTCTCGGTGATTGACGGCCCGTTCAAGCTGATTCAGGCCGTGCCCGAGCAGTCCTGGACCTTTGCGCCCAACCCACACTACGACGGTCACAAGCCGTATTTGCACCGCCTCATCTTCCAGTACGAGACCACGGACACCGCCGAGGTGGCTGGATTGCAGACCGGCGCCATTCAGGTGGGCTACTTGCCGGGGACCGATTATGCGATTCGGAACACGTTCACGTTGCAGCGCTTTGTGGCTCAGCCCCCCGCAGCGTTTGCCCGCATCCTGCTGAACTTCAAGAATCCCCAGGTGGGATCTATTCTCAAGCAGGAGGCGGTGCGGCAGGCGATGCAGATGGGGATCGACCAGCCGACCATCATTCGAGCCGTCTTCAACGGGTTGGGTGTGCAAAGCACCACGGCCGTGGTGTCCATGTCGCCCTATCTCGATCCGGCCTTAAAGAAAGGGCCGATATTTCCGTACAATCCCCAGGCGGGCGTGAAACTGTTGGAGGCCAACGGCTGGCATCTCTCGAACGGGGTGATGACGAACGCTTCGGGTCAGAAGCTTCAGTTCCAGCTGAGCTATCCTACGGGCAGCAGCTCCATCCTGGCGATGGTGCAACTGCTGGCGCAGGACTGGGGCAAGGAAGGGATCAACGTGTCGCTGAACGCGGTGCCGTTCCCGACCATGCTGCAAGATCACCGCAAGCCCACATCGTGGCAGATCCAAGGGGGCCTTGAGCTCACCGGCGGCATCGGGTACGGGGTCGACAACACGGTGTTTGGAACCAACGGCCCCTTGAATTTCGTCGGGTACTCCAACACGACGCTTGACAACCTGATGACGGCGGCTTTGGCGCCTCAGCCGAACGCGCAGGCGGGCGTTCAGAAAATCTACGCCTATGAAGAGTTCCTGGCGCACCACCTGCCGAATCTGTGGATGCCGGTGGGTGACAGCTATTCGATGGTCGCAAAGAACGTGCATGGGGTATTCAGTTCCGTGCCGGTGAAAGGCGAGTTTGCCATCTACCCGCAGTACTGGTGGGTGAGTTAAGCAGTTCGGATCCGGGGCATCGCGGACGGGCGGGCGCGCCATGCCCGCCCGTCCGGCGGATGCGCCTCAGAACACCGGAGAGATGGGGGGAGACAGCGTGACCGGTGGTTCGGTGACGACGTGGGATGCCGGTCTGGAGGAGACTCTCCGCCAGCTTCTGGGGCGTCAGGCGGTGGATTACGTCGAGCTGCGGCTGGAGGTCAACGAAGCCACCGTCATTGAGCTGGTGGGCACGACCCCCCAGCGGGTGGACCACCAGTTGGACGTGGGCGGCAACGTGCGGGCGGTGTCTGGGGGGTACGTGGGCTTCGTCCACTTCGACGGCTGGCATCAGCTGGAGGCGCGCGTTCGTGAAGCCGTGCAGCTGGCGCAGTGGGGCGAAGCCGCCAGCTTGGGTCCGCGCGACGGCTGGGCCCCCAGCCAGGTGGTGCACTTGCGCACGCGCGTGCCGTACGGCGAAGACCCACGCGGCGTCTCACTGGAAGAGAAGATGAGTCTGCTGCAGGGATACGCCGATGTGGGCCTGTCGGCCTCATCGGCCATTCAAAATGTGCAAACCCGCTACTTTGACCGCTATCGCCATCTGTTGTTCCTGAACAGCCGCGGCAGCGTGGTGGAACAGGAGAAGATGGACCTGGGTGGCAGTGTTCTCATGGTGGCGCGACGTCAGGGTTCCGTCGCACAACGGGGCGTGAGCTTTGGGTCCTCCAACGATTTTGGTGCGGTTCGCGGGCTCGGCGACGAGGTGCGGGACGCCGCCCGCCAGGCGGTGTTGCTGCTTGAGGCGCCCGAAATTGTGGGCGGCGAGTACACCGTGGTCGTCGATCCCCACTTGGCCGGCGTGTTTGCGCATGAGGCGTTCGGCCACTTGAGCGAAGCGGACGGGCAGGTGGACGATGCCGGCCTCTTGCAGGCGATGCGGCTGGGGCGGCGCTTCGGGCCCAAGAATCTGCACATATACGACACGGGGCGCGATGAGGGGAGCCGCGGATATCTGCCGGTGGACGACGAAGGGGTGGAGGCCCGGGACATCGACCTCATCAGGGACGGGGAGTTGGTGGGGCGCCTGCACTCCTGCCGGACGGCGGGCAGTCTAGGCGAACAGCCGACAGGCAACGCCCGGGCTCTGCACTACCGGTTTGCGCCCATCGTGCGGATGCGCAACACGGTCATCGCCCCGGGCGACACGCCGGTGGAGGGGCTGTTCCAGGGCATCAAGCGTGGGATTTACGCCACGGGCAGCACGGGTGGACAAACCAACGGGGAAGTGTTCGCGTTTCGGGCGGCCCAAGCCTATCTGATCGAAGACGGACGGGTCACCCAACCTCTACGGAACGCTGTGCTGACGGGCAACGTGTTTTCCACGCTCGACAACATCACGGCGATTGGCAGCGACTTCACCCGGTATGAGGGGGGAGGCGGGTGCGGCAAGGCCGGGCAGATGCCGCTGCCCGTCAGCCACCACGCGCCGTCGCTGCGCATCGAGCGGTGTCTGGTGGGAGGGGGACGATGACCACCACAACGGATCCGTTCGTGCAGCGCCTGACCAAGCTGCGACAGGCAGGCGAGCAGGTGTTGCTGACGGAGGTGCACCGGGAGCACGTGACCGCCCGGGTGCGGGGCGGTCACCTGGAAGGGATCGATCAGGGGCACGAGCACCACCAGGCGGTGCGGGTCCTGTCGGGGGGACGGCTGGGGTATCAGGGCTCGCGCACCGCCGACTGGGACGCGTTGCTGGACGGCGCGCGTGCCGGGGCCCGGGGCGCGGAGTTGGATGGGTTTGTCCTAAGCGCCCTGGGTCAGGGAGCCGCGTCCGACGCTTCGTCTGAGGATTCCGTCCGCGACCCCGTGCCGGCCGACTTGGCGCACATGGCGCTCGCGATGGGTCGGGCCCTGTCGGGTGAGGCTCCCGAGGTGGTGCCCCAGGCGCAGGTGCAGTGGATGCGCCAATGGACGCGGCTGGTGGATGGGGACGGCGTCGAGCGGCGGTGGATGCGCACCGAAGGACGGGCGGCCTTGAGCGGCCGGGTGGTTCGAGATGGGGACTTCATGACGGTGGGGACCAATCGCGGGCAGGCGGCGGCCCTGCCCGATCCCCAGTCGCTCCTGGACCACGTCCGGACCCGCCTCGCGTGGGGTCAGCGCATCGTGTCGCTGGATGCCGACGTCCTGCCCATCGTGTTCATGCCGCCCGTGGGATTCAGTCTGCTGGCCCCACTGCTGGCGCGGCTGTCCGCTCCGGCCGTGGCCGCGAAAACCAGTCCGTGGTCGGATGCCCTCGACACCCGTGTGGCGAATGCGGAGCTGTCGCTGGTGAGTGACCCTGGCATCGCCGATGGGCCGCGCAGTGTCCCGTGGGATGACGAGGGGACGGCCACCCGCCGGGTTCCACTCATCGACCGCGGCATGCTCCGCCACTGGATTCTGGATCGCCGGACGGCGCACCAACTGGGACAGTCGGCGCTGGGACTGGGCTTCAGCGGAGAATTGGGCAGCCCACCGACGCCCCGGCCCAGCAACGTCACGGTGAACGCCGGCTCGACCCCGTGGGCGGATCTCGTGCAGTCCCACCCCCGCCTGCTGATTTTGGAGGGATGGGTGGGGGGTCGGCCCGTCAACCCGTTGCGCGGGGAGATGGCCGGCACCGCCACGGCCCTGTACCTGGTGGACCATGGGGCCGTCGTGGGCCGCGTCAAAAATGTGGTGGTGTCGGTCAACGCTCTGGAAGCTTGGGGCAGCCGGCTGTCCCGGGTGGGGGACGAGCGGCACTGGGTAGGCGGCGGCATGATGCAGTTGGCGCCCGCCTTCCTGCCCCCCATCTTGGTCCAAGACGTTGCGGTCGCGGCCAAGTCGTGACGCGACGGACCGACCGCGCCTACACACCGGGCCGGTGCGGCCATTGATGAACAATGAAGAAGGGGGCACCGATGAGCACTTCGGAGAGTTCCGAGGCGGTGGCGGTGGGAAGTTCCACGAACGACGAAGTGTGGATGCCGAAAGCCAGTTCGCGCACCGAGCGGGTGTGGGCGCATCCGCTGGCCCGGTGGGGCATTATCGTGCTGCTCGCCATCATTGGGTTCTCGTTTGTGGGTCCGAGCCTGTATCGCGGTAGTGCGTACACCCTGCACATGACGGCGCTCCTGCAGCCGCCCAGCGCGCGGTTCCCCCTGGGGACGAACAATTTGGGGCGCAACATGCTGGCGCGACTCATGCTTGGAGGACAAACCTCGCTGGAGGTGGGATTTGCCGCCGCCATCGCGGGGATGACCATCGGGGTGGTGTACGGTTTGGTGGCCGGGTACTCCGGTGGATTCGTCGACGCGGTTATGATGCGCATCGTGGACATGCTCCGAGCGATTCCCGGGTTGTTTCTGTTGCTGTTCGTCGACGCGATCGTCAAGCCCAGCCCGCTTATACTGGTTTTCCTGATTGCCGGCATTTCGTGGCATGGGGTGAGCCGTTTGGTGCGCGGGGAGGTGCTGCGCATCCGGTCGGAAGGATTTGTGGAAGCGGCAGTGGCCGCCGGGGCCTCCAAGGGCCGCATCATGCGGCAGTACCTGTTTCCCAATGCGATCGGCGTGATTATCGTGTCCACCACGTTCCACATCGCGGATGCCATTCTCGCGGTGGCGGGGCTCAGCTTTCTCGGGCTCGGGCTGCCCCCGCCGCTGCCCAACTGGGGCGCGATGCTGGCCAACTCGATGGCCTATCTGCCCCAGAACGCGTGGTGGTTAGTTTATCCGCCCGGATTCATGATCCTGCTGACGGTTCTGTCGATTAATTTCATCGGCGACGGCGTGCGGGCCGCCTTTGGGCGCAACGCGCGGCGTGCGGGGCGGAGGGGAGCCTGATGGCGCGCGTAGTGTTGCAGCGGGTGTTGCAGTCTTTGCCAACGCTGTTCTTTCTCACGTTCTTGAGCTTCGGTCTCATGCAGATCGTGCCGGGGGGCCCGGCGGTGATCATGCTGGGCAACAACGCAACCCCGCAATTGATTGCGCAGCTCAACCGCTCGATGGGACTCAACAAGCCGATCTACGTGCAATACGCCATCTGGCTGGAGCACTTGTTCCACGGCAATCTGGGATACGCCTACACCCAGCACGCCTCGGTGCTGAGCCTCATCGGCCAGAACCTGCCGCGCACGCTCATCCTGGTCCTGAGCGCCATCATCCTGTCGCACGCCATCTCCATCTGGCTCGGCGTCCTGCAGGCGACACGCCATTCGACGCGCCGCGATCACGCAATCTCGGTCGGGACGTATTTCTTCTACTGCATGCCCGTGTTCTGGCTGGGCATAATGGTAGTGGCGATATTTGCCGTGGACCTTAGGTGGTTCCCCGCCGGGGGAATCTCCAACCCCTTGAGTACGGGGTCTTCGGTTGCCGGCTACATTGACCACATGTTCCTGCCGGTGGTTGTGCTGGTAATTGGCACCGTGGCCGGCTGGACCCGGTTCGTGCGCGGCTCCATGGTGGAGACCCTAGACCAAGACTACATCCGCACCGCCCGGGCGAAAGGCATTTCGGAGCTGCGCGTCTTCTACGTGCACGCGCTGCGCAACTCGGTCATCCCGCTCATCACGTTGGCCGGGATGTCCCTGCCCGGGTTGTTCAGCGGCGCGCTGATCATTGAGATGATCTTCAACTACCCCGGGATGGGGCTCCTGTTTTGGAATGCCGCGCAGCAGCGGGATTATCCGGTGCTGATGGCGGTGGTCCTGATGGTGGGTGTGCTGGGCATTCTCGGAAACCTGCTGGCGGACCTCTTGTACGCCATGGTGGATCCCCGCATTCGCTACAGCCGATGAAGTCCCACCCAGAAAGCAGGAGGCGATGATATGCAGTGGCCGACGAAGGTTCTGGTGACCGCCGCGTTGGTGATGACCGCCATGGGCGGGGGACTGGGATCCATGGGGCCCGCCGCCGCGGCGCCCTACGGATCGGGTGGGGGTCCGGGCGGGGCCACGGTGTTGGGCAGCACGCCCGCCAGCACCCCGATGACGGTGAGCATCATCTTTAAAGTCCGACACCAGACCCAGCTGACGCGGCGCATCGCGGCGGTGTCCACGCCGGGGCCGCTGTTTCGGCACTATCTGTCCGTGGCGCAGTTCGCGGCCGCCTACGGCCAAAGCCCCCAGACGATTTCCCGCCTGACCGAGTACCTGTCGCAGTTCGGGATCACGAGCGACGTAATGGCCAACAACCTGGTGGTAACTGCCCAGGGCACGGCCGGGGCGTTCGACCAGGCGTTTCGCGTCCGGATTCAGAATCAGCAGTACGGCGGCAAGACGTTCCACGCGCCTAAGGGCGCCCCCACCATCCCGGATGGCATGGGAGGCAAGGTGCTGGCCGTGCTGGGGCTGAGCAACTACGGGCAGGCGAAAAGCCAGTTGGCTCTGCCCGTGGGCATGAGTCAGGCCGCAACGACTGCGAACACGCCGCCGGCGGGCATGCGTACGCCCGCGGACCTGGTCGAGCAGTACAATGTGGCGCCGCTGTACAACGCGGGCTTTACCGGCCAGGGTCAAACCATCGGCATCGTGACGCTGGCGGCGCTGAACCCCAGCGACGCCTACACGTTTTGGGCGGACAACCACATCGCGGTGCTGAGCAATCGGCTGAGCCTGGTCAACGTGGATGGGGGCCCGGGTCCGGTCTCCCTGAAGTCCGGATCCACCGAAACCACGGTGGACGTGGAGCAGTCGGGTGCGCTCGCGCCCCAGGCGCGCATCATCGTGTACCAAGCGCCCAACGGTGGGGGGACGGGCTTTGTGGATGCCTACTTTACGGCCGTGACGCAGGACGTGGCGGGATCGGTGTCGTCCAGCTGGGGTACCAGCGAAACAGCGGTCATGAAGGGCATTCGCCAGGGGTTCGTGTCTCCGGGGTATCCTGAGGCGTTCACCGAGGCTTACATGGAGGGGGCCGTCCAGGGCATTTCCATGTTTGCCGCGTCGGGTGACGCGGGCGCCTATGCGGCGTCGCGGGCCCCCGGCGGGCCGACCAATCTCTCGGTGGGCATGCCGTCGGATAGCCCGTACGTGACGTCGGCCGGCGGCACCACGCTGCCCGGCACGCAGACCTACACGACGAAAGCCGGCACCTTCACGGTGACGGTGCCCCGGCAGCGCACCTGGGGGCGCGACTACCTGTTCCCCTTCTGGAAGGAGTTCGGGTTTCCGTCCGAGGCCGCGTGGGCGACGCTGCATGCGGTGGGCAGCGGCGGAGGATACAGCCAGCTGTATTCGACGCCCGCGTATCAACAGGGGGTGCGCGGGGTCAACGCGTTCAGTGCCGTGCCGTGGCTCACCCCCATCAACAACAACACCGCCTGGCAGTTCAATCCCAGCCCGAGCGTCGTGGTGGGGACGGCTTCGGGGCGCAACATTCCGGATCTGGCGATGAACGCCGACCCGCAGACGGGATATGCGGTGTACAGCACCCTGTTTGATTCGGCGGCGCATCCGTCGGATTGGCTGCAGATCGGGGGGACCAGCTTTGTTGCCCCCCAGCTGGCCGGTCTCACCGCGCTCATCAACGGCGAGGTGGGGGCGCGTGTCGGCTTCTGGAACCCGCAGATTTACCGGTTTGCCACGGGCGGGTCGTCGCCGTTTCATCCGCTGGACACGACCGGGACGAGCAACGACAACCTCTACTACACGGGGACGGCCGGCGCCGTCTACAACCCGGGCAGTGGTCTCGGGACGCCCAACATCGCGGCGCTCGCCAGTCAGTTCCAGATGTCGGGAGGTGGGTCCCCGCCAAGCTGACGGAGGTGCCTCTGGCGCACCGCCGCTGCCGGATGCTGAGGCTGCCGGCAGCGGCGTGTCAGTGGCGCACCACGTTGCGGCGGGGCTCTTCATTGACGTGGAGGGTAAAGACGTCGGGGCGCGCGTAGTGGCCTGTGACGTCAAAGTCGAACCGGGCCTGTTCCAGTTCGGTCAGGTCCAGCGTCGCGACCAGGAGGCCGGCCGCATGGTACAGCGGGCCCCGCACATATTGGCCCAAGGGCCCGACGATGGCGCTCCCGCCCCGACACAGTTCGTCGGGTGCCTCGGCCAGGTCGGCCGCACACGCCAGGTCGTCCGGGTACATGGTTTTGGTGACGTACTGGTTGGCGCCCAGCACGAAGCAGCGTCCCTCGCATGCGATGTGTTGGAGTGTGGCCTGCCAGGTGTCGCGGTCGTCGGCCGTCGGGGCCACATAAAGCGACACGCCTTTGTCATACATGGCGGCGCGCGCGAGGGGCATGTAGTTTTCCCAGCAGATGAGCCCCCCGACGGGGCCAAACGGGGTGTCGACCACCGTCAGCGTGCTCCCGTCGCCCTCGCCCCAAATGAGGCGCTCGGAGCCGGTGGGCTTTAACTTGCGATGCCGGCCGAGCAACTGGCCTTCCGGGCCAAAATACAGGGTGGTGCCGTACAGCGTCCCCTGGCCCCCATGGTCGGCCCGTTCGATGACGCCCAGGACCACGTAGGCGTGGGCCTGCGCCACGGCTGCCGCCAGCCGGTCGATGGCCGGCGAGGGCACCTCCACCGCAGACCGCCAATAGCGTCCCCAGTCAAGGCGGCCCTCCCGTCGGCGACTGCCGACGACGGCGCCAAATCCCAATCCCCGCGGATAGCCCGACAAAAACGCTTCCGGAAACACGACCAGTTCGGCGCCCTGGCCCACGGCCTCTGCCAGGTGCTCAATCACCCGGTCGACACTCCGTTCCAAGTCCATCAGCACCGGAGCGTCCTGAACCACCGCCACCGTGACCGCATCGGCCCGCCGCATGTTCACCCTTCCTTCTGGAGCTCCCGGGACAACCCCTGATGGAAAGCGAGGGGATGGGGCTCTGGCGACCATGGTGCACCGAGGCGCGGTCCCTGTCCACACCCGGTGGCGAGGGAGCTCGGGCGCAGCGCGAGAACCCACTGAGCGGGCCTCCTGGCACCCGGGCGGCCCCGGCAAACCAGGGTCCCAGGGAAGGGACCATCCGACGCAGGGTAGGCGGGACGCATGGTGCCTCTGCGATGGCCGAAGGTCGCTTCCAGGGCGCGCCCCACGACCGTACCCGTCCAGAGGCGTGAGTGGTTGACTAAACTCACCTGCGTAGCGAAGCGTCGTGACCGGTGGCCAACCAGCAGAGGGGGCGTCGCATGAACCCGAATGCAGAGGACCGCACACAGCAGTTTCTGGAACACCTCGACGACGGCCACATGGTGGAAGCGGACGACTGGATGCCCGACGCGTATCGGGCCGAGTTGGTGCGGCTCATCCGGTTGCACGCCGTCAGCGAAATCATGGGGACCCTGCCGGAAAAGGAGTGGGTGCCGCGTGCCCCCACGCTGTACCGCAAGCTGGCGCTCATGGCCAAAGTCCAAGACGAGGCTGGCCACGGGCAGCTGCTCATCCGCGTCGCGGAAGACCTCATGGCGCCGCGAGGGCAAAACCGCGAACACATCATGGAGGACCTGTTTGCCGGCCGCCAGAAGTTCCACAATGTGTTTCATCTGCCCGTGCCGACGTGGGCCGACGCCGGACTCATCGGCTGGCTGGTGGATGGTGCCGCGATTATCACGCAGGGCATGCTCCTCGGGGGCTCCTACGCGCCTTATACGCGTGCGCTCCGCCGCATTGTTGAAGAAGAGGCGTTCCACATCCAGCACGGCGAAAGCATCTGCATGGCCCTGGCCGAGGGCACGGCCGGACAGCGAGCCATGTTCCAGGATGCCCTGACGCGCTGGTGGCCTGCCCTGATGACGTTTTTCGGCCCGCCCGAGGATGGGACGGCACGGTCGGCGGCCCCGGGAGCGGCCCACACATCCCATCAGGCTGCCAACCTGCGTTTTCGGATCCGCACCAAGAGCAATGAGGAGCTGCGCCAGCGCTACCTCAGCAAGTATGTGCCCCGCATTCGCTCGCTGGGGTTTGTCATCCCGGATCCCACGCTGAAGCAGGATCCAACCACGAAGGTGTGGACCTACCAGCCGCCGGACTGGGAGCAGTGGCGCGCCATCATTACCAATCATGGGCCGCGTTCCGCGGCGCGGGTGAACCTGCGGCACACATCGTATGCCGAGGGGCAGTGGGTGCGCGACGTGATGTCCGCCACCCGAAAGGCGGTGTGAGATATGACGACCGATGAACCGGGTTCCGTCGCAGACCAGATGGTGCCAACAGACCAAGGGGAGCTCGCCGTTTACGAGGTGTTTGCCCAAACCAGCGAGCGAGGGACGGTGGAGTGGCAGGCCAGCCTGCTTGCCGGGTCGCCGGCGATGGCGCTCATGCTGGCACGGGAAAATTTTCTGCGCCGCCGAGAGATTTTCGACCTGTGGGTGGTGCCGCGCGATGCCGTGGCCCGGGCGGAGGGGGCGGATGAGTTGTTTCGCCTGCCCAAGACCTATCGCGAGGTGTCCGATTACCAGTATCTCGTCGGAAAGTGGCGGCAGTACCATCAACAGGCCATGACGCGCGACACCATGGCCTAGCGCCAAGGCGGAAGGGGATGGGGACATGGCGGTCGACCGATACCACCTGGCACTCACGGAACTTTTGATGCAGTTGGCGGACGACGACTTGGTGGTGGCTACGCGGGCGGGCGAGTGGCTGGGGCTGGCCCCCCATTTGGAAGAGGACGTGGCCTTTTCGTCGATTGCCCAGGATGAGATGGGGCACGCGGCCACCTACTTCAGTCTCTTGGCGACCATCCACGGCGGCGATCGGGACGACCTGGCGCATCTGCGGCCGACGATGGCCCGGCGCAACAGCGTGATGCTGGAGCGGCCCAACGGGCGCGGAACGTACCGAGACGAGCCCCACTTCGACTGGGCATACGCCTTGGCGCGTCACTTTTTTTACGACACCCTGGAGATCGCCCGGCTGGACCGCCTAGTGCAGTCGGCCCACCGGCCGCTGGCAGAGGCCGCGGCCAAGATTCGGCGCGAGGAGCGCTACCACAGCCAGCATCATGCCATGTGGCTCCGCGACATCGCGCGCGGGGGGGCCGAATACCGCCGGCGGTTGCAGATTGCGCTGGACCGGGCGGCCGCCGACGCCGTCGACTTGGCCAGTGTCGGGCCGATGGCCGCCGAGATGGAGACGTTCGGCCTGTTGCCCGATGCGTCGCATCTGGGCGATGACTGGCGCGCCCGGGTGGTCCAGGCACTGGATCCTTTGGGCTGGTCGCTGCCCCCCCTAGGGGGTACGTTGAACGGCCGACACGGTGAACACACCCAGGATCTGACCCTGTTGTTGCGGGACCTCGGCGAAGTGTACCGGTCCAGTCCGGGGGCGTCGTGGTAGCCGCACCGGCGGCTCGTCACCCGCGGGCGCAGCAGGTGATGGCGGCGCTGGACCAAGTGATGGATCCCGAGATGCCGGGGGTGAGCCTGGTCGCCCTGGGGATGGTGCATGCCGTGGATGTGGGCCGCGAGCGTATTCACATCAGCCTGTTGCCCACGTTCGTCGGGTGCCCGGCTTTGGACGTCATGCGAGCCCAGGCGGTGAAGGCGGTGAGTCAGGCCACGGGCGTCGAGCCGCACGAGATCGTCGTCGAGTACACGTCCGCCGTACCCTGGACATCCGACCGCGTGGCGCCGTCCTGCTATCGGGCCCTCACGTCGCGGGGCATTGCGCCTCCGCCGCGCGTGACCGAGAACGTGATGACAGAGATGCCCCCGATGGCATGTCCGTGGTGCGGATCCACCGACACGGAGTCGGAAGGGGTGTTTGGGCCCACGGCGTGTCGGTCCATCTACTACTGCCGTGCGTGCCGCAACCCCTTTGAAGCCATGAAACCGGTTTGAGGGGACTGGGGCTCAGCGGGTCGGCCCTATGCCTCGCTAAGCCGGAGGCGCTGTCGCCGGCGTGGTGCGTTCCGTTGAGATGCGGGACCACACCCGCGCGCTGGCGAGCGGGATGAGGGTGCAGCTGAGCCCCACGCCCAACCACTGAAAGGCCGCCCCCATCCCGTTGATCTGGCTCACGACCCCGAAGACCAGGGGCACCAGGAGCATGGCGGCGGACCAAAAGACGTTGACCACGGCGATGGCGGAAGCCCGGTCGACATCAGCCACGGCCCCCACCACCAGCGTGAGATACAGCACCGCGACCGGGGCCGACAGGAATCCCGTCGCGATCAGAGCGGCCGCGACGAGCCACGACGTGGACGTGGCCCCCGTCAGGAAAATCCCGGCCGCCATGCCGCCTACGCCGAGGAGGACACCCGTGCGCTGGCCGGTCCAGCGCAGCAGGCGGCCTGCCATAAAGCTTCCCAGGATGGTTCCGACGTTGCGCAGCGCGGTGACCAGGCTTGCCGTCGTCGTGGAGTGGGTGAGGTGTAGCACCCACAGCGGATAAAACGATTGCACCAGCGCCTGCGGGACGGCGGCCAGTAGGGCAATGCCCCCGGCCACCCACACCGTCGAGTAGCGGAACAGCGAAGGCAGGCGGCGCAGGGCCGGCAGCACCTGCTCATGGTGGCGGTCGGCTGCCAGGGACACCAGGCCCATGGTGAGCAGGAGCGCAGTGACTTGGACCCCCGTGATTAGTCCGAAAATCGCGCGATAGCCCACCAGCCCGACCAAGGGCCCGGTGGCCACGATGCCAATGAGACCGCCGAGATTGGCTCCCCCGGTAAAGTGCCCCAGCCGCGTGGCGATGTCGCCGGGCAGCCGCGTGATGTAAGACTGGGCAGAGGTCCAAAACAGCCCGCGCATGGCGCCGCTGAAAACCTGGGCGGCCACCAGACCCACCACGCTGGTGTAGCCCACCCACGGGGCCAAGCCGGCCAACACCGCGAGGCCGAGGGATACGCGCAGGATGCGTACTTCCCCAAACACGGCCGTAAACGGCCCACTGAGCACGCGCTGCAGGACGAGGAACACCCCTGGAAGCGCCGTCAGCAGGGCAATCGTGAAAATCGGGAAGTGCCGACTCGCGGCATACAACGGAATGGCGAAAGACAGCATCAGATATCCTATGTTGAATACCCATCCGATCGCGGTCACTTGCTTAGCCGATCGGGAGATGGACGCTGGCGCGACGATCATGCGGCGCGGCTCCTTTCACGGATGCGGATGGGTCCTTGCCGGCGAGAGACCCGTCCGCGGAACCCGGGCCGCCGGCTCGCGACAGCACGACCCAGCGAACAGGGGGCATCGCGCCCGGAATGCAGAGGGGCCGCGGGTATGACGCGGCATTCGGGCACCCTGAGGTCGACCCATCTCGTCCAGCATACCGCGACAGGACGACGGCGCCAAGGTGGGCGCCGCTGCGACCCCCGCGCCGCCTCGCACACACGGCAGCGTGTTGAGATGCGGCGTCACACGTCTGGCCCGACGGCCGCGGCATAAGAACCGCTCCGGGCTCCGGTGGGTGTCTATACTGTGGATGGGCGGTTCAGCCGCTGACAGGCAGGACCCAGACGGGGGTGGGGATTGGTGGACGAGGCGCCGTGGGGCGGGCGGGGGCTTGCCTGCCGCTTTGAAACCGCGGACGGACCGGTGGTCAAGAGGCAACTGGCGGCTCTCTTGCACCCGCCGCTGGTCAAAACGGCCGCCAAGACGGCACTGGTGGTGGGCGTCATTCTGTCCCTCATCAATCACGGCGCCGCGCTGCTGAGTGGGCGCATCACGACTGAATTGGTCTTCCAAATGCTGCTGACCTTCGCGGTGCCGTATTGCGTCGCCACCTATGGAGCCATATCCATGGCGCGAGTGCCCACCCCGGTCGACCGGTCGGAGCGCGGCGACCGCTAGCGCTGCCGTCGCGAAGCTCATAGGCGGGCAGCCGGCTCTCGAGCGGGCGCTGTCGGCTCGGGCTCCAATGTGAACTGGCTTACAGACTGCGAGGGCCGCTTGGGGCAACCTCGGAGCCAAGGAGAGGCATGGCCGGGACAGGGGAGGCGATTCCGATGAGTGGGGGCGAGGCCGCGGCATCAAGAGTGGACCTGTATTCTCATGTGGGCTGCTGGGGTGGGGAGGCGGCCATCGCGTGGTTGACGGAGGCGCGCATCCCCTTCCGGGTGCATGACATCGGTCAGGACCCGGCGGCCCGTGCGGCGTGGCGGTCGCTGGGGGCGCCGCCGTCCCCGGTCGTGGTCGTGGACGGCCACATCCTCCTCGGATTTGACGCCAAGACGGTTCAGGCCCTGCTGGCGGGGGGAGCAGCGTAATGCCAAACAGCGAAGCCGAGCGCACCGCCGTGGACCGTCGTGAGAAACTTGGTTATCTGCGGCGCATCGATCTGCTGCAAGAACTCAGCGCGGAGGACCTCCAGGCCATTGACGCGCTGGTGCCGCTGATTTCCTATGGCGCGGGCACCGTACTGTACGAGCCAGGCCGGCGACTGAACCGCCTGTTTTTTCTGAAGCGGGGGCAGGTGCGGCTGTACCAGCTTTCGCCGGATGGCAAGCAGCTGACGCTCGCCCTGCTGAGGGCGGGCAACATTTTCGGCGAGACCGACACCTTTGCCACGGGCGCAGGCACCTGCTATGCGGAGGCTCTCACGGACGCACTGGTGTGCACGATGACCACCGCCGACCTGATGGCGTTTATGATGAAGCGACCGCGGGTCGCGTTGCGCCTGATTCAGATTCTGTCCCGCGAGCTCAAGAGCGCCCAGGAACTGGCGGCGACTTTAGCGCTGCGGGACGTTCGCACGCGAGTGCTGCATCTGCTCACCAAATTGGCGGCGGAATACGGCGAGTGCCGCGACGGGGAGTTCACGGCGCTGGATCTCAAACTGACACACCAAGATCTGGCGCACATGGTCGGGGCCACGCGGGAGTCCGTCAGTGCGGTGCTGGGCGATTTGGGGCGCAAGGCTGTCGTGCAAACCAGCCGCGGCCGGCTGGCCATTCGCTGCGAGGAGGCGGCTCGCCTCTTGGAAGGCGACTTGCCGTAGGCGAAGGCGACAAAGGCGACGAAGAAGATTGGATGGCGGGCACTGGCGAGAGGAGGATTCCGCGTGCTGAACCTGTTGCCGGCGTCGGTGTCCACCATGATTGATCCCTGGCTCACAGCGGTGGGCGCGATGGTGTATGTCCTGTATGGTATCCGCTTTTGGCGTGGCCGTCCCTGGCGACTCCGCCTCCTGTACCTTTTGGGCGGGGCCGTGCTGGTCCTCGATGAGTTTGACATGCTGTGGTGGATCGAGGGGATTGGCCTGGCGCTGATTGTCTCTGCCATCCTTGGCGCATCCGCTGTAACCTCGACCGCTCAGCCGGGTCCGGCGTCGACCGGCCGGAATCCGTGACGGCCCGGGGCACGACGGCCGCGCTGTCCATCGTGATTTATCGCATTACGGGTCGTCAGGGACTGGTCTCGGTGCCGGACTGGGTGTGCCGGGAGTGTGATCTCACGGTAGCGGCAGTCGCGGAGGCTTGTCGACAGGCCCACGTGCCACGGGAAGCGGTCGTCGTAAAGCCCTGGCTGACGCACGTCGGGGAGGCGTGGCGCCTGGGCGCGCGCCATCCGCCCGCCGTCTTGGTGGGAGGGCACCTGTACAGCCAAGCAGTCGTGCCCGACGTGGGGGCTTTGGCGGCGTACCTCCGCCGCGCTGAGGGCGAAGGGAGGCCATAGGCGAGGCGTCTGACGGCCCGACCGCCGGACCCTCCCCGGGCCGCAAATCCTGCGACCAATCCGCGATGCCACAAGGAGGTCATTGGATGCCGGATACCGCGACGACGTCCCGTGAAGTGTTTTACGAACTGACGCGCAGCCTCTGCCCCGAGTGCCGGCGCGTCATCGATGCCAAGGTGCTGCTGCGAGACCACCAGGTGTACCTGCGCAAGCGGTGTCCGGACCACGGCTGGTTCGAAGGGAAAATCTACGGGGATGCGGACCAGTATGTGGCGGCGGCCCGCTTCAACAAGCCCGGCACCATCCCACAGACCTACACGACAGCCATTGACCGAGGGTGTCCCGACGACTGCGGGCTTTGTCCCGATCACGCCCAGCACATCTGCGTGGGCATCGTCGAGGTCAACACCGCGTGCAACATGTCGTGCCCGCTCTGCTTTGCCAACGCGGGTCAGGGCTACAATCTGACGTTTGCCGAGGTTGAGGGGATTTTGGACCACTTCGTGGCGACGGAGGGCCACCCGGAGGTGGTGCAATTTTCCGGGGGGGGAGCCCACCATCCATCCCGACATCATCCGCATGGTGGAAGCGGCTCAGGCGCGCGGCATCCGTCAGGTCATGATCAATACGAACGGCAAACGCCTGGCGGACGACGACGCTTTTCTGGCGCAGGTGGCCCAGTTAAAGCCCTCATTGTACTTTCAGTTCGATGGGTTCGCTCGGAACACCTACGCCACCTTGCGGGGGGAGCCCGATCTTCTGTCCACCAAGTTGCGCGCCCTGGATCGGGTGGCCGAAGCTGGCTTGTCCGTCATCCTCGTGCCGGCGGTGGAGCAGGGCGTGAATCTCCACGAGGTGGGGCGCATCGTGGAGTTCGGGCTGACCCATCCGGCGGTGCGGGGCATTAACTTTCAGCCAGCGTTTCACTCGGGGCGGCATCCGGATCACGATCCGCTCCAGCGGTTGACGATTCCCGACATCACTCGAGCGATTGCCGAGCAGACGGGTGGCCAGTTTCTGCAATCCGACTTCCTCCCCATCCCCTGTTGCTTCCCCACCTGCAATTCTGTCAGCTATGCGTTTACGAATGGCGACGGAGTGCTGCCGCTGGCCCGGCTCATCAATCTGGAGAACTATCTCGACTACATAGCCAATCGCGTGCTGCCGGATCAGGACGCCATTCGGTCCGCCCTGGAAGCCCTGTGGTCGTCGGCCGCCGTGCCGGGTACGGCCAGCTTCGGCGCGGATGTGCTGCAGGCGTGTACGGTGTGCGGTATCACGGGGCCGCAGGATTTGGGAGCGGCGGGCAACTCGCTGTTTATGATCCTGCTCCAGGACTTTTTGGACCCCTGGACGTTCACCCAGAAAAACGTGATGAAGTGCTGCAAGGCGGTGCTGCTGCCGGACGGCAAGCAGATCCCGTTCTGCGCGTACAACAACGTGGGCTATCGGGAACTGGCGCGCGCACAACTGGCGCGGCGCCGTCGGGGATCCGCCACCCCGCTGGTGTTTGAGGGAGGTCCGGTCCAATGATGCGGGAGGATCCCAGCGTGATCAAGCAGTGTTGTGCAGCGGCGTACGCGACCCCGTGGGTCGCGCTGCTGCTGGGGGAGTCCTGGCATCCGGGGGGCTTGGATCTGACGGAGCACTTGGGACGCGCGCTCGCCCTCACCCCGCGCGATGTGGTGGCCGACGTGGCGGCGGGGGAGGGAGCCTCCGCCCGGCACCTGGCGGCGCGCTTTGGGTGCGAGGTGTGGGCCCTCGACCTCGGCGAGGCTCAGGTGGCTCGGGGGCAATCCCGCGATGCCCGCCAGGGCGGCGCTCCAGTCCGCTTCCAGCAGGGCGACGCCGAAGCGCTGCCCTGGGCGGCGGGCAGTGTCGACGTGGTGCTGTGCGAGTGTGCGCTCTGCACGTTTCCCAGCCCGGAGACCGCGGTGCAGGAGTGGGCGCGGGTCGTAAAGCCGGGTGGGCGGATTGGGCTGACGGATGTGACGCGCCGAGGTCCACTGCCCGCGGCCTTGGACAATCTGGCGGGCTGGGTGGGGTGCCTCGCGGGAGCCCGGCCCGTCGAGGCGTACGCGGATCTGCTGACGACCGCGGGGTTTCAGGTGCTTCGCCGCGAAGACCGCAGCGCGGACCTGAGTGTGCTGGTTGCGCGCATAGGGCAGGCGCTGCTTACGTGGTTGCAGTTCCAGGGCCCGGGGGCCTCTCTGGGGGGGTTGGACCGGGCGGCGGTCGAGGGCCTATGGGCGGCCATTCAGGAGGCGATTGGGCGTCACGAACTCGGGTACGCCCTCCTCACGGCTAGGCGCCCCGCATGAGTCAGGGCACCTCGACGGGCGGGCGCCTGGCGGCCGGCGACCCGGCGCCCGACTTTGACCTCGCGTCCGACGACGGTTCGCGGTTCCGGCTCAGCGCCGCGCCGCCGGGATGGTACCTCCTCATCTTTCTTCGTCATCAGTACTGACTGTCGTGCCTCGAGCACGCGGCGGAGGTCCGCCGCCAGTACGACGCATTCACCCGCCTAAGCTGTCGGGTGGTGGTGGTGACCATGTTGGAACCCAGCGAGCTGGTGCGCTTTCGCGAGGACCATCGCATGCCCTTTGTGGTATGCGGCGATCCCGCATGCGCGGTGTATCGGCGGTATGGGCTCCAGCGGGGCGGAGTTCTCCAGGTGTTCCGTTGGCGGTCGCTTCGGCCCTACGTGGTGGCTGGCGGGCGCGGGATGCGGGCAGCCTGGTCAGCTCGGGGCGATGATCTCCTGCAGCTCGGGGGAGACTTTTTGGTGGACCCGGCAGGTCGGCTCAGGATGGCCTATTACAGCGAGGCCCCCGACGACCGCCCGGCGACGGCCCAGTTGCTGGCGGCCATCACCGGCGAGCGTTAGAGGATCGGGATGGTCGGGACAGGGCCGAGGCGATCAGCGTGGGAATCACGCCATAGAGCGGCGAGACCGCCGCGGCAAAGCTGACGGTCTCATCCACCCGGATTGCCTTTAAGACGCTAGCGTTCGGGTCGTGTGTGCGACGTTGGGCGCTGCCGCCCTCGCCAGAAAGGCGGCGGCCACCAGGCCGAACATCATGTGGCCCAAGGCAAACGCCCACGGCGCCATGTGACTCGCCATCATGGGATCCACCAGCGGAAGCGCCACAAATTGGCTGACCAGCCATACAATCAGACCGTAGCCGACGCCCCACAGCAAGCGCGCGCCGCTGGCCGCCATCTGAGGCACGACGCGAAACAGCACCGCTAGGCCGGTGCCCAACATCGCGCCCATCATCATGTGGGTCATGAGACCCGCGAACACCACACCAGCCTGGACATGCATCATCGCCGCCGGGCCGTACCATACGACGGCAATGAGCTGGACCGGAGCCCAGAGGCCCACGCCGCTTACCGCCGCGACCATCATGGCCCACATGGCCATGATGACGGCCCCGATGACGCCCCCGACAATGGCCCGTCCCAACGGGAACACGTTGGCCAGTGAACGAGACTTCAATGGAATCACCTCCTCGAGCCCCACAGTACTGGTGCCCTGGCCGAGCGTCTGCGAAGTGCTTCACACAGACGAGCACATCGGGTCCGGGCGGGCACCCTGGGGGCGTTGGAGCACATCGGCCTGACGGCGATGAGGTTTCGCGTCGGCCCCCGGGAGCCGTCCTGTGCGGTACACTGCTCGTGTACCTGGCGCATCACGCGTTTGCGAGGAGGCGGACCCATGGCGGCCCGAGACATACCCGATGGCGAGTACCGGCAGCGACACGCCAACCTGTCAGCGGCCGTGGCGGCCCGGGGGCTTGACGGTTTGCTGGCGTTTAGCGGATACATGGAGCGGGAAGGGCATGTGCTTTACCTGACCGGCCACCGCATTGTCTTCCCTCCGTGGGCATCTGACGATCGGCGCAATGGCGCGGGCTTTTCGAGTTGCCTCGTGGTGCCGGGACAGGGCATCCACCTGCTTGCGGCCTTTCAGACCGACCGGTCGACCGTGGCCGACACCGTGGTGGCCATCGTGGAGACCATGGACCTGAACACCGCCCTGATTGCCGCCCTGCGTGGGACGTACGGTCCCAGCGGCCCCAGGCGGCTGGGAATTGCAGGCTCGGACGTGCTGAACGTGAAGGCGTACCGTGCTCTGCACGACGCGTTTCCCGGCACCGAGTGGGTGATGGCCGACGACCTGCTGGTGTCACTGCGCATGGTCAAATCGGACTACGAACAGCAGTGCCTCCGGGCGGCCGCGCGCGCCGCCGACGCCGGGATCCGGGCAGCGTGGGACGCGGGGGTGGCGGGGGTGGCGGAAAAGACCGTGGCGCGGGCGGTGGCGGCGGCGTGCCAGGACGCGGGAGCCGACCATGTGGCGCGTATTCGCCTGCGCACCGGCGCCGACGTGCTGGTGTCCGGCCGGTGGCCGCTGGCCACCGACCGGACGATTGCACCGGGAGACCTCGTCTACATGGACCTGCTGGGATGGGTGGGCCACTACGCATTTGACGTGGCGCGCACCTGGAGCGCCGGTCCCACCGATGACGTGCGCCAAAACCTGCTTACCCAGTCCGCGAACTTGCTGGAGCGCACGATTCACGCCATCCGCCCGGGAGCCACGGGCGATGAGGTGGCCCGCTCGGTCGGCGCGACGTACCAGGGTACACCCTGGTTCGAGCGGTACGAGCCCATGGGTCACGGGATCGGGATCGAGTGCGTGGAAAACCCCTGGATCATGCCAGGCAGTCCCATCCCGCTGGCGGCAGGGATGGTGCTGTCGCTGGAGCCCGAATTCGTGATCCCCGGCGAGGCCAAAGGACAGCAGGAAGACATGGTGCTCGTGACGCCCACGGGCGTCGAGCGGTTGACTGAGTCCCCCTGGCTGCCGACATGATGGTCCAGCTCCCTCAGGACTTGGACGTGGGCTTGGGGTGGTGCATCGCGCGGCTCACCCAATGCCACGCGATGAGGATCAGACCCAGCACCAGGGCCGCGTACATCAGACCCGCCACCACATGGAAAATCACGGCGCCCATGAGCCATATGAGCACCAGCCCGATGCCAATTGTCAACAGCATAACCGGCCTCCGTTCTCTGGCCTGTAGCCTGTCGGCTCCAGGCTGCAGCTCTTAGGATGTGTGGCGGCGCGACGGTTATGCAGGGTGGCCAAAGCGACCCACGTGATACGCGTAGCCGACCAGGAGCAACAGCAGGACGGCGCCACTGTTGGGATCAGTGCCCATGCCGCCCAAGAGGCCAAAATCTTGGCCGAGCCACCACGTCGCCACCACGACCACTACGGTGGTCCACCAGGCGAAGGGCGCCCAGCGACCCCGTGCGACGGCCCAAAGGAGCGCCACGCCGAGAAAGGTGGCCACCAGCACCCCGTTCCACACGACCGCGTGCTGGAGGGCCGAGAGGGACCACACGCGGATCGGCCCTGAAATCACGGCAGGCTGGGGCAGCGCCGCTGTAGCCGCAAGGTAGCGTCCCAGTGCGCCTGACCACCAGCCGGAGGGCGGCCAAGCCTGCAGCACGGCCGCCAGCAGGAACGTGCCACCAATGACGCGCCACCACACGGCGCGAATCTCTCGACCCGTCCACCACACGACCGGCGCCAAGAGCATGAGACTCATCACGGAGTACAGGAGCGCGGAGCCCGGGCTTCCGAGCAGCCAGCTGCCGCGGACAAAAAGGTCCCCGGCGCCTTCGCCCACGACAAACACCACGAGTCCCCAGACCAGGGACAGCCAAAGCCCGGCGCGGCGCCAGCGCGATTCGCCCCCCAGTACGATCAAGAGCCCGATGGCCAGCTGCAGCCAGGCTGCCACCAGATTGGCGATGACGGGAGAGATCCCCCACAGGTGCATGCCAATGGAGAGGCTCTGGGCAATCAGGGCCGGCTGGTGCTGTAAGAGGGGTGTTAGCATGCCCGACAGAAACTGAGTCACCATCAGCGGCTGAAACTGCAGCATCGCGTCCAAGAGCCACAGCGATCCCAGGCCGACGGTGAGCACGCGACGGGAGGGAATCGGCAACGACGGAGGCCCCGGAAACCGGTGGTGCTCCCAGAGCCACACCAGATAGCGGCCGCCTACCAGCACCACCAGCGTGACAACCCCCAAATTGATGGCGTAAAACAGCAGGAGCGGCGTGAGGTGGGCGCCTGGGGGCGGGGGTGGCAAGTTCATGCGCACGGTTGCGACCCCCCTTCGGCACCAGCATAGCGCGCTTGCGGGTGGAGGCAAACAACAGGGAGGCGCCCGATGACGGTCGAAGAGGTCCGACGCCTTGCCACCGAGACGTGGTCGGATTGGCCGTTCACGCACCTCGAAGGGTTTTCCGACGCCGGCTGGGACTACCAGGTGTTTGTGGTGGATGACGAGTGGCTGCTGCGCGTGCCGCGTACGGCAGCGGCCCGGACGGACCTGGGCTGGGAGATGCGCATGCTGGACCGCCTGGCGCCGCGCCTGCCTCTTCGCGTACCGCAGTACGTCCGGCACGCCCGGTGGGGGGGCGTGTACCGGAGGCTTGCCGGAGAGGGGGGACGGGCGCTCGGCGCGGACGCGGGTCGCCCTGTCGGCCAGTTCCTCGCCGCCCTGCACGCGACCCGGCCGCCCGGGAGCCGTCTCGAACGCCGCCAGCGCGCCTGGCGGCACCGATTTGACCGACTCGCCCGTCGGCTGGAGCACGTGGTGTGGCCGCAGCTCGGGATGGCTGGGGCGGCCCGCGCCCGGGCGTGGTATGCAACCGCGCAGGCCCGCTGGGGCGTCACCGGCCCGGCGGTGACGCTGATTCATGGCGACCTCGCACCGCAGCACCTGCTGGCGGTGGCTGGCGAGGTGGTGGCGGTCATTGATTTTGGCGACATGACCTGGGGAGACCCGATGTTGGACTTTGCCGGGCTGGGGGTCATGGGTCCAGCGGCCCGGGCGGCCTACCCCGGACCGGTGGATGAGGCCGCCGTCGTCTTTTATGAACGGCTGGCGCCGCTCTACGACCTGTTGCGGGATCTTGAGCGCGGTGATGCCGCGCGCGGGCTGGGCGCCCGCCTGGCCGCTTGGTCCGAGACGCTCGGGTGATGGCCCGGCGTGCTACCATCGGGCGGGGGGACGACGTGGACGTAGGATTGGTGGGACTGCCCGGGTCGGGCAAGACAACGGTATTCAACCTGCTGACGGGGCAGCAGGCGTTCGTGGCGGCATTTGGCGGGGGACGGCCGGAGTCACACCGGGCACAGGCTCGCGTCCCAGACGAGCGGCTCAGCGCGCTGGCGGACCTGTACCACCCGAAGAAGATCACTCCGGCGAGCATTCAGATTGTCGATATCCCGGGGCAGGCCCCAGGGGAGGGGGAGGGCCCCAACCGGCTCTTGACCGATGTGCGGCAGGTGGACGCGCTGGTGCACATCATGCGCGGATTTCCGAGTCCTGTGGGCGAGCCCGCCGATCCCGCCGCCGCGGCGGCGGACATGGAGCTGGAGCTGGCCCTGGCCGACCTCGATTTGTTGGAGCGCCGGCGCGAGCGGCTCAGCGGCGGGAAGAAGGTGACGGCTGAGGCGAAGGCGGAACTGCCTTTGGTGGACCGCCTCATCGCGGTGCTGGAAGACGGGGGGCGTCTGGACCAAGTGGCGCTCACGCCCGAGGAAGCCGCGGGGATGCGGGGCTATCAATTTCTCACGCTCAAACCGATGCTATGGGTGGTGAACCTGTCTGACGACGACTTGAAGAGCCACGGCTGGCGGGGCCGGGACGCTTTGTTGGCGCTGGCTTCCGGAAAAGGCGTGGGGCTGGTGGAGATGGCGGGTCAGTTCGAATGGGAGCTGTCCGCGCTGGACCCCGAGGAGCAGGCGCTGTTTTTGGCCGAGGTGGGCCTCAAGGCCTCCGGAATGGCTCGGCTGGCGCAGGCCATCTACCGGCAGCTGGGCCTGGTGTCGTTTTTGACCGCCGGGGAGGACGAGGTGCGTGCGTGGCCGATTGCGGTGGGCACGACCGCCCGGGCCGCCGCCGGCAAAATTCACTCAGACATAGAACGGGGCTTCATACGAGCCGAGGTGGTGCCGTTTGCGGCCCTCATCACGCATCGGTCGCTGGCGGCGGCCCGGGAGCACGGTCAGGTGCGGATGGAGGGGCGGGACTACGTGATGGCGGATGGAGACGTGGTGAACTTTCGGTTCAACGTGTAGAGGCGGGAGGCGGTCAGGGAGGTGACGAGGGACGTGGTCACTACGGACGGGGCGGCCTATGCGGACGAGCCCTGGGGCACCCGGGCACGCGCGCTGATGCCGGGTGGGGTCTCGAGCCCGGTGCGGTCGTTTCGGGGCGTGGGGGGCGAGCCGTTTTTCGTGGAGCGCGCCGAGGGGCCGTATTTGCTGGACGTAGGCGGTCGCCGGCTCATCGATTTGGTGATGAGCTATGGCCCCCTGATTTTGGGCCACGCGCCTGCCCCGGTGGTGGCGGCGGCCACGCGCGCCGTGGCGCACGGCCTCTCGTTCGGCGCCCCGACGCCGCTGGAGGTGCTGCTGGCGGAGCGCATCACCGGGGCCATGCCCGCCGTGGAAAAGCTGCGTTTTGTGAACTCGGGCACCGAGGCCACCATGTCGGCCCTGCGCGTGGCTCGGGCGGCCACCGGACGGCGGCTGGTGGTGAAGTTCAGCGGATGCTACCACGGCCATCACGATTCACTCTTGATCCGGGCAGGGTCGGGTGCCGCCACGCTGGGCGTGCCCGACTCCGCGGGCGTGCCGGCGGAACTGGCGGCGCTTACGGTGTCGGTGCCCTACAACGACACGGACGCCCTCGCACGGCTGTTTCACGACCAAGGGTCGGACATTGCCGCAGTCATCGTGGAGCCGGTGGCGGGCAACATGGGAACCGTACTGCCGGCACCGGGCTTTCTGGAGGCGCTCCGCGCCCTCACCGAGGCTGCCGGGGCGCTGTTGGTGTTTGACGAGGTCATGACCGGGTTCCGGGTGGGCTGGGGTGGGGTGCAGGGGTGGCGCGGCGTCACGCCGGATCTCACGTGCCTCGCCAAGGTGATTGGCGCCGGCATGCCCGTGGGCGCGTACGGCGGCCGTCGCGATCTCATGAGCCTGGTGGCACCCGAGGGACCGGTGTATCAGGCCGGCACCCTGTCGGGCAACCCCGTGGCGATGGCGGCGGGCTTGGCCCAGCTGGACGCCATTGGCGGGCCGACGTTTTACGACGATCTGTCGGAACGCACGGCGGCGCTGGCCAACGGACTGGAGGCGCTGGCAGGCCGCCACCACGTGGCGGCCGTGGCGCCTCACGTGGGCGGCATGATGACCCTGTTTTTTGCCGAACGGGCGCCGCGTGACATGGCCGAGACGGAAGCGACCGACCGCGAACGGTTTCGCCGCTTCTTTCACGGCATGCTGGCGAAGGGGGTGTTCTGGCCGCCATCGCCGTTCGAGACGGCGTTCGTGTCCCACGCGCACACTCCCGATATTATCGATCGGGTGCTGGCGGCCGCGGATCGCGTGCTCGCCGGCCTGTAAGTCTGAGAGCGGCCGGCCCGCGCGGCTCGGCAGGGTAGCGCAGCAGCCGCGTGTGGAGCGGGGTCGTGCCCTTGATGATGACCGGGGTGCCGAGGTGCGTGAAGTGCCAGAGCCAACCGGCATCCTCGGCCACGCCCGCGGGGTGGGGATTGCCGGTGCGGGTCGGGAGCTGGATGCAGCCGTGGCTGTGGGGCACGCCGAACTGACGGGCCCAGTAGGCGCCATGAATCGCGATGCCTTGGTAGATGTACTGCGCATAGGGGACGTGCGCTACGTGATAGGCACCCGGCTGTCCGGGGCGCCCGTAGCGCATATCGTCGCTTTTCACGCGCCGCCAGATGTAAAAGTGACCCGTGGGCGTGGGATACTCCGGCGTCACCCCGGTGGAGACGGGCAGGGTGGCCACGAGGCGGCCGCCCTCATATGCCTGCAGCACCTGCAGCGTGAGGTTCACCACCACCGTGCGACTGTCGTCGGTCTGGATGGTGTCGGTGGCCAAGGCCGCGACCGGCCGGCCCGCATAGAGCCATGCGGCCCGGACGTGCACGGCGATGCGCTGGCTGCCGGGCCAGCGGCCGGTAGGGTGAATCTGATACACGTCTCGGCTGAGGCGGGTGAGGTGCCAGGGCATAGCGGGCGTGACCGTCACGGCCCGCTGGAGACGGCGGGGAGTGGCGGGCCAGGGCAGCGTGATGGTGATGGGCTCATCTACGCCAAAAAGGCCTGACGTGCGGGGCGCGAGGTGCACCACGGCGGGGCCCGGCGTCGGGGACCGCCCGCCGGCGCGAGGCATGCGCCACACGAGTGCCCACGCGGCCCAAATCAAGAGCGCCAGCGAGAGGATCCCGTACCAGTACATCCGAGTGCGCATGAGTCTGCTATCCTCCAAGCAGTAACACCAGTCGAGACCCGGACACCACTCCCGGTGTGCACCCAGACCACGTTCAGTCAACAGGAGGCTTTCAGGCATGACGGATCCCCAATCACTAGCGGACCCGACCGACTTGGCTAACCCCGTGGACAGCATTCCCATCACCGTGCTGTTTTTCTCGTTTGCCGCCGAGCGCGTGGGGATGCACCGGCTTGAGCGCACGGTGCCGCGCACCACCACCGTGGCGCGGCTGTTTGCCGAGTATGCGGACCAGCTGGGAGCCGGGGCGGACCGGTTCTTGTTTTCCGTGAACGAAGCGTGGGCGCCGGCCACGCGCGAACTCCACCCTGGCGACGTGGTGGCCATCATCCCGCCGGTGGCGGGAGGTTAGCCGGGTGGGCGGCGCCGAAACAGCCACGTGGTACCACGTGGGACCGGAACCCATCGTGGTGGCAGACTTGATGGAACGGCTGGCCGATCCCGCCGCCGGCGGCCAGGCGGTGTTCATGGGCGTGGTGCGCGACGAGTTTATGGGACGGCCCACCCGGGGGCTCGAGTACGAAGCCTACACCCCGCTGGCGCTCGCGGAATTCAACCGCATTGGGTCCGAGTTGGTCCGGGAATTCAGGCTCTGCCGGCTCGTGATGGTGCACCGGGTTGGGCGCCTTGCGATTGGCGAGACCAGCGTGTTCGTGGGCGTCTCCGCGCCACACCGCCCTGCGGCCTTCGCGGCCTGCCGGGCAGGCATCGACCGGGTGAAGGACCGGGCGCCCATCTTTAAGGCGGAACTGTGGGATGATGGCTCGCGCCGCTGGCATGGGGCGCCCGATGGGCCGCCGGTCTCACCGGACGGCTAGGATCCTTTTCGGAAATTCACTGGCCGCGCTGGGTTTGAGCGGGCGGGCCGCCGGCGCGGAACGTTCCTTCACCCATCGCTGGAAACCACCCCCGCAGAGTTCCCGGCCCCCGGGAATTCTACGCATAGCCTTGACACACGCGATCGCCTCCCGAGGCTCCGACGGATGATAGTTACTACCAGATCCCTGTCTCTAGGAGGCGATCACGTGCTGTCCATGCCCAGCGATATGCCAGGCTCGCCATTCGACATCAGGACCGGACATCCCTTTTGTGATTCCGGTTTCCGGGACCTCAGACCCTCGCCTTTTGCAGAGGCCACTAATTGAGAGGCCGGTGAACAAAGTGACTGGGCCGGTCACCATCAACAAAAGGCGGGACCCCCTGCGGCTTGGGTTGGTCGCCTACTGGTTCGTGCCCGCCGCCATGATGTACGCGGCGATTCGCTACGGCGAAGCCGGGTGGGGCATCACCGGGAGGTCTTTCAGCTACGAACTGGCCGCTTCGGGCATCCTTTTGCAGGGATGGCTCCCCGTGGCGGCGACGTGGGGGACACGACGGACTGGTGCGGGGCTGAGCCTCTTTGTGCACTTGGTGTTCCTCCAGGTGGTGACGGGAATCGCCATGGCGACGCTGTATGTTCTCATACTCATCATCACCACCGGGGGCGCCAATCCCTGGCAGGGCGTGAGCTACTATGCCCAAAACCCGGGCGTGCCCCTAACCATCGCCATGGTGACCGCGTTCAGTTGGGCGCTCATGGGCATCGGCATGCTGGTCGGTGCGGCGACTCGCAAGGCGCTGGCCCTGTGGCCCGCTACCATCATGGCAGCAGTGCTGGCGCTGGCTTATCTGAGCCTCTGGTGGGGTCGTCTCCCCAACCCCACTTTGCTTGACTTCCAGCACATGCAGTATGCCTGGTTCGGTCTCTACACCCCGTCCGGGTACGTGGCCCCGGACCGACGTCCCCTGCGTTCCTGGGGCCGTGTGTCGTATCTCTCGCTCTTGCAGCCACGACGGTCCTTGCCGCGGTCGGTGTTTCTCGGGCGGACGTCACGCCGCCCAGCACGAGCAGGTAGCTCGTGTCCGCAGCGTCAACCGGCGGCTAGCTGGTGACGTAGAGCATTTCGCCCGCCTCGTCAGTGTTAACCAAGCCCCGCAAGAATCTGAGGTTCTGCCGTCTGGACAGCCGACGGGATCCTCGTGCGGTTGGTGCCCGTCACTGCGCCCCCGGTTTGGCCAAACTCAGCCAGACACCGTTCCTCCTTGGGATCCTGTTTGTAGTGGTTGCCACCGGTGTCAACGATACGCCTGACGCGTGGGCACCCTTCGGCGTGCCCGGTCGCTTACCAGAGGGTGACCGTTGCCAAGCCCTTCACCAGGCGGGGAAGGCCCGGGCTGTACCGGAAGCGTAGATCGGCGGCCGCGACACTGAAGAGCGAGGAGATCCATTAGATAGTGATAGATAGAGGCTCCTGAAAAAAGTCATGTGGCTGGAAAGCGAGGGCGAGGGGGTATTCGGGCGGGGGGAGCCCTGGGCGGATCGGCCCAGAAACCTACCCCGCGGCCCGGGTTCGGGCCTCCTGCCGCCGC
>JAJZWS010000018.1 GCA_021846565.1 Bacillota bacterium
AGCCCCCCCGGGGTAATTCACAACGAGCCCACCGCGTTATCCACAAGCTTATGCACAAAATGTTGATATCTGCCCGGAAAACACGGACCCTCCTCGCCACGTCGCGAGGACGCCCGAGAAGGTAGGGTCATGATAGCAGATCACCCGGGGGCTCGAAACGCTGTGTGCACGATTTGCCGAACGACTTTTATGCGTCCGAAAACGCCACGTTCCGCGGCGCGGCGCCGCTTTACGGCGCGGACCGGACCGCGAGGGGCCGCACGGCTATGTAAATTTCGCGGGCAGCCTGGCCCGGTTCGCGGGAATCGAGCGGGACGCCTGGGTGCCGCGGAACGGCGCATCGCGGTCGACGCCCGCGGTCTCGTCGCTGAGGTGCACCCGCCCAGTCTACGACGGTGAGCGCTGTGGCCCGCTGGGGAAAACCGACGCCAAAAGGCCGTAGCACACCCCGTTGGCCATCGCCAGCGCCCCATCGAGATGGGCAGCGTCCAGCACGGCGAGGGCGGGTGCAGAAAATCTTCGGCCGTGCGCAGGCGGGCCTCTCACTCAGGGTCACCGGCGTCCAACCACCTGGCGTGCGTCGGAGACGCTGAAGGGCGGTCCCATCGGCAACGACCCCAGCAGGGCTTCGCGCTTCGACGAAGACGCGGCCTGCCCATGAGTACGCCGCTCTTCACGTCGAGGACCATCCGACCGCCGGGGCGCATCTCCCAGTGCTCCCGGAGCGTCTGGGGCACGACCCGCTGTCCTTTGGACCCCATCCGTGCGACGGCCACAACCGCACCTCCGCCAGATTGGGTCGCCGGCGGATTCAGCGCCCACACGGGCCCGTCTCGCTGGCCAATGCCGCAGCGAGCGTGCGCGCCGACGAGAACCGCCGATGCGGCCTCGCTTCGACTGAGGCGAGGCCGAACCCGCCTAAGAATACCAAGGGAGGAGCACCAAGGGGGTTCGCGGAGAACGTTGTAACGAAACAAGCCAACCTGGGCCATCGGGGGACGACACGGTCCTCTGGGGTAATGTCCAGGCAACCGATCAGCGCAGCAGGGTCTCCAGGGCGCGGCGGACATCTTCCTCCAGCGGCTGGTCGCCTGGGATCGTGCCCAGCACCTGTTCCGCAACCGCGCACGCGCTTACAATGCGTCCCACTTTCTTCACCGCGCCTTCAGCGGCCGCCAGCTGTGTCAGCACATCGGCGCACGGCTCGCTGCGGTCCACCATGGCCTCAATTCCTTTGATCTGGCCAGCCAAAAGCCGAAGTCGGCGGGTGACGTCGTCCTTGTCCCAGTACCAAGCGCGTTCAGCAATTGTGCGCACCGTCTCCTCCGCCACAGGCTGCCCCTTTTCTCCCCCGGCGGGTTTGCCCAACAGGCAGCCGGCGGGCTTAATCCATACGATTCGTACACATCATAAGCCATCGGCGGGTTTAATGTAAGGAACCGGGGTTAGGCCATTAGATTGGCCTAACCTTAGGCCGATTCTGTTATACTGGTTACCCGGGGGGTGTGTCGTGCCACGGGAATGGACCGAGGGACTCCAGGTGCCGGATCGCCGGCGGGGGTCGGACCGGGTGGCGCAGCACATTCAAGATGCCGTGGCCACCGGGGCGCTCATCGTCGGCGAGCGCCTGCCCAATGAGCGCGAGCTGGGCCGGCTGTTTGGCGTGAGCCGCGCCACGATTCGCGAGGCGGTGCGGCGCCTGGAGACGGAGGGCATGGTGCAGGTGCGCCGCGGTGTGACCGGTGGGACATTTGTGTCACAACCGGATCCCGGGCGGCTGGGCCTCGCGCTCTTGGCGCTCATTCGGTTTGGGGAAGCGACCGCCCACGACTTCACCGAGTTTCGAGCCGGGTTTGAGCCGGAAACCGCGTGGTGGGCGGCCGAGCGCGCCGACGCAACGGCCCGGCTGCGGCTCAGTGCGCTGGCGGAGGATGTGATGGCGCGCGCCCGCGTGGAGGACCTGTCGTGGCCGGAGTTTGCGGAAGGGGACATTCGGTTTCACGAAGCGCTGGCGGACGCCAGCAAAAACCCGATTCGGGTCGCGGTGATGCTGGCCGTACACGAGGCGTTTCGGCAGGCCTCGGCCACCATTGTGCGGCACGACTCCAGCGCATGGCGGATCGACCAGGCGCGGCAGTTGGCGGCGGTGGCGGCGGCGGTGGCGGCAGCCGACGCGGACGAGGCGCGCCGGTGCATGGCGGTGCACGTGCAGGTGAATGCGGAGGCGGTCCAGACGATCCTGGAATCCCACGGAGCGGACGGGCAAGGAAACGAGGAGAAAAGACAGAGCACAGGAGTCGGTCAACATGGGTGAGAGAGGCGCGCCAAAGTTCCCTGGCATCTATGTGGCCATCGTGACGCCTATGACGGCGGCGGGCGATCCGGACTATGGACGGCTCAGGGAGCATGCGCAATGGCTCCTGGCCGAAGGGGTGGATGGGTTGGTGGTTTCGGGGACGTGTGGCGAATATGCCTCGCTGGACTCCGACGAGCGCGAGCGGGTGGTGGAGACAGTGTTGGCCGCCGCCGGGACCCACCCGGTCATGGTGGGCGTCGCGGCGCCGGCCACACGGGCGGTGGTGCACTGGGCCACTCATGCCAAGGCGCACGGAGCGCGAGCGCTCATGGCGCTGCCGCCGCTCCTGTACCGGCCCACCCTGGAGGAAGTCGAGGCGCACTTTGCCGCCATTGATGCGGTCGGCCTCCCGATCATCGCGTACAACAACCCGCACGACACGCCGGTGGACCTGACCCCCGAGTTGTTCGCCTCGCTGACCCACCTGAAGAATCTGGTGGCGGTCAAAGAGTTTTCCGGCGACGTGCGGCGCATCTCGGCGCTGATCGAACAGACGGAGCTGGAAGTGCTGGGCGGCGCCGACGATCTTGTCCTGGAAAGCTTGCTGATGGGCGCGACCGGGTGGATCGCCGGCCTGACCAACGTGGTTCCCCGGGAGTCGGTGCACCTGTACCACCTGGCACGGGCTGGTCGGCTGGAAGCCGCGCGAGACTTGTACCGCGCGCTTCTGCCGCTCCTGCGTTACGACTCCACGCCGCTTTTGGTCCAGGCCATCAAGTTCGGGCTGGCCGCGCGAGGCCACGCCATGGGGGGGACCCGGCCGCCGCGCCTGCCGCTGGCGCCCGTCCACCAAACGGCCATTCGGGCCGCCCTGGCCGCGCTGCCGGCGGAGTGACCGCCCGGGCCACCAGGGTGGTGGTGGTGGGCGCCGGCGTGATCGGCGCCGCCATCACGTTTGTGCTGAGCCGGGCCGGGGTGCCGGTGACGCTCGTGGACCGCGGCCCGCTCGGCGGCGGGACGTCGAGCCGGTGCGACGGCAACGTGCTGGTGATTGACAAAGACCCGGGCTATCAGGGGGCGCTGGCGCGCCTATCTCAGGATTTGCTGCACGCCTGGGCAGGCGAGCTGGGCGATATCGAATACCGGCGGCCCGGAAGCTATCTGGCGCTCGCGGGCGAGGACGAGGTGGAGCCGGCGCGCACCTGGGTGGCTGACCAGCGCCGTGAGGGGTTGGACTTCAGTTATCTCGATGCGGCGGCCACGCACCGGGTGATGCCGGATTTGGCAGCGGATGTACCTGGCAGTATTTACTCGCCCACCGACAGCACGCTGAATCCTCTGGCGTACGTGGCAGGACTGGTGGCGAAGAGCCGGCATGCAGGTGCAGAGACACGCCCGCATACTCCGGTGGCCGCCGTCGCCACCGGTGGGGGTCGGGTTGCCGGGGTGCACCTTGAGGACGGCTCCATCCTGGCAGCCGACGTGGTCGTGGTGGCGGCGGGAGTGTGGACCCCAAGCTTGTTGGAGCCGTTGGGAGTGGCGGTTCCCATTCGGCCCCGACGCGGGCATTTGGTGGTGAGCACCAAGGGACCGCGGTTCGGCGACGTGAAGGTGATGGAGTTTGGCTACCTGATGGCGAAGTTTGGCCGTGAGCGGGTGGTGCCGGCCGACGTGGACCGCTACGGGGTGGCACTGGTTTACGAACCTACCCGCGCCGGCAACTTTATTTTGGGCAGCAGTCGAGAATTCGTGGGGTTTGACACGACGCCCGACCCCGACGTGCTGCGGGCGATTGTGCGGCGGGCGCTCCGGTTTTATCCGGCCATGGCGGAGGCCACCGTGCTGCGTGGGTTTGCCGGGCTCAGACCCTGGACTCCGGACCATCTGCCGGTGGTGGGCTGGGTGCCGTCGGTCCCCGGCCTGCTGGTGGCCGCGGGCCACGAGGGAGACGGCATCGGTTTGGCGGCCGTGACGGGCAAGCTGGTGGCCGACCTGGTTCTGGAGCAACCGCCGCCGCTGGCGATGGATCCGCTGGCGGTGGATCGGTTCGCGACTGAGGCGTCACAGGAGGCGGCATTGTGGGACAAGACGCGGAAGTAGGCGGTGCCGACCGCGACCCGGTGGTTTGCCGCTGTGAGGCGGTGCGCGTTCGCGATCTGCTTATGGCCCAGGATGCCTGGGCGATTGACAGTCTGCGGCAGCTGAAGCTGTTGACCCGCGCGGGCATGGGGATTTGCCAGGGCCGCGTGTGCGGCTCGGTGCTGGAGGCGCTGGCGCGCGCATGGGGGTGGGATCCCGCCGGGGCGCTGGCATCCCGTCCGCCCGCCCGGCCGTGGACCATGCAAGCGGCGTTGGCTGCGGGCAAGCCGAACGGGGGGCACGATGAGGAGCGCTGAGACGGTGCGCTTTTGGCTCGATGGCATAGAGCGGCGTGGGCCGGCCGGCGTGCCGGTGGGCTTTGTGCTGTTCGCCCAGGGGGAGCGGGTGCTGGGCTGGAACGAGGTCACAGGCGCGGCGCGGGGCTTGTACTGCGGTATTGGGCACTGCTTTGAGTGCCGTGTCACGATTGACGGGATCCGGGATCAGCGGGCCTGCCTGGTGCCGCTCACCGCGGAGATGCGGATCTCTCGGCAAACGCCGCCACTGCCGCTGACGTTCGAGGACGCGCCATGAGCCCCGCCGTGTACGACGCGGTGGTGGTGGGGGCGGGGCCCGCCGGGCTGGCGGCCGCCGGCACCCTTGCGGGGCGCGGTCATTCGGTGCTGCTGGTGGACGAGGGGCCCGTGCCGGGCGGGCGCCTTAAGGCGCAGTGGTACCGGCTGGGATCGACGGTGTGGGACGGCGCCCAGGAAGTGCGGCGCCTCGTGAACGGTGTGGCGGGAGGCGCCACCTGGCGGCTCGGCACCTCCGCGCAGGCCATCTCCGGGTCCGCTGAGGGCGGGTTTGCGGTAGATCTGGGACGGGAGACCGCCCGCGCCCGCACCGTCCTGATTGCGACCGGCGCCACGGAGGTGCCGCTGCCGATGCCGGGCTGGACCATGCCCGGCGTGCTGGCGGTGGGGGCCGCTCAAACCTTGTGGCGGGGATGGCACATTCCACCGGGGACCCGCGGCGTGATCGTGGGCGCCAATCCGTTGGGATTCGCGGTGGCGCAGGAACTGGCCGACGCGGAGTTGGCGTCGCTGGCCGTGGTGATGCCGCCCGGGGGCATGGCGACGGCGCACCTGGGGTCGGTCGGGGCGCAGTGGGATCGGCTGCTGGCGCTGGCCGCCGGCGCGCCGCCCTGGGCCAAGCCGGTGGCCCGACTGCTGCAGGCTCGGCCTCGCTGGCGCCGGGCCGCCCTGCGCTGGTTTCCCTCCCGCGGCATCCGGGTGGCCGGGGCGCGGCTCCAGCTGACGCGGCAGGCGCTGGCGCTGGAGGGCGGCGACCGGGTGGAGGCGGTGGTGCTGCAGCGGCTGGACGCAGGTGGGGAGCCGGTGGGGGCGCCCTGGCGGGAAGCCGTGGACTTTGTGCTGCTGGCCGGCGGGCTCAGGCCGCTGGGCGAGCTTTTGGGACAGGTGGGGGCGGCGATGGGATACTACGAGGGCCTGGGAGGCGACGTGCCCCTGGTGACCAGCCGGTTGGCCACGTCGCGGCCCGGCGTGTTTTCAGCCGGCAGTACGCTGGGCATTGAGTCGGCGCGGGTGGCCATGGCCCAGGGAGGGCTTGCTGGGCTCGGCATGGCCGCGCAGCTGGGCGACGTTATACCCGACGACGCCTGGCGGGGCGCGCGCGCGGCCATTCACACCGCGCGGCGCCAAGTGCCGTTCACGTTTCAGCCCGGGCTGGAGGGGGCGCATGACCGGCATCGGCGGGACAGCGCGCGGGAGGTGGGGCCGTGAAATGGGAGCGCGTGTGGCAAACCATTGAGAGCCACACGGGGGGCAACCCCACGCGAACCATCGTGTCTGGGGTGCCGCCGGTCCCGGGACGCACCATGCTGGAGAAAATGCGCTATCTGGAGGCGCATCATGATGACATCCGCCAGGTACTGATGTACGAACCGCGGGGGCACGGTGTCATGTCGGGCGCCGTGTTGCTGCCGCCCACGGATCCCGCGGCCGACGTGGGCGTCGTCTATATCGAGGTGGGCGGGTATCTTCCCATGTGCGGCCACGACACGATCGGGGTGGTGACGGCTCTCTTGGAGACGGGCCAGCTGCCCGCGATCGAGCCCGAGACCGTGCTCGCGCTGGACACGCCGGCGGGCCTGGTGCGCGTGGTGGCCCAGGTTCGGGCCGGACGCGTCCGGTCGGTGCGGTTCACGAACGTGCCGGCCTTTGTTCTCCATCGGGACATCGCGCTCGAGGTGCCTCGGGTGGGTCCCGTGGCGATGGACATTGCCTGGGGCGGCAATTTCTACGGCTTGGTGGAGGCGGCGACGGTGGGTGTGCGGCTCGAGCCCTCGGGCGCCGCTCACGCCATTCGCGTCGCGCAGGCGATTCGCGCCGCCGCGGCGCTGGCGGTTGACGTTGCGCATCCCGCGCTCAGAGGGGTGGAGGGGCTCACGCACATCGAGTTCTACGGGCCGGCGCACGGCGGCGACGCGGACGTGCGCAACCTGGTGGTGGTGCCGCCAGGCGGTGTCGACCGCTCCCCGTGCGGCACCGGGACCGCCGCCAAAGCCGCGGTGCTGCATGCCCGGGGACTCCTGCCGCTGGGCGGCGCATTTCGCCACGAGAGTGTGACCGGGGCGGTGTTCACCGCCACTGCGCTCGAAGCAACCCAAGTGGGCGGCCTGCCCGCCCTGGTGGTGACGGTGGAGGGATCCGCCCAGGTTTACGGCGAGTCCACCTTCGTACGCGTGGCAGACGACCCGCTGGACGGGTTTCTGGTTCCCTGATTCGCGCGGGAAGGCGAACGAGAGGAGGCGGGCCGTGCTTGGCGTGGCGCGCGTGGTGGAAGCGTGGGACTGGCATGTGGCGGGTCAGGCCGTGCGGGTCTTTCGGCCGGGGTGGGTGAGGGGAGCGGAATGCGACGAGGCGCGGCGCCACCGAGGGGTCGCCGAGCCGTGGGGTTTCGCGGGACTGGTGGGGGTGGGGTTGGGACCGGACGGGGCGCCCGTGTTCTGGGATGCCAGCGGCGCGGTGGCGGAGTCGGTGAGTGCCCGCGTCGCCCTAGCCGCGTCCCAGGCGTGGGAGGAGGGCGTGGCCCCGCCTGACGGGCTCGACGTGTCGCTGGACGCGGCGCGCAGGGTGCCGGGGGCGTTGGCGCCGCTGTACCGGGTGGAGTCGGCGGCGGGGGCCACGCTGGTGCTGGCGGCTCCCGAGAGTCCGGTGCCGCTGGTGTTCCAGCAACTGGACGCGCTTTGTGCGGTGGCGGACCAGATGCGCGTGCAGGCGGGCGACACCGGCACCACCGCTGTGCTGGCGGACCTGGCGAGCCGTCGTGTCGTCGGCTTTCGGCCGCACGGCGAGTGCTGGCGGGGACCGGCAGATGTGCTGGCAGCGGCACTGGCCGCGGGACGGGCGGAGGGCCGGGACCTTTCGGGCGACTGGACCGGGTTCACGAACCTCGCGGTGTCGGTGCGCGCAGCGAGCGACGGCCAGTCAGCGCACCTGGCCGTGGCGGCCCACCTGGTGGCGCTGCGCCGCTTCTATGACGTCCCCGACGCCCTGTCTCCTTTTGTGTTGCGCTGATCGTCAGGGAACCACCGGGAGGCGCTCGAAGGTGAATTTTAGCCTGCGGGGTCGATCCGCCGGCGACCTTGTGGTACAAACAGCCCAATTGAGGTCGTGAGGCCAAAAGGCAGGTGGCCGCATGCGGCGACGATTTCAGCAGCGCCTCATGGTCATCATGGGGCTGGCCGCACTTTGGGTGGGGTGGATTGCTTGGCGTCTGGTGGATGTCCAGGTGGTGCAATCGGCGCACCTGGCCAGTTTGGCACGGCAGGAGCACGTGCACACGTTCACGCTGGTTGCCCCCCGCGGGTCGATTCTGGACCGCAATGGCCGCGTGCTGGCGGTGGACGAGCCGTCCTACACGGTGACCGCGGCCCCGCGCACGATTGCCAACGCGGCCCAGCTGGCCAAGGATCCGGGCCTGGTGCACCAGGAAGCGGTGCTGCTGGCCAAAACGCTGCCCTACACCGTATCTCAGCTGGCGTCGGCGCTGTCGGGCACGCTCTGGTACCGGCTCATCGACCCCTACCTGGCGCCCAGCAAGGCGCACGTGCTGCAGGCCGAGGCGAGCCAACTGCCGGGCATCACGCTGGTGCCCACCGAGCGGCGGGTCTATCCCAACGGCACCCTGGCGGCTCCGGTGCTGGGGTTCGTCAATGCCGCCTCGCAGGGGCTCGCCGGGATTGAATATGAGGACAACAAGATTTTGGCCGGCACCAACGGGCACTGGACCGTCGCGACCGACGTGAGCGGGGAGCCCCTGCCGTCCACCACCGTCTCGCAGCAGGCGGCCAAACCGGGGAACAGCGTCGAGCTCACCATCGACAGCAACATCCAGTACGAGGTCCAGAAGCTTCTAGCCGCGCAGGTCCAGAAGTGGCATGCGCAAAACGGGACGGTTATCATCATGGACCCCAGCACCGGGGCGGTGCTGACGATGGCCAACTACCCCACGTTCAACCCCAACCAGTATTATCAGGCGAACCCCGCCACGCTTACCAACTGGGCCGTGTCGGACCCGGTGCCGCCGGGGTCGATTTTTAAACCGGTGACGGCGTCGGCTGGCTTGATGGACGGTGTCGTCCAGCCCACCACGATGTTTGACACCGTCGGATACCAGTACGTGAACGGCGTGCGCATCGACGACTGGATGCCCAACGGGTGGGGCTGGATTTCGTTTACGCGCGGCCTGGAGCTGTCGTCTGACCAGGTGTTCATGGACGTGGCGCTGAAGCTGGGCGCGGTCCGCCTGTATGCCATGATGAAAAGCTATGGGTTTTTTCACGCCGCCCAAATTGGATTGCCGGGCTCGAGCCCAGGGGTCTTCATTCCCCAGAGCCAGGTGAACGCCGTCGATCTGGCGACAATTGGGTTTGGTCAGGGGATGGCCGTGACACCCATTCAGGAGGCGACGATGATTGCCGCCGTCGCTAATGGGGGGGAGCTGTACAAGCCCCGCATTCGGCGTGCCATCCTGGGACCCACGGGGCAGGTGGTGCAGCAGTTTCATCCGGTGCCGGAGGGGCGGCCCATCAACAGCACGGTGGCCCACGACCTGCACGTGATGATGGAGCGTGAGGTGGGCTATGGCACCGGGGTGCCGGTGCAGGTGCCGGGGTACACATGGGCGGGCAAGACCGGCACGGCACAGCAGATTGTCAACGGCAAGACGTCCAACAGCGTGTACGTCGCGTCGTACGCCGGGTACGGACCCATGCCCAACCCCCGCTTCGCCATGATCGTGATGATTAACCACCCCCAGGGCGGCATCTATGGGGCGCAGGTGGCGGCGCCCTTATGGCGCGAGATTGCCCAATGGCTCATGGGATACTGGCACATCGCGCCTTACGTCACCAACAACCTTCCGAATGGCGTGCCCCAGGGCAATTCCATTCCCCCCGCGTAAGAGTCAGTAGCCGGCCCGCGATACCGGGTGGACTCTTAGGGTGTAGCCGACTCCACGCACGGTGTGGATTGCCAAGCGGGGCCCGGCCGGAGCCAGCTTTCTGCGCAGGTACCCGACGTACACATCCACGGTAGCGGGGGAGACCGGCGCATCAACGCCCCACACCGCGTCCAGGGCCATGGCACGCGTCACGGCCCGGCCCTGATTGAGCGCAAGATAGTGCAGGAGGTCAAACTCCCGCAGGGTCAGTGACAGCGCGGCCCCGTCCACGCGCACCTCCCGTCGCGCCACCGACAGGCGGAGGGGTCCGACGCCGATCCAATCCTCAACGTCAAGGGGGGCCTGCTCAAGCTCGGGCCGTCGCCGTGTCAGCACGCGCAGTTCGGCGAACACTTCGGGCCAGGCGGCGGGCGGCGTGCGGACCACGCCGTCGGCACCCGCGTTCAGCAGGGACACCCGGTCGCTGGCGGTGTGGTGCGGCGAGCAGAGCACCAGCAGCGGCAGCAGCGAGGTTGCCGTGAGTGCGCGGCAACGAGCGGGACCGTCGGCGGGCAACCCCCGCGTCTGGTCCCACAGCACGACGTCAAACGGGGCTTGGCCGGCGGTATTGGGGTCCAACGCCCGGAGGCCCTCGCGTACGGTGCGATACCGCACGACGTCCCATCCCTCCTCCCTGAGGCGCTGCATAATTGGCTTGGCGCCCGCGAGCGAGGACGCCACCAGCAACACCCGGCGGGCCCTGGCATTCTCGCGGTCACCACTGACTCCGATAGTCGGGGTCCACGGGCTGTGCGCCCGACCGTTAGACGGCTTCATAGGCCACCTGGCTCACGGGGTCAAAGACATGGAGCCGATGCGGGTCACAGGATACCCAGACCGGGCTGTTGCTTCCGCCGGTCCATCGGTCCGGGGTGCGGGCAACGAGCGCGATGTCGGGATCGAGCTCGAGATGCAGCAGCGTCTCGTGTCCGAGCGGCTCGACGAGGCGAATGCGGGCCTTAAGGCTTGGCGTGCCGGTCTCGGGCACCGCCGCGACCCGCAGGTGTTCAGGTCGGATCCCCAAGGTGGCCGCATGGCCGCCGGCCGCCGCTGCGGCGTGCATCCGCGGCAGATCGGCCGGCAAGGGGAGGCGCTGACCACCGATGATGGCGGTCAGCACGCCACTGACGCGCCCCCAGAGGGCCGGGAGCATGTTCATGCCCGGGGTGCCGATGAAGGTGGCGACAAACTGGGTCGCCGGGTGATCGTAGATGGCTTCCGGGGTGTCCACCTGCTGGATCACGCCGGCGTTCATCACGACAATGCGGGTAGCCAGCGTCATCGCCTCGGTCTGGTCGTGCGTCACATAGACGATGGTGGTGCCCAACTGGTTGTGCAGCGCCTTCAGCTGCACACGGGTCTCAGCGCGCAGCGTCGCGTCTAGGTTGGACAGCGGCTCATCCATCAGGAAGGCCTGCGGATGGCGCACCATCGCACGACCCAGGGCGACCCGCTGCCGCTGCCCGCCCGACAGCTCGCGCGGCCGCCGGGCCAGCAGAGACTCCAGGCCCAGGCGGGCGGCGGTATCCTCCACCGCGCGGCGGACATCCTGGGGGGCGGTTTTCCGGAGTTTCAAGCCAAACGCGAGGTTGTCGTACACCGTCATGTGCGGATATAGGGCGTAGTTCTGAAACACCATGGCGAGATCGCGGTCACGGGGCTCTACGTGGGTGACGTCGCGCTCCCCCAGCAGCAGTCGACCGGACGTGGGTTCCTCCAGCCCTGCCGCCATGCGCAGGGTGGTGGTTTTCCCGCAGCCCGACGGCCCCAGCAGCACGAGGAATTCACGATCCCGTGCGATGAGGCTGACCTCGCGCACCGCAACCACCGGCCCGAACGACTTGCTCACCTGATCCCACTCAAGTTGTGCCATGAGTTGCCTCCCTCTCTCGGTTTCGGGGCGCCGCGATCGATCCGCCCACGCACATCGGAGTCCGCCCCGCCGTGGCGGGGGCCGGCAGGACGGGCAGGACGCTGACCGCCACCAGGCCAGCGGCTAGCGCGCCGACATCCGTGGCGTCGTCCGGGGACGGTCGGCGCATCGCACGCTCCATCGTGATGGTGACGGTCCCGCGGTCGTCGGCCGGGCGCGCGACGGGGCGCTCGATCAAGGTGTCCCATGCGGGTGGCACCATGACACGGTGCGGTCCCGGGCCGTCGGGCCAGTTCACGTTGACCAGCGCACCCCGCTGGTCCAGGGCCAGCGCCAGCAAGCTGGGGAGATGGCGTCGGACCGACTCGGGGGCTGGCAAGGGCAGCGGGCCCGAGAGCGCCAGTGCCGGCCAGCCCGCGAGCGCAGCTTCCCGGGTCGCCCCGACGGTGGCCGATCGGTAAATCGAGGACCCGAGATTCGATCCGAGGTTCATGCCCGCCACCACCAGGTCGGGCGTGAGGCCCAAAAGCGCGACCGCGACGCGCACGCAGTCGGCTGGCGAGCCATCCACGGCCCAGGCGGAGGCGGTGGTCCATCCCCGCGCCGGGTCGGCATGCAGCACGCCCGACATGCTGATGCTCTGACTCTGGCCGGACCAATCACGCTGAGGCGCCACGACGTGGACCCGGTGTCCCAGGGTCGTCAAGAGATCGGCCACGAGCCGCAGGCCAGGGGACCCGATGCTGTCGTCGTTGGTCAGTAGGATGTGCATAATCCTCCCGCTTTCTCGTGAGAAGGGGACCGCCCTAGATCTGGGCACGGCCCGCCACCGACGAAATGAGATGGCGCTGGGTGAGCAGGAACACGAGGAAGATGGGCGCCAGCGTGAGCACCGAGGCGGCCGCCAGCTCACGCCAGTGGCTGCCGTCGAATCCCTGCAGATACGAGAGCGCCACCTCCACCGGCCGCGCCCCGTTTCCCTGCGTGATGATGAGGGGCCACTGGAACTGGCTCCACTGCGCGACAAACGTGAGCAGCGTGACGGTCATCACGACCGGGCGCGCCAGCGGAACGGCGATGTGGCGGAGATACTGCCACCACCGGGCCCCATCCATGCGGCACGCGTCCCAAAGCTCTACGGGCAGCGTCTTGAAGAACTGGCGAAACAGGAACACCGCGAACACGTTGGCGCCAAACGGTACCACCTGCCCGGCCAGCGAGTTCAGCAGATGGAGATGATAGGCCACCACGTAGTTGGGGATGAGGATGGCTTCGGGCGGCACCATCAAAGCCGCCAGCAGCACGCCCATGACCACCTCGCGGCCGCGGAACGGCACCTCGGCCAGGGCGTACCCGGCCAGCACGCCGGTCACCAGCACCGCCACGATGGTGGCCCCGGTGATGATCACGGAATGGAGGAAGTACAAGCCCCAGGGCGCAATGGCAAACACCCGCACCCAACTGATGAAGTCGAAGGACGGCACGAAGTCGGGCGGCATTGTGAAAACGTTGGCGCGCGTGGCGACGGACAGGACCAGCGCCCAGTAGAAGGGCAGCAGAAAGGCCGCAGCAACGACCGCCATGAGAGCGAATCGGCCCCATCGGCGCACCAGCCGGCCCGAGGGGCGAACCGTCGTGTGGGTCATGTTCATGAGCACTCCTTTCCAAGCGCGGCGTCACCGATAGAAGGTGTGGCGCTCGCCGATTTGCTTTTGGGCCAAGGCAACCCCCAGCATCACGAGGAACAGCACCACGCCCACGGCCGCGCCGTAGCCGTAGTGGAAGTAGACGAACGCCGACTTGTACAGGTAGATCGCCGTGGTGGTGGTGGAGTTGAGCGGTCCGCCGCCGCCCCCGAACTGGCCTCCGGTCATCTGGTAGATCGAGCCAAAGGTCTGCATCGCCTGGATGGTGCCCAGGATCACCGCGAGCAGCATGACCGGCGACAGGTGCGGTCGGATGATGTGCCAAAACGTCACGGCCCCGTTGGCTCCGTCCATCCACGCCGCTTCGACGACGTCTTGGGGGACGTTGCTCAGCGCCGCTAGGAACAGGATCACCATGAAGCCGACGTTGTGCCACAGGTTGTTGATCATCACCGCGGGGAGCGCCCAGGTGGTGCTGGTCAGCCAGCCCAGGGCCGGCAGATGGAGCGCGGTAAGCACCGCATTGGCCAGACCGAACTGGGGGTTGAAGATGAAGATCCAGATGATCGAGGTGGCGATGGCGGGCGTGATATACGGCAAGAACACCGCCGAGCGGGTGAAGGTTTCCCACGCGGTGAGGCGAGGGCCCCGATTCTTGACGAGCCACGCCAGGCCGAGACCCAGCGCAATCGAGAGCGGGACCATCATCCCCACGTAGTACGCCGTCACGGTGAGAGACTGCAGGAAGCCGGAGATGGGGTTAAAGAGCTGCGCGTAGTGGTGCAGCCCCACCCACTGCGAGGCGCCAAACCCCGCCAGATTCCACTGGAAGAGACTTATCGCGGCCACCAGCACGGCGGGCAAGTACGTGAAGAGCGCCAGGAAGGCGAGCGCTGGCAGAACCAGCGCCCAGCCCAAACTGACGGAGCGTCGGCGCGGGGAGGGCTGTGGGCCCCTTACAACGGGTGGCGGACTCGGTTGGGATGGGACGGTTTCCACCATCAGGAGCACCTCCTTCCGACGCTGTGGGCGTGACTACTGCGCAGCATTGCCGGACAAATACGCGAGTGATTGGGACTCCATGTTGGCGAGGGCGGTCGACACCGACTCCTTGCCGGCGATGGCCGACTGGATCTGGTCCTGAATGACTGTGTCCACCTCGGTTTGCGCCGGGCCGAGGATCTTGTGGATCACGTTGCCGCTTTGGAGTTCCTGGATGGCCACGCGGGTGCCGGCATACGGTCCCGGGTTGGCGGTATATTGACTGCCGGCCATCTGCTGGACCGCCGCCACGTCAGCCTGGCTTATGGGCGGCTCGCCGCCCACCACGGACCAGACGGCTTGCTCAGGCGGGGAGTCGAAGTACTTGATGAAGGACCACGCCGCCTGCTGCTGTGCGGACGTGTCCGCCTTGAAAATCACGAACGACAAACCCTGATACAGTACGAAGCTCTTGCCCGTGGTGCCGGGAGGTGGCGCGAACACGCCCACCGGGAACTTGCCCCCCACATCTTCGCGCACCATCTCGTACCCATCGGCGGTGTTTTCGAGGATGCCCAGCTTTCCGGCGGCAAAGTCCTCGAAACTGGTGTTGTAAGACAGGACTTTGGTGTAGGGGGCGTTGTCGCGGGCGCTGACCTGCTGAATGGTGGCTGCCATCGCAGGGGTGTTCAGCGCGAGGTGGCTCCCCTGATAGTACGTACCGCCGTTCGAGTAAAACAGCGGCAGCCAGTCGTTGTGATCGAGCCGGGCCCCGAGCCCGATCGCCCCCGTTTTCGCGTGGATCACCGCGGCATCGTGCTCCAGCTGGGTCCACGTGGTGGGCGTGGCCGTGAGTCCCGCCTTCTTCCACAGGTTGGCGTTGTAAAAGAACTCGGCCACTTTGACGTCGACGGGGAACAGGTACTGCTGGTGGCTGGGGGTCTGTTCTGCGGCCCACACCGCCGGCCAAATTCCTTTCAGCTGACTCGAGGGGAACCCATTGGGTCCATAGATGAACCCATGGAGGTTGACGAGCGCTCCTGCCGTCTCGTAACCATACTGGGGCAGGTGCCCAATCATGGCCATGGCCGGCGGGTCTCCCGCCTGCACTGCCGCGAGCGCCTTGGCGGAAGCGGGCGTCACCGTCACCTCGACGCGGATTGTCGGATGGGTGCTGTTGAAGCTGTTCACAATACGCTGGAGCGCCTTGCCCTGCTGGTTCACCGCGGCGTGCGATTCCCAGAAGGTAACAACCGTCGGGGCGCCGCTGCCGTGGCTATGGTGGGAGGCGGTGGTGGAGGGCGTAGAGGCGCCGCACCCTACCGCCGCCGCCATCAGGCTCCCGGCGGCCGTGACGTGAAGGACTCGAGTCCACGGTGTCTTCATGAGTGCCTCCTTGATATTGGCTGCTGCCTGCTGGCTTGGCGTTGCTTGGCACAAGGGCCGGGCTGTGCGCGGAAGCCGATCTGAGTACACCGCCGTTGTCTAAGATCATGACTGGACAATCGGGATCTCCCTGTTACGCCCGCGTAAAGGTTGTGAGGAGGTGTGGAGCCAGGGGAGCGACCCGGCGCGCGATAATGGGTTCGAGCGGAGAACGATGGGTAGCGGACGCGGTTCGCGGTCAGCGTGGGCGGCCATGAAGGGAGGGCGCATGCGGTTTCTGGTGGCGGGGGCCAGCGGCTTCCTCGGCACGGCGGTGCAGGCGGTGCTGGTGGCGGAGGGCCATCAGGTGCGCGCGGTGTCACGGAGCGGGCGGGCCGCGCCGGGTGCCGAGGGTGTGGCCTGCAACTTGCTGGGCGGCAACATCTCCGGACTGCTGGCGGGGGTGGACGGCGTCTTAAATCTGGTGGGGGTGCTGCGAGAGGATGCGGCCGCGGGGATGACGTATCGGCGGGTGCATGTCGAGTTGGCCAAGCAGCTGGCGAGGGCCGCAGCGTCGGTGGGCGTGCCGCGCTTCGTGCAGCTGTCGTCGCTGGGTGCCGCCCAGAGCCGCGCCAGTCGGTACTTTGCCAGCAAGCGCGCGGCGGAAGACGCGGTGCAGGCCACGCTGCCCCGAGCGGTGGTGGTGCGGTCGTCGGTGGTGTTCGGGGACGGTGCGCCGCTGCTGACGGGGGTGAGCCGGCTGGCGCGCTTGCCGGTGGTGCCGGTGCCCGGCGACGGACGGACCCCGTTCGACCCCATCGCGCGCCACGATGTCGCCGCGCTGCTGGCGGCCGTGCTGGCCGAGGACCGTGAGGAGATGGCGGGGCAGGTGCTGTCCGTCGGGGGGCCGCGCCGCCTCACCCTGGACGACCTAGTCGATTGGGCCGCGCGCATCGGGGGCCGCAGGGGGATCGTCCCCAAGATGCACGTCCCCGTGGCGCTGGTGGATCGCGCCGCAGCGGTGGGCGACGTGTGGCCGGGGGTTCCCGTCAACCGGGCACAGGTGCACCTCTTGACGACGCCCAACATCACCGAGGACCGACGGTGGCACCGCTGGGTGCCCCATCCCGCGCCGGCGGGCGAAGACTGAGGCTCGCGATCGCCATAGGGTGGACGACCGGGCGTTGGGAGGGCGATGGGGCGCGCGCGGAGAAGGCGGGTCAGTGTCTGTGCATGATCGGACGGCCATTCGGTGGAAGGGCGGACGCACGGAGGGCGTGAGGGGCGATTGCCGTGGCGGCATGGCGAGGCACAGAGGGCTCGGCAGGTCCCCAGAAAGAAGGGGTTCCTGGACGACATGGGACCTCCCGCTGGCCGGAGGTGGGAACGTTCGGAGGCGGATGGCCGTGCGCACGATGCGCGACTGCGCCGCGAGCACCGTCCGCCGGGATCCGCCCCCTGGCCGCAGAGTGCGTTCAACGCCTGCCCGCGAGCAACTGCTCCAGCACCTCGCGCGAGGGCCCCTGTGACGGCCCCGGCCGCTCTACGGCCCAAGAGGCCGCGACGTTGGCGTCGTGCGTCGCGTCCTGCAGGGTCTGCCCCTCGGCGAGGCGTGCCAGGAGAACGGCCGTGTGGATGTCGCCAGCGCCGGTGGTGTCACGCGCAGTCACCGGTCTCGCCGGGACCCGGCGCAGCGGATCCGCGTGCCCCCCCACCAGGGCCCCCTCGGGTCCCAGGCGCAGGACGACGCTGCACGTCGGGGGCAGTCGGCGCCAGAGAGCCGACAGGACCTTCTCGGGATCGGATTCTTGCGTGAGCAACGTCCCTTCCCGTCGGTTCAGAGTAAGGAGGCTTAACCGATTGAAAATGGCGTTGAGGCGCCGGGCGGGAATTTCCGCTGCGAGTGGGCCGGGATCGAGAACCAGGCGGGCGTCAGGCGGCAGCGCGAGGCCCAGGGTTTCCAACGTGGGTCCGGAGCCCGGATAGGTGAGGTCGTAGCCGGAGAGGTAGACACAGTCCCCGGCCTGGAACCGGATACGCGCCAAGTCCCCAGGCTCCAGGCAAGCTTCAGCACCGGGCGCCGTGACGAACGTGCGCTCGCCGTCCGCTTCCACCACGGCGATGTCGAATCCCGTATCCCCCCGACCGTGTGGGGGAGGATCCAGCAGCGCGGGCACGTCCACCTCGCGCAGCGCCTCCCGCACCCGGTCCGCGAAGACGCCCTGTCCGATGAGGCCGCCGTAGACCGTCTTGAGCCCCAGCCGACGGGCCGCCGCGATGACGTTGAACGCCCCGCCGACGAGGGCCTTCCCATCCCGCGCGCGCACATCGCCGCCGCGATCCGGCCAGCGGTCCACCCAAACCGTCACATCCATCAGGATGCTCCCTAAGACCACGAGGCGCTCGGGCCGAACGTCCACCGCGTCAGTCCCCCACCGGGCGCGCGGCGGTTGGGGGCGCGGTGTGCGATCGAGGGGTCAGAATCACGAGGAGCAGGGCCGACACGATGAAGGCGAACACGACTTCGAGACTCGACGAGGCGAAAATCCCGTAAGCGAAGGGCCCATGGAACAGCGGGGAACTTGTGAACGAGAGGCCCACCACGACCCCTGCGCCCCAGGCAATAACGGCTGGCCAGCTCACGCCCCTGTGCGCGGCACCGGTCGACGCCGCAGGACCATAGAGCCAGCCGTCGGGATAAGGATTCTGGGGATCCTGGCAGCGCCAGAGCTGGTGTGCGAGGAAGGCACCGGCCCACGCCGCTAGGCCTACGCCCAGCAGAACCAGGAACGACTCGAAGGGGCCAAAGAAGTTCTGAGCCACCAGCACCACGTAGACGGTGCCCAGCACCACAATGACGGCGTCGATGAGAACCGTCTGGTACCGTGGCCACGGGACGAACATGTTCAGGAGGTTCAATCCAGAGGAGTAGAGGCTCAGGTTCGCTTCGGTCACGAGGCCGCCGGCCGCAGCGATGAGGTAGGGGACCGCAGCCCACGCCGGCAGCGCCGATTGGATGGCGCTGATGGGATTGCTCGCCGTCGCGATGGACGGGTCATGCGTTGCGAGCAGGAGTCCCGTGGACATGAGCGCGATGAGCGGGAGCGCGCCACCCAGTGCGGACGCCCACACGATCGAGGCACTCCGCATCTGACGTGGGAGGTAGCGGCTGTAGTCCGCCGCGGCGTTGGCCCAGCTGAGCCCCGTTCCGGCGACGACGATGGTGAGGGCGGGCACGAAGCCGCCCAACCACGGTCCGGCTGGGCGGTCCAGCAGGGTGTGCCAGTGGGTTCCGGGGATCAGGAAGGCTGCCACCAGCAACGTCAAGACGCCGAAGAGGTAGCTAGCCCAGGTCTGGATCACGACCAACGTGGCCTGCCCCAGCAGGCCGGCCACGATGGTCAGCCCCAACATCACGATCATTGAGAGGATGGCCAGCGGGGCGGTGCCCAGCGGAAGCACCATGCCGAACAGCGCCATGAGTGCGAACGTGCCGGTGATCACCGTGAGGGTCTCCCACCCCACCAGCGACACCCAGCTCACCAGGTTCGGAGCGATGTTCCCCCAGATGCCGAACACAGCGCGGGACAAGGTCATCATCGGAGCCCCGCCGTCGCGGCCAGCCACGCTGAACGCCCCCACGAGGAAGAAAGAAGCAGAGCCCAGCAAGACGACAATCAGGCCCTGGATGACGTTCAAGCCAAACGACAGGATGATGCCGCCGTAGACGATGGCCAGAATGCCGATGTTCGCGGCAAACCAGATCCAGAATAGGTCCGCCAGCGTTCCTGCCCGCTCCCCTTCGGCAATCCGGTTGACACCATTGGTCTCGACCTGCCAAGGGCGGTTGCTGGCTGCCGCCCGGTCTTGAGAAGCTTCCCATTTCACGCGGCTCATCTCCTCTGCAAGCGGTTCATGCCCTCAGCGCGAGGAGTGCCGCCGCGCGGCGTTCCAGATTCAGCCGGTTTGCGGCCGCGCCGGGGTCGCGCGCGTGGGCGGGGAGGGCATCAATACCCTCGAATACACCGGCCAGCGCGGGCGCCATCGCCCCGACCGTCTCGCAGTCGCCACCGAGACGCCGCACGGCGCCCGAGTCGACGGCATTGTGGGTGAGTCGGACCGTGGGAGACGCCAGCCACCGCGACGGGAGTGATGCGCATAGAGACTCCGTCGGTGGTGCCCCGCCGACCGCTTTCGTCCACCGACACTCCAGGGCGCACGGCTTCATCTTGTCGGACACACATCGACGTTAGCCCTTCCTGGGCTGGGAAACAAGGCATCGTGGACTCTTGTACGGCCCGCCGTGGGATTGTCGGCGTCGGGCACGCGATAGCATCGTGGCCGTGGACGGCTGACGCCGACGGCGAGAGCACCCGTGGAGCCGTTCTGCGGGACCAGCCTCGCCATTCTGGCGGCTCACCAGAGTCCCGTCCCGGCCGGGCAGCGGTCTCGCCTCGGCTCACCGATACGCGCACGGTGGCGTCCTCACCGGGTGCCGGGCCGGCGCCGGATTCTCTCGACCCCAGCGACAGCAACCCGATCCTGCGGACAAGGCCCGATGACTGAGCGATTCACGCGGACTGGGTAGCGTGCGTGCGGGACAGCACACAGGACACCCGGCTTGCCTGTCGCGAGTGCGCCTCCGCCTGATTCGGTGGGGTGGCGGAGGGACATCCGACCCGACCTCAGACGGCTTACTCGGGGTGCAGAATCCCTGCGCGGACTCCGTTCCGAGGCCTCTCCGTTTCTTTGATGGCGCGCACTGCCCGCCCATCGTGGCCAAAGGGGCAGAAGCCTATCGGGTCCAAGTCGAGGGCTACGGGGATCGGCCCCGGGGGTATGTCCGGGGGCATTATTGGCCCAGGGGTGTTCATGAGGGTCGATGATGTCGACTTCGATCGCCCACGGCGACGGGGTTGCCTGGCCACGGCCCACCGCATCCCCCACAACCTCCCGGTCTCGCCCGCGGGTGATCCGGAAACCGACGTCCGGCAGCATCAGTCCGTCGGGCCACGTCCGGGACCCCAAGGCGCATCTTTCTGCACGTCGGCCAGCGAAGCGGATCAGAGCCTTCCCACGGGTCCGGGGAGCCGGGTGTGATGCTACCACAGCGCCGGCCGAGCCGTGGACCTTCCCCGGCCAGGACGGTTTTCTTGCGCGTGGGCCTGACGCGAGCCCTGCGGACGTGCGGGCGAGGTGGTGAAGGATTTAGCGGCGCCAACCGCGAACCGCCTTAGCTCCCCCAGGGGGAGCAGGAGGGATGTCTTATGTGGGTGGTAGCCCATCGCGGCGGCGGCGATCTCTTTCCAGAGAATTCGCTCACCGCCTTCAAAGCCGTCGGCCGATTGGGGGTCGATTTCATCGAATGCGATGTCCATCTCAGTGCCGACGGGCATTTGATGGTGGTGCATGATCGTTCTCTGGAACGCACGGCCAACATTCACGCGAATGTGGATGAGTTGACACGCGATCAATTGGCGTGCCTAGACGTGGGGGACGGTGCTGGGGTGCCCGCCTTAGAAGAGGTCCTCAGCGCCACGGGGGTGCCATTGCGGGTGGAACTCAAGAGCCCCGCGACGCTGCAAGCTTTGGTTGCCCTGCTCCGCCAACACCCCACTTGGCGCGATGGCATGACGCCGACGTCGTTCGATCACCGACTCATGCGGGAATTGAATCACGCAGTACCTGGACTCGTCACGGGCGCGCTGCTGTCAGGCCTCCCGGTTCATCCCGGCGCTGTGGCACGCGAGGCCGGATGCCGCTTCATGAGCCTGCAGCATCGTCTGTTAGATGCTGCCTACATCGACCTGTGTCACCAGGAGGGCATCTTGGTCAACGCCTGGACGCCCAACCGGCTGGAGGAAATCCGGCCCCTGGTGCAGATGGGCATCGACGGCATCACGTCTGACCGGCCGGATCTGGTGCTGCAAGCCCGGGCACTTTGAGACGAAGCCGCTGCGGCCCTATGGGCCGCTGAGGGGATGACCGCAGGCAGGCGGTGGCGGTCGGTCATGCGGTGTGGGAGGCGGGCGCATTGACCGGTCGCTGGTAGTTTCCCGCATCCCCGCGGGGCCGCGAACCGTGCCGTGGGGCGTCCCTGAGCTCCAGCTGAGCCGCGACGCTTTGACCCGCTCGGGACTACATCCGAAGCAGGCGACTGGTCCTGGGGGATGTAGCGCGGGTGGTGTCGGAGCGGCGGCACTGCACGAGCGAGGTCCTGCGCCCGCTGGCCGCCTGATCTCTGCGGGCGTTGACCGTGAGCCCGCCGGGGGTCGACGCCGCGTGATGCTGAGCTCCAGCCGGGTGTCGGCTTTGATGAGCGGGCTCGGCGGCACAGGGAAACGGTCTTCTCGGCAGCTGGTCCCGGATTGCCGAGCCAGGTACCGAAGCGGGTTTAGAGGCACCATCTCGCGGCAGCCTGCCCTCTGCAGAGCTCCGACAAACGCACTGAGGCCGCAGCGACGCGCCGCCAGCACCGAGGGGGCACGACGGCGAGGTGGACCATGAACACGCCGGTGTGGCCAAGGACGGCGAAGAGTCTCGCGTCTGCCCGCTACTCCCCGGTCTTCTGGGAGCCATGGGATTAATGTCTCTTATGTCCAGGGCAGAGCAGGAACCGAGCAGGTCCTGGAACGAGGTCATGTAGTCACTGGCCGTCTTCACGGCCACATCGGTGGAGAGGTCCGCGGCGACCATCTCACGGCAGCGGGCGGCTACCGCTTTGCTCGCGTCGCGGTGAGCCTCTTCGGAGCCCACGGTGTTCAACACGCTAGTGAATGGCCGGAACCCTGGACGATCCGACAGACAGAATGTGGACATGGAGGATGTAGGGTCTGTGTCAATGCGGCGGCGCGACACCCAAGACGACAAATCGGTCGCGACGCTCCGCCGGGGGCGGCCCGCGGCTTGCGCGTTGGCCACGGGGGCCGCCGCGCACCCACGGGGACCTCGAGGGGGCCCCACCCCATCACGAGCCCAACGCGTCCGGGTGACGGGTTCCGCCACCCGGACCGCTCCGGCCGCTGGTGCTCGCTGCCATCCGCTGATCCAGATCCCCCAGGGGTTGACGCAGAGCGGCAGGCGGCTTGACCGTCCAAGCGTCGACGGCTATACTTAGGCCGATTTGCGCGGCGGGGGGTGAGTGACATGAAGCGGACCTATCAACCGAACCGTCGGCGCCGCCACAAGGTGCACGGGTTCAGAAGGCGCATGTCCACCCGATCCGGTCGAGCGGTGCTGAGCCGCCGCCGGGCCAAGGGCCGGAAGCGACTGGCCGTCTAGACATGGCGGTGTTGCGGCTCCGGGGCCGTCGAGATTTCAGCAGGACGTTCTCATCTGGCCGGTCCTACCGTAATCGTTTGGTAGTGGTGATTGTGATGGAGGCGCCGGGTGAAGCGACGCGGGTGGGGTACGCCAGCGCGCGGATGGTCGGCACCGCCGTTAAACGCAATCGGATTCGCCGTCGGCTTCGCGCCGTGCTCGCGGAGGTTCAACAACGCGTGCGGCCGGGCCGGCGGGTTGTTGTTTTAGGCAAGGCCGGTGTCTTGGAGGCGCCGTGGGGCGAGTTGCGTCAAGCGGTCGTAAGCTTGTTGGACAAGGCGTCGTGCCTGGATGCGGGGTGACACATGATGGTAAAGACCCTGGTGGGGATCATCACGCTGTATCAGCGGGCATTTTCCGCGTTTCGTCCGCCTAGTTGCCGTTACGTGCCGTCGTGTTCGGAGTACGCGGTGGAAGCGCTCTCTCGGCATGGGGCGGTGCGGGGGACGTGGCTGGCGGTGGCCCGCGTGTTGCGTTGCCACCCGTTGCACGCCGGAGGCTACGATCCGGTGCCATGAGATCGCTGTCGCGACGCCAGGCCGAGACACGCAAACGTTTGGAGGGGGCCGCTTAGGTTATGGAAGCCATCTGGGGAGCGTTCCTGCACCTGCTGACCGCTGCCTTTGTGTTTTTCACGGGGGTGGCCGGTCACAACTACGTCCTGGGTGTGATCCTGTTCACCATCGTGGTGCGGCTGGTGCTGTTTCCGTTGGGCGTGACGCAAGTGCGGTCCATGCAGAAGATGGCCAAGCTGGGGCCGCGCCAGCGGGCGTTGCAGGCGCAGCACAAAGGCAATCCACAGAAGTTGCAGCAGGAGATTGCCGCCATGTACAAGGAAGAAGGCGTCAATCCGGCCTCGGGCTGCCTGCCCTTGTTGCTTCAGCTGCCTGTGATGTACGGATTGTTCGAGGTGCTGCAGCAATTTCACTACGTTTCAGGGCACGGGCTGTGGGTATGGCAACATCTAAACGAGCCCGATCCCACGTTTTTGCTGGCATTCCTAGTGGCTGCGTCTACGTATTTCATGCAGAAGCAAACGATGCGTATGACTCCGCCCCAGCCGGGCATGGAGCAGAGCCAGAAGATGATGACGTGGATGATGCCCCTTGTGTTTGGGTACGTGGCGTGGCGGCTGGCGGCGGGCCTCTCGATCTACTACGTGACGTCTAACCTGTTCCAGGTGGCGCAGACGACCATCCTGTTGCGGCGACCGATTGTCAACAATGCGGCGAACCCCAATCCCAATCCCAAGCCCAAGCCCAAAGCCACGTCGTAAGCCATGCGCAGGGCGGGGAAAGACGGCGATCCGCGATGAGCGAATCGGTGAGCACTGCGGAGCTGGCCGACTGGGCTAGGGCCGCCGGGGTCCCTGCCGCGTTGCTGGACCCGGCGGCCTTGGCGCGCATTGCGGCGCACTGGGCTCGGGTGGAAGAGACGGGACGGGTCATGAACCTGACGGCGCTGAAAGGGCGCGCAGGGTTTGTGCGGCTGGTGGTGGACAGCGCGACGGCGGCACGCGTGTACGATGGGCGAAGTCCGGCCGTGGACATCGGGACGGGGGCGGGCTATCCCGGCTTGGTGCTCGCGGCGCTGTATCCGGCAAGCCGGTGGGTGCTGGTGGAGTCGGTCGGCAAGAAGGCCCGATTTGTCGCCGAGGCGGCCGCCGCAGTGGGGCTGGAACGAGTGGAAGTGCGCCCGGTGCGGGCGGAGGCGCTGGCCGCCACGGAGGGCGGCCGCTTTCAATTTGCGGTGGCCCGGGCGGCCGGGGCCCTGCCGGTGGTGGCGGAGCTGGCCCTGCCGCTGCTGGCGGTGGGCGGGAGCGCGCTTTTGATGCGGGGCCCGGCCGCGGTGGAGGAACTGCCAGCGGCCGCGGCGTTGCTAACGCGTCTCGGCGCCGTGGTGGACCGGGTGGAGACGCTGGAACTCCCGGAGGGTCAGGGCCGGCGGGCCCTGGTGCTGCTTAGAAAGACCGCACCGAGCGGGACGGAGTTTCCACGACACGGGGCGCGGCTGGGGACGGCCACTCCGCGATCCGAGAACGCAACCGCGTTAGAATAGACCTGCATTCAAAAAGGATGGCCCTGGATGACAGCGGACAGGGCGGCGGACTCCAACCCGGCAACCAACGGGGGGACGCGCGTGAGCATACCGAGTGAATTTCGCCGTGTGCTGGTGCGCTCGGTCGTGCCTAGCGCGTATCAGCCGCGCAGGCAGTGTGACGCCGAGGGGCTGGAGGACCTGGCCGCCTCCATCCGCGAAGTGGGGGTGTTGGAGCCGCTCGTGGTGCGCCGGTTGGGGGCCGGCTACGAACTGGTGGCCGGGGAACGGCGCTGGCGGGCCGCGAAGCGGGCCGGCCTGGTGGAAGTGCCGGTGATGGTGGTGGACGTCGATGCGTCGGTGAGCGCGGTCCTGTCCCTGGTGGAAAATCTGCAGCGAGCGGATCTCACGTTTTGGGAAGAGGCGGAGGGATACCAGCGCCTAGTGCGCGAATTCAGCTGGTCTCAGGAGGAGGTGGCGCGCCGGGTAGGTAAAAGCCAGTCGGCGGTGGCCAACAAGCTCAGGCTTTTGCGCCTCGAGGGACCGGTGCGAGACGTGTTGGAACGGGAGGGGCTGTCGGAGCGGCACGCCCGCGCACTGCTGTCGCTGCCCGGCGGGCAAGCTCGGATGGATGCCGCGCTGGAGATGGCGGGGCGCCGCCTGACGGTCAAGGAAACCGAGCGCCTGGTGGCCGAGCGTTTGGAAGGGGCGCCACGGCGCGGCGCTCGGGGTCGCATTCGGGACATTCGAATCGTGCTGAACACGGTCAAGCAGGCGCTGGAGCCGCTGGCGCGCCACGGGATCGTCTCGGAAGTGGAGCACAGCGAAGACGAAAGCCACTGGGAGATCCGGGTGCGGATCCCGAAGGGGTAGCGACGACACGTAAACGGGGGTTTGGGTGTGGGGCGTGTGCTGGCGGTGGCCAATCAGAAGGGCGGCGTGGGCAAAACCACCACGGTGATTAACGTGGCGGCCTACTTGGCCGAGGCGGGGCACCGGGTGCTGGCGGTGGACATTGACCCGCAGGGCAATACCACCACCGGGCTTGGGGTGGCCAAAGAAGCCCAGGAGACGTCGATTTATGATGTGCTGCTGGACAGTGCCGCCGTGGCAGACGCCGTGGCCGCGAGCCCGGTGCCCAGTCTGCACGTGATCCCAGCGACGCTGGACCTGGCGGGGGCCGAGGTGGAGCTGACGACACGCCCCAATCGGGAAAGTCGTCTGAAGTGGGCGCTGAGCCCCATTCGCGCGCGCTACGAATACGTCTTTGTGGACTGTCCCCCCTCGCTGGGGCTCTTGACGGTGAACGCCCTCACGGCGGCGGATGCCGTCTTGATTCCCATTCAGTGTGAATTTTTCGCGTTGGAGGGTCTCTCGCAGTTGATGGCGACCATCGAGCGGGTGCGGCGGCATCTGAATCCGGCACTGGAAGTCGAAGGGGTGGTGCTGACCATGTACGATGCCCGCACCAACCTCTCGGGCCAAGTCGCTAAAGAGGTCCGGGACCACTTCGGGGCGAAGGTGTACCGGTCCGTGGTGCCGCGGGCCGTGCGATTGTCTGAGGCCCCCAGCCACGGGCAGCCGATTTCTCAATATGATCCCCGGTCCAAGGCGGCCATGATTTACGCACAGCTGGCAAAGGAGGTGATGGCTAATGCCTAAGGCGAGGGGCCTGGGCCGTGGGTTGGCGGCGCTCATTCCCGACACCGCCCCGGCCGAGCTTCCGAAGACCCTGCCGGTGGCAGAGATTCGTCCGAATCCCTTTCAACCACGACGGCGATTTGACGCGGAGGCGCTGGCGGACTTGGCGGCGTCCATTCGGCGGCACGGGGTGCTCCACCCGGTGCTAGTCCGGCCAAGAGAGGGCGGCTACGAGCTCATTGCCGGAGAGCGTCGGCTCTTGGCCTGCCGGCAGGCGGGCCTGGCGGACATCCCGGTGTTGGTGCGGGACTGGGATGACCGCACCACGATGGAGGTCGCGCTGGTTGAGAACCTGCAGCGCAGCGACCTGAATCCCATAGAGGAGGCAGAGGCATTTCAGCGCCTGATTGAGGAATTTGAGTGGACGCAGGATGAGGCCGCCGAGCGAGTGGGCAAGTCCCGCTCGCACGTGGCGAACTATCTTCGGCTGCTGCAGCTCGAGCCCCCAGTGCGCGAGATGGTCGAGGGAGAGCGCCTGACCATGGCGCATGCCAAGGTATTGCTGTCCGCAGACCCAGCCCGGCGTTTGGCGCTGGCGCGGCGGGCTGCGGATCAGGGGTGGACGGTGCGCCAACTGACTGCCGCGCTGACCGCACCGGAGCCCGGGGCGGCTTCTCGTCGCGGGGCGTTCGACGTGCACCTGGAGGCGGCCGAGATGCGACTCGCGAGGTCGCTGGGCGCCCGGGTGTCCATCCAGGGCAGCGCCGAGCGGGGGCGCATCGTGATTCGCTATGGCAGTCTGGAGGAGCTGGAGGCTCTGCTGGCGGAACTGCAGCGCGACGGCGAAGATGAGGTGTCCCCGGGGGCCTTCTCCGTGTGATGTTCCTCGAGGAACATCACACGGAGGACACCGAGTGGGTAGAGAGCGACGGGCGGCCAAGGGGGCGCCCGTATGTCGACGCCGGAGGGTGACCGGCAAGAGCTGAAGGGACCGTCAGGCTGCCGACGGTGCGCGGACGCCAGTCGAGGTGGAAATGTCCGTGGTGTGATGTTCCTCGAGGAACAGTGGGGTGCGACGGCTGGGGGGCGCAGGGAAGACCGCGCGGCATCGGGTCGCAGACGGGCTGGTTGAGTCGTTTGTCGGAGGAGTTGCTGTGAGAGTGGCGGTCGGACGCGAGCCACGGGATGGTTTCGAGGCTGCGGGAGCCGTGGTGTTCCTCGAGGAACATTGTCGATGTGCGGTCAGTGTTCCTCGAGGAACACGATGACACTGGATGGCGCGGCACTCAATGCGGCCGCAATCCTGGTGGGTTCGCTGTTGGGTTTGGTGGCAGGAGATAAGCTGGGCGAGTCCTTTCGCGACCTGGCGATTCGTGCCACTGGTCTCGTGGCGGCGCTCATTGGGGTGGAGATGGTGTTTCCAGTGTCCCGCCCAGTGAGCCTTCTGCTGGCGGTGGTGCTGGGCGCGTGGATCGGCGAGTTGTGGCACATTGATGTCGGGCTGGAACTTCTCGGCCGGTGGGCGGAGAACAAGATCGGGCGCGGGGGATTCTCCCGGGGATTCGTGACCGCCACCCTCATCTTCGACATTGGTGCTATGGCCATCTTGGGCAGCATCCAGGCGGGGACGGGCCACACCCCTACCATCTTGGCGGCCAAGGCGATAATGGACGGCATTACCGCCATGGTGCTGGCCGCCACCCTGGGCTGGGGCGTGATGGGCTCCGCGGTGGTGACGCTCTTGTACGAGGGGGGCATCAGCCTGCTGGCGCACCAGTTGGTGGCGGTCTTGCCGTCTCGGGTGATGTCGGATTTTATCGCGGTGGGCGGCCTTTTGGTGGCGGGGATCGGGCTCAACCTGTTCGCAAACAAAACCTTGTTGAAAGTGCCCAACCTGATGCCTGCTATGGTCCTGGCTGTGGGATTGGGGTGGATGGGGCTGGCGCTGCATATTGCCTTTCTCTAGCGGCCCACCGCTCGAGATTCTTAGACGCCGATCGCCACGTTTCGGCAACCGGCACGGACGTGTCGGCGTCGTTATAGTAGTCGTTATAGTAGAGGGGGCCGAGGGGCGACGAAGGCCGCGCCGGACCGGGTTGCCACCGCTTGAGCGAAAGCGGTCGAGGCGGCCGGGTCCCACGGCGCCGGTAGGATGGGGCGTGCCAGGCAGTGCTGGCCGCGCCGTGGCGAGCTGCGAGACGGTACGGATTGGGGTTTTTTGATCACTTGCGCGGACGGAGGGCAACACGTGGGCGTGTCGGGAACGTATTTGTTGTATGGAGTAGGCGTGATTGCCCTAGTGGCCCTGGTGGCCGCCTTTGGCGCGTCGCAGGCCACGGCGCGGTTGCGCCGGCGGCTGGCCCGTCTCATGCAGGGGTCATCGGGCAGTGAAGGATTGGAGACGGCCCTGGCGCAGGCAATGGAGCAGGTGAACGCGGCCACCACGCGCTTGGCTGAGATGGAGGTGCGTCTGAAGGCCGCAGAAGAGGAGCTGTCCTACGCCATCACGCGCGTGGGCATGGTGCGTTTCAATCCGTTCCTGGACACCGGGGCGGACTTGTCCTTCTCGTTGGCGCTGCTGAATCGACGGGCCAATGGATTGGTCATGACGGGGTTGTGGGGTCGCGACGAGGTGCGCGTGTACGCCAAGCAGATTACCGACGGCGCCAGTGCGCACGTGTTGAGCCAGGAGGAGCGTCAGGCCATGGAGTTGGCTATCCGCGAAAGCCACCACCATGGGGACGACCCCCCGACGAGGAAGGCGGGGGGACTAAAAGCCTCGCCCAAGCGATAGGCATAGCGGCGCGGAGGGTCGCTTATTCGCGGGGCAGCGTCGGCTTGGTCGTCACACTCCGATCCCACGTCTCAGTGGGTGCCGGTTGGGCTGGCGTACGTGGGGGCCGTCGTGGGGGCGGGCTTCGCCAGCGGGCAGGAGATTTATCAGTTCTTTTCGCGCCATGGTGCGATGGGCACGTGGGGCATGGTGCTGTCGGGCGCGCTGTTTTTCCTGCTCGGCCGGTGGGCACTGCTGGCGGGCGCCCGCGGCCGCGTCACGCTGCCGAATTTGCTGGCCGGCCACTATCGGCCCCCTGTTGCGGCTTGGTTGGACCGCGCGGCGTCCGTCCTGCTGGCGGCCGGGCTGGTGGTGGCGGCGGCGGCGGGAGGCAGCGTCCTTCAGCAGCTCGCGGGGATCCCCGCCCCGCTCGCGTCGCTTGCCACCCTCATCGGTGTGGTGCTGGTGGCCGCGCGGGGCTCCAGCGCCGTGCTGTCGGCCAATGCGGTGCTGGTCCCGGCACTGTTGCTGGTGACGGCGGTGGTGGCGGGCAGGTCGCCCCACACCCTGGTGGGGGTGGCCACGCCCGGCTGGTGGCTGTCGGCCGGGCTATACGTGTCGTACAATCTGTTCACGGGTTTGGTGGTCCTGTTGGCGCTGGGAGCCACGTTGCCTGCGGGCCGGGGAGCCACCCGCGCCGCCGCCCTGGGGGCGGGTCTCCTGACAGCGCTGGGGCTGGCGATTCATTCGGCCTTGTTGGCCGCCCCGGCCCAACGCACCGTGGACCTGCCGCTTTTGGCGCTGGCCCAGCAGGTGCCCGGGCCATGGTGGTTGGCCAGTGCGAGTGCGATGTACGCCGCGCTGTTCACGACCGGCGTCGCGCAGGCGTTTGCGTTGGCCACGCGCCACGGACGTGGCGTGATTCGGTGGGCCGTGCTGCTTTGGCCGCTCTCGTGGTTGGGGTTTGCCGGCTGGGTGCGGTGGGGGTACCCCGTGATGGGCGTGGTCGCCCTTTGGTATGTGTGGCCGCTGGTCTGCCTGCGGCAGACGCCGGCAGGGCCGGACAGATAGCGCCCTTGGACGGTGCCGGCTGGGTGCATCGGAGGGCTCGGAGCAGGAGGGATGCACGATGGACTGGGAGACCGACGGCCTGCCGCTCTTGAAGCGCGGCGAAGCCGCCTGGTATACGGCCCATGAGCAGGAGGCGCTCCAGCTCTTTCAGCAGTTGTTGGACAAGTTCCCCGAGCGGCCCGAGGGTTACAACAAGATGGGCGTGGTCGCTGCCCAGCATCGCCAGTTTGACGAAGCGCAGCGATGGTTCCAGCGTGCCGTGGCGTGTGATCCTGAGTATGCCCCGGCTCTGGCCAATCTGGGCAATGTGTATTTTGAGCGGGGGCAATATGCCGAGGCGATGGCAGAGTACAATCGGGCCCTGTATTATGATGACAACTGCATTCCGGCGCACAAGGGCATGGCGGCAGTATTGCGCAAGCAGGGCCGGGTGCGGGACTCGATCCACCACTTGAAGCAAGGGGACCGGTTGGCCGTACGGGGTCGTCGTCCCCCGCCGCCGGGCTCCCAACGCGCCGGGGCCGGTTACACGCGTCGCTTTCGCCTCGAATATCTTTACTGGGGGGGCATTGCCATCGCGTTGTTGTACGTGCTGTCGCGGGTGATGCACCGATGACGGGGCGCCTTGGCATGCGCGGCCTCAGGCGGGGTGTCTCGGCGCTGGGAACCGTTCTGCTGGTGGTTTTGCCGGTGGCCGGGGCCATGTCCGTGCCGCACGTGGAACCGCTCGTGTATATCGGGTTAGTGTTTGTGGTGGCGGTCGCGTTGGGCCATGTGGGACTGACCCTCCGGCGCGGCTATTTGGACCCCTTGGCCTGGCTGCAAGACCTGGGCATTGCGGTGCTGATGGCTGCAGGGGTGGTGTTGGCCGAGCGGCTCACCGGCCGCGTGGGCGGCGGTCCGGTGGATCCCTCTCTCTTGGCGGTGCTGGGGACGTATCTGCTGTTGGCGTGGCCCGCGTGGCCCGCATGGAGGCGAGAGCAGTGAGCTTGAACTGGCTGTCCCTGCTGGTGTTTCTGTACCTGTTGCTGGGGGCGCTGGCCGGTTGGCGCCGCGGCTTGGTGCTGGTGGCGGCCAGCGTCATCGGGTACATTATAGGGCTCGTGGTCGCGGCGCACGTACAGTCGTCCATCACGCGGTGGCTGGCTGGCGTGCTGCCCTTTAAGCAGTGGGCCGCCCTGGTGGTGCCGCGGCAGGGCGTGCTGGCCAACGCCCACTCGGTGGCAGACGTGGTGGGTTGGAGCCACATGGTGCTGGGCGTGCTGGTGTTCCTGATCATCCTGATGCTGATTGCCGGTGCGGTCCGCGCCCTGGGCCAGGCGGTCACCGGGGTGGTGCGGCAGATTCCCCTCGTGCGCAGCGCCAATACCGTGGGCGGCGTCGTGGGCGGGGTGGTGGAAAATATGCTCATCGTCGGGGTGATTCTGGGGCTGTTGCTCACCCTGCCGCTGATTCAGCACGGACCGGTGGCGATGGTGGTGCGGCAGAGTCCCATCTCCGTGGATTTGGTCCACTGGGTGGGACGTCTGGCTCCCTGGCAAGCGGAGCACTGGCTGGCATGAACCTAGCGAACGCGGGCCCGTTGGGGGTTGTCCTGCGCATTGTGCTGGTGGTAGTGATCGCCTTGGCCGTAGTGGAAGTGGTGGCGACCATCTTTCGCCGGCTGGAGGCGTTGGACCGCGCACATGCCCGAGGTTCCGCCGCCCGGCGCGCCACGCTATACCGACTCATCATCAGTGCCACGCGCTACGTGGTGGGGTTTATCGCGCTAATCATCGTGCTGGACTTTCTGGGGGTCCACACCACCTCGATCCTGGCCGGCGCCGGCATTTTGGGACTGGCTGTGGCGTTTGGCGCCCAAAACTTTGTCCAAGATGTGGTGACGGGCCTCTCATTGATGTATGAAGACACGTATCAGGTGGGGGAGAGCGTGCTGTTCCCGGCGCTCGCGCTGTCGGGCACCGTGGAGGAGGTGGGCATCCGCATCACCCGCATTGTGGGGCCGTCCGGCGAGCTGGTGACGCTTCCCAACCGCCTGGTGTCGGAAGTGACCAACTACAGCCGCGGCAGCGTGTCGCTGTCGGTCCCCATCACGATGGACGTGGCGTGCGACCCGGCGGCCGTCCGGGCGGCCCTGTCCGCCGCGGCGCAGAAACTTTCCACGGAGGCCGTGGCCGTGAAAGTCACGGGCATCACGGGGGTGGCCCCGGGTGCCGTGACCTGGACGCTGTCGGCGACCGTCCCCAATGGCCAGCAGGGGGCCTTGGGCATGGCGGTGCGTGAGGCGGTGCTGGCGACGTGCCACGCCCAGGGCCTCGCGCTGGCCCCGGCACCCTGATGCCGCTGCCGCCCGGCCCCCGCCACCAATGGCAGCTGGACGAGCGTGTCCAGCTGCGAAAGGCGCACCCGTGCGGCAGTCGCGAATGGACCATCACGCGCACAGGCATTGATTTTGGCTTGAAGTGTGCGGGTTGCGGCCACCGCATCATGATTTCGCGCGAGAAGTTTGAACGGGCGGTGCAGAAAATCCTGCCCCCGCTATTTCCCGGGGAATAGTCGACCAGCGATCCACGGGAATCAGGCAGAGCGCGCCACCGGAGCCTCGGGGCCGACGTGACCGGTTGGGCCGCGAACCCACCACAGGGGTGTGGTGGCCGCCAGCAGCCCTCCCGATGCGAAGAGCGCCCAGGCCAGATGGGCGTCGCCCAGGAGGCCCACCCCCACTTCGGCGACGATTGTCACCGCCAGCGCGGGCAGGTCCAGCATCGACAGGACAGAGACCCTGAGTGGCTCGGGGATCGCCGCCGTGATGGCCGCGTCGGCAATCGGCCTCTGCCAGGACTGGCAGGCGAGCGCCGCCGCCATCGCCAGGGTGAGGCCCCACGGCGAGCCCAAAAGGGGTAGCGCCGCCACCAGGATGCCCATGGCCACCTGTGTCAGCGTGAGGACGGTCCGCGGGCCCAAGCGGCGTCGGGCGGCGGGTGACAGGAGGCTGGCCCACCCGGCGGCAGAGAGGGTGGCGACGCCCAGCCCGAGCCAGAGACCGTGCCAGCCGTGCTGCACCCAAAGCGGCAAGTCCCAAAACATGAGGTTGATGCCCACCAGCCGAAAAGCGACCGTGCCGGCCAGCGTCCACGCTACGACCCAGGGTGCCCCTCGAATGGCGCCCACGGCCCGTGTCACCTGGCGCGCCGGAGCGGGGACGGGGACAGGCGCCCTCCTGGCGTCGGCGGGCAGCGTCAGGGTGACCGCCGACGCCAGGAGGGCCGTCACGACGTTCAATACGACCAGGACATGCATCCCGTTCGTCTCGAGGAGCCACCCGGCCACGAGGCTGCTGGACAGGCCGGCTGCGGCCGCGACGGCCTGATCGCGGGCGAACCAGGCGGCTCCGCCGGGTACCAACAGCGCCGTGTCGGCCTCGCTTTGCCAGGCGAATCCCAGGCCGTACAACGCGTCGCACACGACAAACTGCCAGTACACGCGCGCCGCCAGAAAGGCCAGGGCGGCCAAAAGAAAGAGCAGGCTGCCGCCCTTCAAAGCCGCCGCGCGGCCGTGGCGGTCGGCCCAAACGCCCAGGGGTACGGTGGTGAGCGCCATGGTGAGGGATAGGACAATCTCAAAGCTCAGGATCTGAACATAGTTCAGGCCGTGGGCCCGATAGTAGAGGGTCAGGATGACTCCCAGCAGGTTGGCACTCTGAAAGAAGCGCATCCCAAGCAGTCGAGGCAAGATCATGCCAGGTCTCCCTTCGCGCAATGCCAAGAAAACGCCGCCGCTTTCATCACGAGGGCAGAGTTCTGGCGGTGAACGAGCGAAGACCTAGCTATTCAATGGTGGCAATCCCCCTTGCGTGGGCCAGAGCCGCCGCGCGGGTTAAATCTATCACACGGGTCGGGCCCTCCCGCACTCACGACGACACCCCTTCCGGCAGGCGTGGAGGCTCCTGCCGCGCCCAAGTCGTCGCAGGTGGTGAGCTGGGTGCGCCGAATCGCGGAGCACCGCGCATCACAAGGACCCAAATGGGCGCTCCCGCATCCTGGCACGGCTGCGATAGGACGCCACGATGGCGGGTTGGTGCGCAGAGGCTTATTGTCGAGCGCCGCCGGGATTCGGGACGCTCCCCGGAAGGCGGGTGGCGGTGGGGATCGACGCCCGAGCTACGGGGCGGCGCCCAGTCCGGGACCCGCTTCGCTCGCCAGGTAGGCGACGAGCGCGTCATAAACCAGGAACGCCCGGGCCAAAGCCTCGTCGTCGCTGACAGCGGTCAGCTGAATGCCGCGGCAGACATAGTCCAGCCCGACCGATGCCGGTTCCACGAACGCATCCTGCGCGGTATCGGCTTCGTCGATAATGCGTGCCAGACGCTCCAGCACCGGGTCCTTTAGGCCATGCCCCGCCAAGAGACTGTGGAACGTGGCCCGGCCCCGGTGATGGGAGAACCGGGCGCCCGGGATGTCAAAGGGTTCCCCCAGTTCAGGAGCCGGCTGCGTCCCGCGTGGGACAAAGGCGAACACGGCCTCCGGGTCGATGTGGCGCTGGATGAGCCATGCGCTGCCCATGCGGTCGATCCCCACGCGTTCCCATGTCACCCAGCGCATCTAAGCATCCCCCTGTTCCCGGCTCAGAAGCTCTGCCCTGACAGCGTGTCCCAGCGGACTGTCAAAGTAGTCGCGGCGCCGGGCAAGCACATAGCGGCGGGACAGCGCCGTCCGGTCTGCCGCCGGGTCCTGGAGGCTGTCCAAAATCTGTTGATACTCGCTCTCGACCGCCGCGACCACCTGTGCTCGCAGGGCCGCCGACTCGGCGGGGTGCAGCAACACGCCCTGCCATGCGTGCGCCGTGCCGCCGAGCTCGGTGATCTCCGCGGCCAGCCACACGAAGTGTTCGCGCGTGCGCGGCGTCGCGGGCAGCACCCAGATCCCATCCTGGAGCAACACGGCCCCGAGCCCCCGCAGCTTGCGCCAGACATATACGCGCCGTGCCGACGGTCGGGCGGGGAAGCGATAGTGCAACAGGACCCAAGCCTCCGTGGCCACGCCTCTTGACAGGCCTCCTGCCTCTGGTCATAGTTATGTATCACCCGTTACATTTCCACAACCGGTACCCTTTCTACTGTGCAGGATCCCAACGGAGTTGCCAAGGGGCTCGGCTGAGGTTGAGCCAGGAGAGCCAGGAGAGCGAGCAGGAGAGCAAGGAGGATGGCCGGTGATCATTCGGGAGTACTATCAGCGCGAGGCCCCCGACCCCGTTCTCGCCGACGACGTGGTGCTGGCGCTGGCGCGCAGCCACGAGCCGCGGATCGAGGCGGTGACGGGCATCGACGAGACGGGGGGCGAGGCGCGGGTCTACTATCTCGACCGCAGGTGGGTGTTCAAGGTGCAGCGGCCGCAGCAGCGGCGTTCCTGGACCAATCTGGAGAAAGAAGTGCGCTTTCTCGAACAGATCGCGGCGGATGACCCGGGCGTCCCGGTCCCCCGGGTCGCCGGCTATGGGCGCGAGGGGACCGTGGAGTATACGCTCATGACGCGAATCGGCGGCGATGCAGCGGTTCGCACCCCGATCCCCGACGCGGCACGTCCGGCGATGCTGGAGGCTCTGGGCCGCGTCCTGCGGCGGATCCACGCCATTCAGCAGGCGACCTTGCGCCTATCGGGGTTGTTTCCCGAGGAGTACACGGCCGAAGATCTGCGGGCAAGCGTCGCCGAGGACATCACGGAGTGGGCGGAGCGGTTCGCTACCAAAAGCCTCGGGTGGCCCTTCCCCTTCACACCCGCCGACCTCAGTGCAAGGAGTCGCGATCGGGTGCCGGACGACCCGCCCGCCGTTGCACTGCACACGAATCCGGGGCCGACCCACACGTTCGTCGATTCCTCCACCGGAGCGTTCGTGGGGCTCATCGACTTCGGCGACGCCTACATAGGGCATCCCGCCCGCGACCTCGGCCGATGGCCTGCCGCTCGGGACCGGGCCGCGGTTATGAGGGGCTATCGCGAGGCGGGCAAGCTGGATCCGGGCTTCCTAGCCTTTTGGCCGGTGGCCACGGTCCTGGCTGATCTGCTCGTCATGTACCGGAGCGAGGCCGGCCGGGCCGAAGCCCGGGCGGATCTCCTCGCCACCGTGCGGGAATGGGACCGGGCATGAGCGCAGCGGCCGCCATCCACCTCTGCGAGGTCGGCAAGACCTATCCGGGTCGGGAACTGTCGCTGCGCGGCACCAAGCTTGAGACGCAGGGACCGGTTCTGTGGGTCCGGAACGCGGCCCGGGCTGTACGGCTCACAGGGGAGGCAGCGCCCCCGGTGCGCGCGCTCGAGCGCGTGAGCCTCACGGTGGCGCCGGGGGAGGTGCTGGGCGTCCTCGGCCCCAACGGCTCAGGCAAAACCACGCTCATCAAAATCCTGGCAGGGTTGATCCGTCCGTCCGAGGGGGTCGGAACCGTCGCGGGTTGGCCGCTGTCGCAGGCGGGGGTCATCCGACGCCACGTGGCGTACGTGTCCACGACGGGGTGGATGGGGCTGGAGTGGGCCCTTACGGCCGAGGAAAACCTTCGCTTCTTTGCCGAGCTGTCGGGGATGCCGTCGCGTCGGGCGCGGGAACGGACACGGGCGGCGCTGGCCGCCCTGGATCTGACGGCGGACGCTGCCAAGCTCTCTGGGGAACTGTCGAACGGAATGCGCCAGCGGCTCCTGATGGCCCGGGCGCTGTTGTGGCACACGCCCGTGGTGTTGCTGGACGAGCCGTTTGTCGGGTTGGACCCCGACCACCGGCGTCAGGTGCGGGACCTCATTCGCGGGTTGCCCCGCGAGGGGCAGACGGTCGTGGTGTCCGACCACCAGGCGGACGTGGTCGAAGCGGTGGCGGACCGTGTGCTGGTGCTGGAGGCGGGGCGTGTGCAGGCGATGGGCACGCCCCGCGAGCTGGTGCGGCCCCTCGCCGGGCTGTCCGTGCTGGAAGTGGTGACGGAGATGGCGGCCACCCCCGCCGCACCGCCGCCGCCGATCGTGCACCATGTCGAGTGGCAGGCGCGTCCGGGCCCAATGGGGCGTATGGCTTGGCGCCTGACGGTGGAGACCGGCGACACGGCGTTCTCAGCCGTTTTGGCCTGGCTGGACACCGCCGGGGGCCGCATCATCGAAGTGGAGGAACGGAGGCCCGGTCTGCGGGATGTTCTTCCCGAGGCGTCGGCCCACCGCGTCGAAAGCGCGTGAGGTCGGGAGCGCCTGAGCGCGGGTCGCTCGCCCGCGGCGCTTGGCACCAGGCCGCGACGCTGGGAGCTTTCACTCTGCGGGAGTACCGCATCTGGCAGTCATACCGGGTCAACCAACTGATGTGGCTCACCAACATCTTTGTGACCACCCTGCTGTTCTTCCTCATGGGGCGGATGCTCACCGGGGCCGACGCGCATCTCCTGGGGCCAGCGTACGGCACCAACTACATGTCGTTCGTCGTGGTGGGCATTGCGGTCAACGTGTTTCTGTTCACCAACCTGGCCGACCCGTACACGCGCATCCAGCGCGCCTACTTCAACGGGACAATGGACCTGTTTCTCCTGAGTCCGATGTCGATCTACACCCCGCTCGTGGGCCTCATGACGAAGTCCCTGCTGGACGACTATCCTCGGCTGTTCATCGTGGGGGCATTCGGCGTCGTTCTATTCGGAGCGGTCTTTCGGTTTGAGCATTGGCTGCTGGCTGCTGGTTTCACGGTGCTGCTGCTGGCCGCCGCCTTTGGGATCGGGGCCATCAGCGCGAGCTCCTTCTATCTGCTGAACATCAAGCGGGGCACGGAACCGGTGCGGTTCATCGTCCAGCAGTTGCTGGCCACGCTGCTGGCCGGCACCTACTATCCCATCACGGTGCTGCCGCGTCCGCTCCAGTGGGTCGCGTGCCTGATCCCCCACGCCTACGCCTTTGACGCCCTTCGGCGACTCATGGACCCGGGTGCGCGGATGAATGTGCCCGTGTTGCCGATCCAGCAGGTGCTGCCCTGGCCGCCGCTCACCGTGGATGCGGTGGCACTGGGCGTCATGGCCGGGGTGCTGCTGCCGCTCGGGTTCTGGCTGTACGGACGCGGCATCGAGAAGGCGCGACGGGATGGGACGCTGACCCGATGGCAGTGATCGCGGTCGGGGGGATCACCAAACAGTATCGCGGCCGGCGCGGCACCACGGCCCTCCAGGCCGTGGATCTGACGCTGGCCGAAGGAGCGGTGCTGGGCTTGCTGGGGCAGAACGGCGCGGGCAAGACCACGCTTATCAAAATCTTGGCGGGCTTGTTGCGGCCTGATGCGGGCGGAGGGCACGTCTTGGGTTACGACCTGCTGCGCGAGGCGCCTCGGCTTCGCGCAGCGGTGAGCCTGGTAGCCCCGACCGCCGAGGTGGGGCTCGACAACAACCTGACCGTGCGGCAGAACCTTGTGTTCTGGGCGCCCATCTACGGTCTGTACGGGGCACACGCCCGCCGGCGCATCGACGAGCTCCTGGCGCGGCTCGGCCTTGAGGACAAGGCGAATGCGTGGCCGATGCACATCTCGGCTGGCCAGCGTCAGCGCCTGGCGCTTGCGCGCTCGCTCCTGGCGGAAAATCGGCTCATCTTTCTGGACGAGCCGACCAACAAACTGGATGCGGAAGGAGTGCGGTCGGTTCGCACCTTGGTCGCGGAGCTGAACCAGCGGCATGGGATGACCGTCGTCCTCACGACCCACGTGATGGAGGAGGCCGAGGAACTGTGCACGGAGGTGGCCCTGCTGCATCGCGGCGTGGTGGTGGCGCATGACGAGACCCCGAGTCTGCTCCGCTCGCTCCACCAGGAGCGGCCGATTGACCTGGACATCATGCTCCGCGGTCGCCCGGTCCATGTGCCTCCAGCGGAGGTGTTCCCGGCGGCCGTGCGCGTGGACACCGTATTGGGGGACCAGGGCGCCACGCTCGCCGTCACCATTTGGTCGCGCGACGTGCCGGCCACCACGCCGGCGGTGGTCGCCTGGATCCGGGAGGCTCAGCTCCCGGTGCGGCGGATGACCAGTCGCCGGATGACATTGGAGGACGTATTTCAGCTAGCGCGCGAGCCCGCCCCGGAGCCGGACCAGTGACCGCCGGCACCCAGCACGAGGCGCAGCCGGCCGGTGCCGCCGGCTTCCTCCGCGCCGTGCGGGCGGCCGCCTGGGTGGAGTACCAGACGCTTCGGCTCTACCCGGCCAACCTGTGGCTGGCCGCCGCCCAGGAGCTCACGACCGTCGGCGTGTGGTACTTCGTGGCACTGTTCCTGAGTCCGGCGGCCAATGCCGACGTTGGGCGCTATGGTGGGAACTACGTCGCCTATGTGCTGGTCGGTGTCCTGATGAATCAGGTGGGGATGGCCACGCTGGTGGCCCCCTTCACGACCATCGCCAACGCCTTTTGGGACAAGCGGTTGGAGACGTATCGCCTGGCGGGCGCCGGCATCTGGGCCAACATCGTGGGCCGGCTGCTGTGGCAGGCGCTGTTTGCAACGATGTGGCAGGCGGCGGCGATGGCGTTCCTGGTGATGACCGGGACCATCCACTTGGCTCGTGGGCTGCCGGTGGGGTTGGGGGTGCTGGTATGGCTCCTGCTGGTGGCCTCCAATGCGGGGATTGGGTTCATGGGGGGCAGCTTGTTCTTTCTGCTGGAGGTGAAGAACGGGCGGGACCCGATCACGTGGGTCTACCAATACCTCATCCAAATCGTCTCGGGGCTCTACATTCCGGTGACCGTGCTGCCGGGGTGGCTGCGGAGTGTGGGACAGGGGCTGCCGCAGACCTATGTGTTCGCCGCCATGCGCAGCCTCATCCTCACCGGCGCCCGGGGGTCGCAGGTCGTGGGCCTGGTTGTGCCGCTCGGGGTCGAGAGTGTTCTCCTGCTGGCGGCGGGGGTGGCCATGACCACCTGGGCACTGCGCCGCGCCGAGAGGCAAGCCGGGATCGGGGTGGTGGTGTAGCGGCGGGGGATGCGGGTGATGCGCGGCCACCGGATGTTTCGCCGCCCCGCCGGCCGCATTGTTCTTTACGCAAGAATCGCTTACAATGCGCTTCGGTCGTCCTTGCGACGCGTGCCGTTCCTGCTCCCCCCACGTGGGAGGGAGCCGCCCCATAGGGGTGTCCACGGGAGGGGGTGAAAAACTATTGGCTCGCTATGAGCTCATGTGCATCTTGCGTCCGGACTTGGACGAAGAGGGTCTGGAAGCGTCCATCGGTCGCGTGGCCGCCCTGGTCGCCACTGCGGGTGGCACCGCAGAGAAGCTGGAGCGCTGGGGCCGTCGCCATCTCGCTTATCCTATCAACGGCCGCACCGAAGGATTTTACATCGTGCAAGCATTCACGGGGACCGGCACCATTTCCAATGAACTGACCCGTCGCTTGAACATCAACGAGGACGTGTTGCGTTCCATCGTCGTGCGCCGTGATCTGAAAGCCGATGCCTCCGCGCCTGTGTCCACTCCGACGACCGAAGCGTCCGAGGAGGAGACCGTGTCCGTGGCGGACGAGGCCTAACGATCCGGTGCCTTTTGTCATGCGGGGAGGACTGCGGGCGTGATAACGCGATGTTGAATCGGGTGATCCTCATCGGCCGGCTGACGCGGGATCCGGAACTGCGGGTCACCAGCCAGTCCGGGGTGTCGGTGGCCACGTTCAGCGTGGCCGTGGACCGTCCCTACCAGACCCAGGGGGGCCAGCGCGAGACCGATTTCATTGACTGCGTGGCATGGCGCCGTCTGGCGGAAACCGTGGCCGAGCACATGAAAAAGGGCCGCCTGGTGGCGGTGGACGGTCGGCTGCAGATCCGGAGCTACGAAACCCAGGATGGCCAGCGCCGCCGGGTGGCGGAAGTGGTGGCCGAAGATGTGCGCTTTTTGGACCGTCCCCGTGACGGGGCCTCCGCCGGCGGGGACCGTGATGAGGAGCGGCGGAACGACGTGGACTTGCCCGAAGACATCCCGTTCTAGGGAGTCCCGGGGCAGCGGCGCGGGGGCGGCTTGCCGCCCCTCGGGCCGTCAGACACCAGATTCGGCGGGGGAGGTGAACGGATGCGCAAGGAACGAGGTCGACGACCGAAGAAGAAGGTTTGCAGCTTCTGCGTCGATAAGATTGATCAGGTGGATTTCAAAGAAGTGATTCGCCTACGCCGGTTCGTGAGCGAGCGGGGCAAGATGCTCCCCCGGCGGGTGTCGGGCAACTGCGCCAAGCATCAGCGGCAGTTGACGACCGCTATCAAGCAGGCGCGCATTATGGCGCTCCTGCCCTTCACGGTGGAATAGCTTAAGGCGCCCATGGGGTCAGCGTACAGTCGGGGATAGTCCGGAGTCAGACGGGAAGCCGACCACAAGCAGGAAGGCGGGATGGGATGGAAATCATCCTGGTGCAGGACGTGGAGAACCTGGGGAAGAAGGGCGAGGTCAAGACGGTCAAGGACGGCTATGGCCGCAACTACCTGATTCCCCGCGGCTTTGCGGAGCGGGCGACGCCCGGAAAGCTCAAGGTGGTGCGGGAGCGGCAGGCCGCCGACCGCACGCGTCAAGAGAAGCGGGTGGCGGAAGCCCAGACGCGGGCCGAGTCCTTAAAGGGACTGCGCGTGGACATTGAGGTCAATGCGGGTGAGAGCGGTCGGCTGTTTGGATCGGTGACCAGTCAGGACGTGGCCGACGCTTTGGCCAAGCGGGGCATCACCATCGACAAGAAGGATGTGCGGCTCGAAGGTGGGGCGATGAAGGCGCTGGGCGACCACGAGGCGACGGTGCATTTGTACGAAGGGGTGAACGTCCCCATTTTGGTGCGCCTGATTCCGTCATGAGTCACGAACCGTCGTCGCCTTCGGAAGCCCTGGCAGAGGACCTGGATCGCCGGCTCCGAGCGTTTTATGACCTCATGGTCCAAATCTACGGACCTGAGCGGTTGGTGCTGAAGGCCGGCAAGCTCATGGCCCTGAAAGACCTGCGCGACGACGACCCGTCGCGCCGTCTCTTGGGCTTGAAGAAAATCGTCTACGAAGACCCATCGCTCACGGAGCTCACTCCGGAGAGCGGCATTGTCGACGAGCTTTCGCGGCTGGAGGACGAGCTGTCCGAAGTGCTGGCCCGGCGTACGCTCGAGGACGATTTGGAAAAGCGCATCGCCGAGCGCATGCAGATGCGGCACGAGGAATACGTGCGGGACATCCGCATGCAAATCCTAAAGGAGGACGGGGGGCCGGAAACCCCGGAGACGACGCGCAAGCTGGAGCGGTTAAGGCAACTGGATGCGGTCACGCTCTCGCGGCCGGCGCTGGACATCATGCGGCCCCGCTCCCTTGATGAAGTAATTGGCCAGGACCAGGCGGTGAAGGCGCTCTTGGCCAAACTGGCTTCCCCGTATCCGCAGCACATTTTGCTGTACGGTCCACCAGGTGTGGGCAAAACCACGGTGGCCCGCCTTGCACTGGAAGCGGCCAAAGCCAGCGCCCTGGGACAGTTCCAGCCCGAGGCGCCATTTGTGGAGGTGGATGGGGCCACGCTCCGGTGGGACCCCCGCGAGGTGGCCAACCCGCTGCTGGGCTCGGTGCACGACCCCATCTATCAGGGGGCGCGGCGAGATTTGGCCGAGGGCGGCATCCCGGAACCAAAGCCCGGCCTGGTCACGGATGCTCACGGAGGCGTCTTGTTCATCGATGAAATTGGAGAAATGGACCCGATTCTGCAGAACAAGTTGTTAAAGGTTCTGGAAGATAAGCGGGTGCCGTTTGACTCCGCCTACTTTGACCCCGAGGATCCGTCGGTGCCGGAGTACGTGAAGAAGCTGTTTGCCGAAGGAGCCCCGGCCCACTTCGTACTCATTGGCGCCACCACCCGGTCCCCGGAGGAGATTTCGCCGGCGCTGCGCTCGCGGTGCGCGGAGGTGTACTTCGATCCGCTGGCTCCGGAACACATTCGGCACATTGCGGAAGAGGCGGCGTCCCGCATCGATGTGACCCTGGACCCGGCGGCGGCCGCGCTGTTGTCCCAGTACACGCTCGAGGGGCGGCGGGCGGTCACGCTGTTGGCTGATGCGCTGAGCCTGGCGCTGTTGCGCGACGCCAGCGTCAAGCGCATCGAGGAGTCGCATGTGACCGAGGCGATCGCCAGTGCCCGCCTGCCGCGAGTCTCCGGCGTGCACGCGGAGCCCAGCCGCCAGGTGGGTCGCGTGTTGGGCTTGGCCGTGGCGGGTTTTCAGGGGACGGTGCTGGAGGTGGAAGCCACCATGTTCCCGGCCAAGCCGGGCCGCGGCCAGGTGCGCTTCAATGACACCGCCGGGTCTATGGCCAAGGATTCGGTGTTCAATGCCCTGACGGTGCTGCGCCGGGTGACCAGCCAGGAGCAGGTGGGTCGGCACGACTTCCACGTCAACGTGGTGGGCGGGGGCCAGGTGGACGGCCCGTCCGCGGGCGCGGCCATTTTCCTGGCGCTCTGGAGCGTGTTGACCGACACGCCGGTGCGCCAGGACGTAGCGCTCACGGGCGAACTGTCGCTGTCGGGCGCCTTGAAGCCGGTGGGCGGCATTGCGGAGAAGGTTTTCGGGGCCCGTCAGGCCGGCATGGCCTTGGTGCTGGTGCCGAAAGGCAATGCGGTGGACGTGCCCGCAGATCCTGGGGTGGAGGTGCGGCCGGTGGAGGACGCCACGGCGCTGTTGGCAGCGCTGGCCGAATGAGTACCGACTACAGTCGCATTCCGCCCCAGCACCTGGAAGCCGAACTGGCGGTGCTGGGTGCGCTCTTGATCGATCCCGCCACGGCGGATGACGTGGCGCCGCTTTTGGATGCTCAGGACTTTTATCGGGATGCCCACCGCGAAGTGTTTCTGGCCATCCTGGAGCTTCTCTCCAGCTCGGGCCGTCAGGTGGACGTGATTACCGTGAGCGATCAGCTGCGACGACGCGGCACGCTGGACCAGGTGGGCGGTCTGCCGTTTCTCATGGAGCTGGCGGAAATCGTGCCGACGTCGGCCCATGCGGTGCACTACGCCCGCATAGTCCGAGAGAAGTCCGTCCTGCGCCGCATCATTGAAACCGGCGGCCACATGGTGGGCTTGGCATTCCAGGCCGAAGACAATGCCGACGAAATTCTGGACCAGGCGCAGCATGCGCTGTTTGAGCTGGCGCAGCAGGGCCGACGCGAGCCGCAGCGGCTCCAGTCGATCCTGGTGCGCACGCTGGAGCGCGTCGAGCAGATGGCCGGCAAGAAGGGGCTCGCGGGCATTGCCACCGGGTTTCACGACTTTGACCGGATCACCAGCGGCATGCAGGCGTCGGATCTCTGGGTGGTGGCGGCTCGCCCCTCGATGGGCAAAACCAACTTCTGCTTGAACATTGCGCGGCATGTGGCGGTCCATGAGCACGTACCGGTCGTCATTTTCAGCCTGGAGATGAGCCAGGAGCAACTGGCGCTCCGGCTCATCTCGGCGGAAGCCGACCTGGACGGGCAGCGGCTGCGCACCGGCGATTTGACCGACGAGATGTGGTCGCACCTCACGCATGCGCTGGGACGCCTGGGCGATGCGCCGATCTATATCGACGACACGCCGGCGCTCTCCCCGCTGGAACTGGCCGCCAAGGCGCGGAGCCTGCACCGCAAGCACAACCTGGGGCTCGTGATCATCGACTACCTGCAGCTGATGTCGGCGCGCGGCCGCAGCGAGAACCGCCAGCAGGAAATCTCGGAGATTTCCCGGGGGTTAAAGGCGCTCGCCCGTGAGCTGGAGGTGCCGGTGCTCACCCTGTCGCAACTGTCGCGCGCCGTGGAATCGCGCAATGACAAGCACCCCATGCTGTCGGACCTGCGCGAGTCGGGCGCGATTGAGCAGGATGCCGACTTGGTGGCGTTTATCTATCGCGATGACTACTACGTCAAGGACAGCGCGACCCCCGGACAGGCCGAGGTGATCGTGGCGAAGCAGCGCAACGGGCCCACCGGCACGGTGACACTGGCGTTTCGCAAGGATACCGGCAAGTTTCTCTCGGTGCTGCCGGAAGGGGCTCATACATAACCCGCGCCCCCTCCAAGGGGAGCGGACGGCACTTAAGCTGATGTGGCGGATGGAGGGATGAGCGTGTCCGCAGTGGTGTTGGTGGGAGCGCAGTGGGGCGACGAGGGCAAGGGCCGCGTAACCGATTTCCTGGCGCAGAAGGCGGACATGGTGGTGCGGCATCAAGGAGGCGCCAACGCGGGCCACACGGTGGTGGTGGGCACCCAGACGTACAAGCTTCACCTGATTCCTTCGGGCATCTTGTATCCCGGGTGTGTTTCGGTGATTGCCGGCGGCGTGGTGGTGGATCCCTGGGGGCTGGTGGAGGAGATGGACTACCTGGAAGCGGCGGGGTTGACGCTGGACCGGCTCCGCGTTTCGACCCAGGCCCATCTGGTGATGCCGTATCACAAGCTCTTAGACGCCCTGCAGGAGGAGCGGCTGGGCAGCGAGCGGTTGGGCACGACGCTTAGAGGCATTGGGCCCGCGTATATGGACAAGGCCGCCCGCACGGGGATTCGCATGGGCGAGCTTTTGCAGCCTGACCGGCTGCAGCAGCGGGTGGCGAGTCAGATTGCGGACAAGCGGCGGCTGTTGGGGGACCGGGTGGATGCGCTGGACGCGCAGGTCATCGCGGGTGAGCTTTCAGCGATTGCCGAGCGCGTCCGCCCGTATCTCGCCAACACGCCGCGGCTCATCAACGACGCGCTGGACCGCGACCAGAACGTCTTGTTTGAAAGCGCCCAGGGCACCATGCTGGACAACGATCACGGCACCTACCCGTTTGTGACCTCGTCGCATCCCATTGCAGGGGGCGCCTGCATCGGGGCGGGCGTAGGGCCCACGCGCATTAACCAGGTTTACGGCATCTTGAAGGCGTACACGTCGCGGGTGGGCGACGGTCCGTTCCCCACAGAGTTGTCGGGGGAGCTGGCCGACACCATACGGGAGCGGGGGCACGAATACGGCACCACCACCGGGCGGCCGCGCCGGGTGGGGTGGCTCGACGGCGTGGCGCTTCGGCATGCGGCGCGGGTCAACGGCATGACCGGTGTGGTGGTGACGTCTTTGGACGTGCTGGACGAGATGCCCACACTGCGCATCGCCACGGGCTACAAACTGCCCGATGGCACGGTGACAACCGACTTCCCCGACCGTGTGGAGGATCTGGAGGGGGTCCAGCCGCAGTTGGTGACGTGTCCCGGCTGGATGGCCCCCACCACCGAGGCGCGCCAGCTGCAGGATCTGCCGAGCGCGGCGCGGTACTATGTGGACCGGATCGGCGAGATCGTCGGCGTCCCCGTGATGATGGTGTCGGTGGGCGCCGAGCGCAGCCGCACGATTACCCCAGGTCCGCTGTACTGAGTCAGGCGTCTCGAGTAGGCGAAGGACACGACGGAGGGGCTCACCCAAGTGGCGAGCCCCTCGCTTAAGCGCCGCTAATCAAGCTGGCGCACGAATGCAACCCGGTCCACTCCCGGCCCGTCGTGGCCGGAGTGCACCGGGTTGCCATCCACCACGCGGTCGCCCGGCTCCAGCGTGAATCCCACCGCCCGGTGAAACGCGATGGACGCCCCGTTTATGGGGCTGGTAACGGCCCGCACCCGCACGACCCCGCGCTGGCGCACGAGCGCGAAGAACGCCTCATAAAGCCGCCGGCCGAGCCCTTCCCCCCGATGCGCGGGGTCGACGCCGAGCATGTGCACGTACGCCTCGTCCGGGTGCGCGGGCGACACGAAACCCAAGAGAAAGGCAACCGGCCGCCCGTCGACGTGCACGACGAAGCTGGTGTCGCAGAAGTGCGCAAACATGAATCGGTGAAGCAAATCCGCGACCGGGCGGCCCCACCAGCTGTCCACCGACCCTGCAATCTCGTCGAAGTCGCGGGGGCTCAACGGCGTGATGACGGGGTCTCGAGGCACGGCGGGCCCCAGCGACACGCGCCGCCAGACCCCCTCGTAGCTCTGGACTACGCCGTCGGCGTCCACCGTCAAGAGGGCTTGGTACCCGCTGGCCAGCGACTGATAAACATAGCGGTCCCTGGCTTGCCGCGTGTAGCGCTGGGCCAACGGCGTCACGGTGAGGGCGGGAAACCGCACCCACGCGGCCGTCATGGAGGTACTCTGCCCCACGGCCAGTCCGAGACGGCGAATGGGCAGGGTGTTGGTTGCAGGCGTCACCCCCAGGTCCACGTCGTCGAGGCCGTCCAGGGTGGGCTCGTGGTGGTCGTTCACCCACCAGCGGCCATTGGCGTCATGTCGGAGGGAGAGCGTGCGCATCTTGCCCGTCCACTGCATCGTGACGTCAGCCATGCGCGTGACCCCCGACGATTCGTCTGCCTTTGCCACGTAGCATACCGAGGCCGGCTGTCCATCAAAGGCGGTCACCACCGTTCCCGTCAGCACCAGCGCATCCTGACTGTTGATGGTGCACACTTCCTGGCCCACCTCGCCCAGGCGCTCCCAGAGGACATCCACTAGACCATCTCCTGTGCCTTTGCTGAGTGGGGGCTGACCAATTGTAGCAGGAGCCGGGTGGACCGCCGAGAATCCATAGAAAGGGCGGCGAGGCGCCGCAGAGACCCCGACCCAGGGGGATCGACGACCGGGGCCGCCCGGGGGAGGATGGACTGCGGCGAGAACGGCGCTGGGGAGATGGAGACAGCGTGGGTCGGGCTCCTGGCGGCGCCCGGGCTTGAAGCGTTCCTCCTGCTGGTGAGGGCAGCGAGCATCCGCACGGGCCGCCTCTGGTAGCCAGCCAGTCGGTGGCCTGGCCCTACCGGGCGACGTTTCGGGGTTCCAGCTGATGGGAGCTAGCCCCGGCGTCTGGGCCAGTTCCGTTTGGTGTTTATCCGGTTCGGGGACGAATTCGGCCCGAGCTTGGTGGCGCTGTTGGCGCGCACGCCCTGGATCCTGGTGGTGGGGCGTGGACTGATGACCTGCTTGTCCGCTGCCCTGGCGCCGGCGGCCATGACACGGGCCGGCCGCGGCGCGTGAGGCGGGACCCAAAAGGCCGCCGCGCTTCCCCGGCCTCGGCCGATCTGGCACGATGACCATGGGGTGCTCAAGTGAAAGGAGCGGGTGTGGCGGCAATGGACGATAGGGACGAAGCGGCGGTCATCGAACGGTTGGTGTCTCTGCGCACCCGAACCTCTGGCACGCCCGGGGCGGCGTTGGCGGTGACGACGCGCCACGGCGTGGTGCACCGAGTAACCTCTGGCTTCGCGAACGTGGACGCCCGCATACCCGTGGAGAGCGGGACGCTTTTTCAATTTGGGTCCATCGGCAAGGCCTTTACCGCCGTGATGGTGCTGCAGCTGGAGCACGAAGGCTGTCTTAAGGTGTCGGCGCCCGTCACGGACTACCTGCCGTGGTTTGCGGCCAATAGCCCACGGCCCATCACCCTGGGTGACCTGTTGACCCATTCGGCGGGTCTCATCGGCGGCAGCGATGCGTCGGCGGACGTGCGGTCCGAGGTGTTTCAGCTCCGGCGGCTGCCGCCGGGCCTTCCCCCAGGCACCCGATTTCAGTATTCCAACATCGGCTACAAGACCCTGGGCTTGGTGCTGGAAGAGGTAACCGGTCAGCCGTACGGCCAGCTTGTGCGGAGTCGCATCCTCGCGCCGTTGCACATGCACGATGCCGCGGGGAGCATTACTCACGCGCTGCGACCGGCGCTGGCCGTGGGGTATGTCCCGTTGTTTGATGACCGGCCGTACCGGCGCGGAGAGCCGCTGGTCGCGGCGCCCTGGATCGAGACGGATGGGGGCGACGGGTGCCTCTCTGCCCATGCGGACGACCTGGCGGCCTTTGCGCGCATGCTGTTGAACCAAGGGGCCGGTCCCCACGGGCCGATACTGTGCCCCGCACACTTTGATGCGCTGACGGCCCCGCGCGTCACCGTGGACGCCACCACGGCGTATGGCTATGGCTTGTTCCGGGTGGAACCTCCGAGAGATGGGCGGCTCTTGCTGCACCACAGCGGCGGTATGCTGGGATACCACGCGGGGCTGGCCGCCGACGTGGGTGGCCAGCTCGCGGCAGTGGTACTGGCGAATGGCCCACTCGATGCGGAGGCGCTGGCCCAAGAGGTGGTGGGCACCCTCGTGGCTGCCCACAACGGCTGTTCGCACGTCTGGGCCGCCGCCCAGGGGACGGAGACGGACACCAGGATGGGGGACCCGGGGCTGGTCGGTACCTATCGCGCGATGGAGAGTGACCCACCGGGCGATGTCGAGGTGCGAGCCGGCGAGGGCGGTCTCGAGCTGTGGCAGGCCGGGGAATGGCTCGGACCGATGGAGCGGGTCGAGCGTGATACGTATCTGGTGGGCCATCCGGCGTGGGATCGATTCCCGCTGGGCTTTCGCCGGGTGGGGGCGGTGGCCGCCGAGCTGTGGCACGGCGGCCGCTGGTTCGCGACTCCGGCGTATGCGGGGCCCCGGCAGTTTGCCCCGGCGCCCGGGGGAGGGGCGGTGGTGGGCCACTATCGGGCGCACAATCCCTGGGTGTCCAACTTTCGGGTGGTGGCACGACAGGGCAAGCTTACCCTGGTGTGGCCGGACGGGGCCGAGTGGCAGCTCCTGCCCCTGGGCAGCCCGGAAGACTTCACGTTTCGCGGCCACGACTCCCACGGCCCCTTGGCGGAAGTGGTCCAGTTCCGCACGGCCCTGGAAGGCCATATGCTGGAGGCCCACCTGTCGGACCAAGCGTATCATCGGTTCTTCACGCCGTGACGTTGGCCCGACAGTGACGCAGCGCGGGGGCACCCGCCGTGCACCGGTTCGGGACAGGCACCGCGGCTCATCGACTGACGGCGGTTGGGCCAGACGGAAGGAGGGCGTGACGTGAGGATTGTACCTCTGAGCCCCGACCGTTGGGACGCGTTGGCCAACCTGTTTGGGAAGGCGGGAGCTTCGAGTGGGTGCTGGTGCATGTACTGGCGGCTGGGCAACGGGTACTATCGGCGTCCGCACGAGCAGAATCGCGAGGACTTTCGCACGGTGGTGGCGGCGGGACCTCCGCCCGGGCTCTTGGCCTATAAGGGCGAGCTCGCGGTCGGCTGGTGCCAGCTGACGCCGCGCGACGTGCTGCCGTGGCTGGACCGCGCGCGATATCTCGGGCGGGTGGATGAGGCTGCGGTGTGGTCCATCAGCTGCTTCTTTGTGCGGCGGGGCTACCGAGGCCAAGGGGTGGCCTCGGAACTGATTCTGGCGGCGGTCGACGCGGCGCGCGCGGCCCACGTGGACCTTTTGGAGGCCTACCCCATTGATGCGTCGGTCCCGGGCGCCAGCCGCAACAACTTCACGGGCAGTGCGGCGGCGTTTCGCCGGGCCGGATTCGCGACCGTGGCCGCGCGCACGCCGTGCCGGCCCATCATGCGGTACGACCTGCGCGC
>JAJZWS010000078.1 GCA_021846565.1 Bacillota bacterium
CGGGACTTCCGCTTGGAGGAACCCGTTTCACGGCAGATTTATCGATCACACCCCATCGACCACCAGAGCGTCGCCCGCCTGCAGGTGCACAGCCGTCGCAAATCTTAAGACACCGCCTCGGAAAGCAAATTCTGGGACAACCGACGGGGCTCCCATCCGGACAGCAACGGAGCCCGCGTGGTCCAAGCCCGCGGCGCTGAACGATTGGAGGGACAAATGGCCGGCGAAGACTTCGAGACTCACACGCTGCCCCTCCCACCGAAACACGCCCCAGGCCGTGTTCAGCGACCAAAACGCTCGGAAGGCTGCCGGGTGGATACGCGGGTGAAATCCCATGTGGTGCCGCCGCATGTCATACTCGAAGCCGGAGAGCGCCAACCACAACCCATACGAGGCCAAAGCCCGCGCGTAGTGGCTGCCGCATTCGATTTCGTTCCAGGGATTGCGGTGGCGGCCGTCGTAGCGCTCGCGAATGGCGTTCACCACCTCCAGGCCTTCGTCCACCAGTCCCTCATAGATCATGTGGCTCGCGACTTCGTATTCATATCCGGTCATGCACTCGCCGTGGTAGGGCACGGGAATCTGGGGAGCGCCACCGCGCGGCCAGGTCGCGATGACCACGCCGCGCTCGTCGTTCAGCGCGAAAACCCGGTGAACGTTGGCGTGGGCGCGCATCGACCGGAAATTGAACCGATGCACCGCTCGCAAGGCACTGTGGACTTGCGACTGGTCTAAGATGTCCCCCAAGCCAACGAGGCGGGCATGCCACTGCCCAATCACCTGGTCGATGTGACATCCGTCGCCCAACTGGTATTTTACCTCCCCCAGTTCCGGGTCGAGAGGGAGGGCGGCATCTCTCGCACTTACTTGCTGAATGAAGTACTCCCCATTAAACAGGTGTGTCGTCACCCACGCGCGACCCTGCCGCCCCAGGCGCCTGTACTCCTCTGGCGCTTCACCCAGCGCCGCGGCCATCTCGCCCGCTGCGGCCAACGCCGCCAGGTAAAAGCCTGTCAGATACGCGTTGGGTCCGTAAAACTCCACATCCAGCGTGTGGTGCTGCACACCCTCCAGCACGCCATCGCAGTCCGCATCCCAGCCGTCCGGGTTGTCGGGCGACCAGGCGTACTCCAGCGACCGTCGCACCGTGGGCCACAGGCGGGCCAGCCACTGCGTGTCCCCAGACACTTTCCACTCGCGATACACCTTGATGATTTCGCCCATTTGGCCGTCCACCGCCGCCCGGTGCGTGGACTCGGCACGGGTCCTCTCCAAGGGCAGCAGCAGGCGAAACGCCATGCGGCCCGCATCGTCCACCCCATGACGATACGCCGCCTCCCGCATCGAGCGCGCCAGGTCAGGAAACAAAAAGGGGGTCGCTTGGTCGTAGTTCCAGACGTGCGTGCACGAGCCCTCGCAACACCCGCTGTCCGCATGGCAGCCTTCGAATCCGTAAAGGGTCCCGTCCGTCAGCCGGGCTACGGTCGGGGACTTCAACACGGACAGGTTAGCGGAAACGCGGTCCAACACGGCGGCGGGCATCGTGCTGTCAAAAAAGGCATCGCGAAACCGACCCGTCTGCGCCTCTAAGCGATCCCAGTGTTGAAAGGCGTAAGCCGCGACGGCACTCGCACTCTCAAAGCGCGTGGCGTAGTAGTTCTTCCACCGGGGCGCCGGCGAACCGCCGGGATTCCAGTAGTTGACATACCACGGGAAGTACCATGCCACCAGAAACCGCAACCGGGCCGTGTCTCCCGGGCGAATCGCCGCGTGTTGCGCCAACACCCCCACATCCCCGTCGTCGTAGACGCTGTCCACACTGCGGGGGCCGTCGTACCGCCGATCCCGTATCCGACCGGGGCCGGAAAACTCCCTCCAAAACACTTCGAGATTGTCAAACCAATCGCCGCGATACCAATACGTCTGCGGGCTGACGTCGCCCCCGTCCGTGGCCAGCAGCAAGTGACCAAACTGGGTGTCGGCCGGCGTCAGCGTGCTATGCATCAGCATCAACTGGTGTAGACCGGCTTCTCGTACCACACGGTTGATGCCCATCCCGCCAAAGGGATTTTGCAACGCACCCACCAGGGTCACCTCCAGCGACTCCGCAGAGCAGTTGGTGATGTCAAAGGTAAACAGCGCCACCGGTAGCGAGGAGTCCTCGCTGTTGAGCGGCACGAAAGGGTTGAAGGCGGACAGGGTGACGTCCAGCATGCGGTCTTGATCGGCAAGGGCGATCTGGGCCACGGGAAATCGGCCAGTGAAGTGCCACTGGGCATAGTGCGGCAGTCCCGCCAACGCCTCACGGGGCGGCCCGAATCCAAACCCAACAAAGGGGCTGCGTCCCTCTCCACTGTGCGTCCCTTCCAAGTCACCGTTGAGAATCTTGGCGGTCCGCACCTGGTGGGCGTGCTCCGCCTTGATGGCAAAGAACGAAAAGCCGTTGGAGCTGTTTTTGTTCGGCCGGTTCTGGATCTCAAACTCCACCAGCCTCCCGTTGCCGGCTAACCCGATGCTCCCGGTCCCTATTCCGCCCAACGGAAACACCACGGCGGTGGTGTGGCCCGGGTCGTACTCCCCCACTTGGTTGCTCACGTCTTCGCCCCCTTCGTCCAAATCAGCCTGGGCGTTCCCGGCGCGCCCCCTGGCTCCCCTGGCGCCCACCCGACCGATGAATCACCGAGAGGTGGCGGCCGGTGCGGTCTCGTGGTACGGTTGGCGAAGCACCGGCCGGGTCCGCCACGCCACCATCTCCATTTCTCATCTCGAGGAGCGATTGCGATGGTTGTGGATGCGCACCAGCACTTCTGGACCCTTCACAAGTTCACGACGGCGTTTCCGGAGGCTACCCAGAGACCCATTTTCCGAGACTTTTTGCCCGAGCATCTCGAGCCGCTGGCCATCGAAGCTGGTGTGGACGGCACAATCACCGTGCAAGCCGCCCCGACGCTCGAGGAAAGTGAATGGCTCCTGCACCTGACCGCGGACAATCCGCTCATCCTCGGCGTGGTGGGCTGGGCGAACTTGGACCAACCGGAGCCCACGTTTGACCGGGACTTGGCTCGGCTCGCGGCGTACCCCAAGCTGGTGGGTCTTCGGCCCATGCTCCAGGACCTCAGTGCCGACGACTTCATTATGCGTCCCCGCGTAATTGCCAACCTCAACACGCTGGCCGACCACGGCCTCCGGTTGGACTTGCTGATCTACGATCGGCATGTTCCGGCCGTGATTCGGGCCCTGGACCACGTGCCCCACCTTTTGAGTGTCGTGGACCATGCGGCCAAGCCGCCCATCCAAGCTGGGGGGTTCGAACCGTGGGCGTCGCGCCTCGCCGCGTTGGCCCGTCACCGCGGCGTGTGGTGCAAGATATCGGGCTTGGTCACGGAAGCGGACCACAACCACTGGACCGCGGGCACCCTGCAGCCCTACGTGGACTACGCCGCTCGGGTGTTTGGGTCCGAACGCCTGCTGGCCGGCAGCGACTGGCCCGTGTGTCTTCAGGCTGGTTCGTACACGCAGGTGCTGAACGTGGCGCGGGCGGTGTTGGAGTCGGCACTTGGCGGAGCGGCGCAGGAGGCGGTGTGGGGCGCCAATGCGCTCGCGTTCTATAATCTCGAAGCTAGATACTCGGACCGCGCCGCCCCCCTGAGGTAGCCCCCGGGCCTCGGGACACCGGGCCAGAGCATGCCGAGCTGCAATCGACCACGCTTGGTCGTCGTCACAGTGACGGAGGTGAGACACGTGACCCGTGCCGAAGAGGTTCGACGGCTGGTGGAAGATGCGTTTCGCTCGGCCCATCTGCAGGGATTCGTCCATGCGCGAAACTTGGACACCGGATCCAGCTGGGGATATCGGGAGGATGTCGTCTGCGCGACCGCCTCGGTGGGAAAAATCCCGATTCTCGTCGCGTTGATGCAGGCGGTGGGCGCTGGTGAGATGACGTTGGACGAGCGCATCCACGTCGGCGACGGCCCGCGCACCGGCGGTCCCACGGGGCTGTCCGTGCTGCCGGATGCGGTGGACCTCTCCCTGCGTGCCGTCGCCCAGCTGATGATCGCCATCAGCGACAATCATGCGACGGACATCATCTTGGATCGGGTGGGTCCAGACCGGGTAACGGCCGCCATGCAGACGTTGGGCCTTCCCTCGATCCAGCTGTCTGGCATGATTCGGGACCTGTACGCGCGTGCGCAGCGCCGCTACGAGGGCGCGGACGACGCGGCCGTCGGGGAACTCCTGCGCACCGACCCGGACCTTCAGCCCCAAACCGCAGCGTGGCGTACCACGCCGAGCGACATGACACGGCTGCTGCAGCTGATCTGGGCGGGCCACGCGGCCCCTCCTCCCCTGTGTGCGGTCATGCGCACCATGCTCGCTACGTGCGCCACCACGAATGGGTTGGTATCCGGATTCCCCGCCACCCTCCAACCCCGCATCGCGCACAAGACCGGAACTCTGACCGGCATCCGCAACGACGCCGGCGTGATTGACGACGGTGGCGGCCATCGCTGTGCGGTCGCTGTCTTTACCCTTTCGGACGTTGCCCACTGGAAGCCCCAGAACAACGAAGCCAACGAAGCGCTCGGCCGGGCGGCGGCCCTGGCTGTGGACTACTGCTGGGAACGCTAGGGCCAGCGGGTCGCACGTCCGGGACGAGCCGCCGGTCGGCTCGTCGGGCGACCGGTCAGCCCATATCACACGTAGACCCGAGCCGCATGGCCCCGAAGGCTAGGCGCCACGCCTCCAACGCATCGGCACCGGTCACCTCCACCGTGCGCCCATCCACCCGCCGCACCATGGGCAGGAGGCACGCGACCTCCGCGTGCGAGGACCGCTTGAACTCCATGCGAAAGGTGACTGGCCCCACCACACGCTGCACCGGAACGGTCGCGTGCCCCCGTACCGCTTCCTCCACGCCTTCGCGCAACAGGCGCCGCACAACGGACAGGGGTTGGGACCGGACGCACATCGAATCGATGGCGTACTTCACCACCGCCGTCCGCGCGCCGGGCAGCGATCCGGCGACCTGTTCCGCCAGCTTGTCGTCCCCGCTCACAAAAACAATCGGGGCCCCGTAATGAGCCGCCAGCGCGGCATTGATCTGCGTTTCGCCCACCAGGCGATCGTTGAGCCACCAATTGTGAATCTGACCGCCGGAGATGGTGTGGTCCAATGCCGCCTGCGCCGTACCCGCCCAGGCGTGATACCCGATGCATACGACGGCGTCAGCCTCTTGGGCCCCCTCCATCATGCACAGCGGCTTGTTAAAGCCCGAAATCAGCTCGGCGCGGTCATCCAGCACTTCGTACATGACATTGCGCATGCCGTCGTGCGAGTCGTTCACGACTACACTGTCCGCGCCAGCCGCGAAGGCCGCCTCCACCGCCAAGTTGGTTTCGTCGGTCATCAGTCGGCGAAACCGGTCGTAGTTGGGGCGGCCGTACAGCGTGTCCTGGGTCCCACTGACCCCGGCAATGCCCTCCATGTCCACCGAAATCAACACCCGCATCTCTAACATCCTTTCTCGTTCGCTGGGGCTTCATCAGCACGCCCCCGCTACTCAGGGGGTCAGAGCCGCCATGAGTTTCATCACCAAGTCGGGTTCTGGTTCGAACGCGGTCACCTCAACGATGCGGCGCGTCAGTGCACTTTCGTACAGGGCCAGCACCACCTTCCACTCGTGGAGGGAAGCCTCCAGCGCGGTGCTGGGCGGCTCACGCGGGTTGTCCAGCCAGTGCAGCATGGCGCGATGGAATCCCGCCTGGGCCTTAAGATTTTGGCCCCGCCACGTCTCCATCCCGCCGAAGGCGCTCCGGAGGCTCTGGTGCTCGCCCGACAGCTCGGCATCGCCAAACTCCTCCCAGCCCGCGTAGCCCCGCTGACCGTACAGCGCCACCCGCACATGTTGCCACACCGTGGGCCACCGGCCGACCCGTGGGGCGGCGGCACCGGTCACCCACATCCCTCGTGCCCCGTTGCTAAACTCCAATTCAGCCTCGGTCGCCTGCGGGCCTGGGTGATCCGCGTCCGCACCATCCCAGCCACTCGCGGCGCCGAACACCCGGCTGACGGGAGAGCCTCCATTCCACTCCATGCCGTAGTGCAAAATGTGCGTACCCTGCCCCGTGACCGACATGCCAGCGCTCATGTCCAGCCAACGGGCCGCCCCCACCTCGCCCGCCAGAATTGCTTGGTGCAGGCGCACGTAGGTGGGATGCCAAGAGAATTGGTGGGCCACGGCAAACCGGGTGGACGTGCTGCCCAATAGCACGCGCAGCCGATTGTAGTCCTGGACCCCCACAGCCACGGGCTTCTCCACGGTGCAGAGCGGCACCCCGGCGGCGGCCACCTGTTCCATCAGATCCACACGTCCCTGGGGCCCGGTCACCACGTGCACGAGGTGCGGCCGCTCGCGCTCCAGCATCTCGCGCACATCTTGGTAGGCTCGCAAGCCATACTGGGCGGCCACGGTCGGGCTTCGCCGTCCGGTACGGTCGGCCACGGCCACCACCCGGGCCTCAGGGATCTCCTCATAGCAGGCGATGTGATTGGCGGCCCGGCTCCCGGCGCCCACCACGGCCACACGATAACGCCCCGCCACGTTCTCGCCGCCCCATCCCTGTCCGCTCACTACGTCATCTCCCCGAAGGGATGAAGGATGACCTTGGCACACTGCTGGCTCTCCGATACCTCGAAGGCTTCCTGCACACGGTCAAAGGGGAAGCGGTGGGTGATGAGCCGCTCCACACCGGGAAACTCCCCAATCACCCGCATCACGTTCGGGACATCCGTCAGCGAATAGTGCCACGACCCCATCACGGTGAGGCCCTTGCGGATGAGGTCGGGACTGACCCGAATCGGCGTCGCCTCGTTCGATTCACCGACTAGCACGACACAAGCCCGCCGAGCCGCCGCATCGAGCTGCAAGCGGTGGGCGTCCACATGCCCGGAGCAGTCCACCCCCACGCCGGGGCCACGGCCACCGGACAGCGCCCGGATCTGCGCGAGCACGTCGGGGTCGTTCGGATCCAGTACGGCCACGGCGCCGAGGTCTCGCGCCAGTGCCGCCCGGTATGCGTTCCCGTCCACGCCAATCACGCGAAGCCCGCGGTACACGCCGTTGACGACAGCTCCCAGGCCCACCGGACCCAACCCTGTGACGAGCAGGGTCGCTCCCGCGCTCGCACTGGCCCGCGCCAGCGCCCCGTACGACGGCCCCAACCCGCAACACGCCAGCGCGCCCAGATGCGTCGGGACGTCCGCAGGGATGGGCACCAGCAGCCACGCCGGCTTGGCGATGTACTCGGCCATGGTGCCCGCGTCGTCATCCAGATTGTCCTCGCAGTAGATGTACTCGCCCGAACGACAATGATCGCACGTCCCGCAGGGATACTGCGGCATCACGACGACCCGGTCCCCGGGCTGGACCGCTGTCCGCCCAGCGCACTCCACCACCGTTCCGGCTGCCTCGTGCCCCAGGCTCTCCCCTGTCCGGCCACTGCGAAACAACTTGTACTCCGCACACAACGGCGCAGCATCGATGCGCACCAACGCCCAGCCGTCCCGCAGCCCCGGGGTGGGCCGTTCCACCAATTCCGCCCGCCGCCCCGCGGCAATCCGCACCTGCCTCACCTGCTACCTCCTCAGACGCGCCGGTCACTGTGCTGTGCACACTTTCGATGTGCGACTTTATTACACCACGGGATGGACGGGCGTACAACGACGAAGCCCCCCCCAAAGGCCTGTCCTCTCAGGTCCAACGTCTCGTCCAGCCAGCGCCATCAATCAAGTGGGGGGCCCCGATGCCCACGTTAGATTCATCACCGGCGCCAAAACCTCCAGCACCCCGGCCAGCGCCGTCTCGTCCACGGCTTCGGCCAGGACCCGCACATTGCGCGCCAGATGGGCGGCATTCGCTGTGCTCACCAGCGTCGTCGGAATCTCTGGCCGCCGGGTGGCAAACTGGAGCGCTAGGTCGGCTAGGTCGACTCCGTGGCACTCGGCCCAGCGAGCCGCAGCCGCTGCCTGCTCCTTCAGCTGTGCGGGGGCCGGATGCCACTCGGGGGGGCCGTTTTGGGTCAGCAGTCCCATCGCGAGCGGCGACGCATTCACTAGACCCACGCGGCCGGCCATCAGCCGGGGAACGGCGTCCAGGAGGGTCGTATCATTCAAACAGTAGTGGCAGTAGGACAGGATGACATCAGGCTGCGCCGCGGCCGCAAACCGCGTGAGGACATCCAGCGGCAGCCCCGAAGCGCCTGCGCACCGAATTTTCCCGGCCGTGCGCGCGTCCACGAGTGCCCGCCACCCTTCCTCCAACACCTGACTCGGGTGCCCAAACTCGATGTCGTGGAGAAACACGATGTCCAGATAGTCCGTGCGGAGGCGCTGTAAGCTCTCCTCGATGCTCTGCGTGACGCGTGTCCGCGAAAAGTCAAAGAGATTCTCGCCGTAGCGGCCCGCCTTCGTGGAGATCACCACGCTCCGGCGCGGTACGGCCGTCAGCGCGCTGCCCAGGCGGCTCTCCGCCACGGTGCCCCCGTAGTACGGTGACACGTCGAAGTACGTGATGCCGGAGTCGTAAGCCGCGTGGACGACCTCGGCGGCCTCGTCATCCGACACGGGCCGAAACATGCTGCCGAGGGCAGACGCTCCCAGTCCCAGAGCCGACACCTCGAGCCCGGTTGTCCCCAGTGGGCGATATTCCATGGGTCCCTCCCTCGCCGAACCTCTGGCCCGGCCGTTTACAGCGCCGTCAGTCCACCGTCGACCACCAGCCAGGAGCCGTACACGAACGACGCTCCAGGCCCCATGAGGAACCAGACCGCATCGGCAATCTCGTCGGCGGTGCCCATCCGGCCGATGGGCTGCCGCGCCGCCATCCCGCGCTTGGTTGCTCCGGGATCTGGCGCGCCGGCGGTGATGCGGTCCACCCACGGGGTGTCCACGGTGCCGGGCACCACCGCATTCACGCGGATGCCCCGATCGTGGAAATCGGCATGGAGCGCGCGCGTCATAGCCAGCACCGCCCCTTTGCTGGCCGAGTAGGCGGCGCGGTCTCGGATCCCCACCAGCCCCGCGACGGACCCGACGTTGACAATGGTGCCGGCGTGGCAGGCCAACATGTCTGGCAACACGTGCCGGGTGACCAGATAGGTGCCCACCACGTTGACCGCCATAACCGCTTGAAAGTCAGCGGGCGAGGTGTCCAGCACCGTGCCCGCCACACCGATGCCCGCGTTGTTGACCAGGGCATGGATGGGGCCCAGTCGGCTGTGCACCATATCAATGGCGCCCATGACGGCCGCCTCGTCAGTGACGTCCATCGGGACCGCCAGCGCTTGACCGCCGCCGCGGCGTACCTGCTCAGCCAACCGTTCGGCACCGTCGCCGTCCACATCCGCGACCACGACCGCCAGCGCTTCGTGAGCCAACCGCTTGACAATGGCGCGTCCAATGCCGGACGCGCCTCCGGTCACCAGCGCGGTCGCTCCTGGTTGCACATGCCCACCGCCCTTCTGGTCATTGGTGGTTCTTCGTATCCATCCACCCGCTCCGGACCCGCCCCGACGGGTCAGCGAAGGGTTCAGGGGTGCCCGCGAAAGGCACGGCCCAACGCTGCAATGTTCTGGGCGTTGATGCCGCCATCGTCCGGGGGCAAGGTGGTAACCGGATCCGGGGCCGCAAACCCGTAAAGGCCCACGTCGGCTGGCAGTGCCGCCAGAATAGCCGGTCCATCGTGGTGGACAGCTCCCTCCCATCCTGCGACGCATTGGACCAGCTGGGCATGCCGCCCCGCGAGGCGACGGGCCACGGCCAATCCCTCCGCCATGTTCGGATTTTCGTTCATCAACCAGTCCACCTCGGCCGCGAGTCGGCTGTGCTCCAGCTGGGCGTTCATCATATTGTTCACGCTAAGCCAAATGAGGCAACCGGGGTTGACGGATCGCGCCACCTCCTGGATGCGCCGCCAAGCGCGCTCTGTCGCCGCCCGGTTGAACGCGTCCACCACGTTCACCGGGAGGCGGTCGGCTTCGTGGGGCTCGGGCGCCACGTCGCCCATGAGCTCGGAGAACATCTGCTGTTCGCAGGGCATCCACTGGGGATTGACGTTCCACAGCATGTCCACCATGAACCCGTCCACGGGCACCTTGCGCAGGGCGTCCTCCAGCAGACGGGCCAGGTAGTCCAGATACGTGCTCGTAAGGGGGATGTGCCACGTGTTCCAGCGTGGGACGTGGCTCAGATCGGGATGGGCTGCGGCCCACTGGCCGTTGGCCCCGGGACTGATGTATCCCATCATGCGGAGCCCGGCCTCGTGACCGCGCTGCGTCAGATCGCACATGAAGTCCCCGGACATGCCCGGCGTACGCGGCGCCACGCTGCTGTCATACCAAGCGTAGCCATTGTGTGACACAAAGAACGACTGGATGGTGTTGACCCCCAGGGCCCGATACCAGCTCACATGAGCCGCCGCGTCCGCATGGCCATACAAGCCGGGCGACGCAAACCGGTCCAGCAGGTCCCAGTTGAAATCAATGCAAAACGCCTTGATGCGGTCCTGTGCCATCTCGCCAGCCTCCCTTGTCCTGGCCCGCTCTGGTTGTCCCGGCGGCCCGTCACTCAGCTCAGCGCGCGGTCTTCGGGGGGGAGAACTTCAGCACCAGCGGGCCCGCGTCCCGCTGTGCCTGATCGGGCAGCGAGACACGCACCGCCTGGCCGCTCTGGGTCCACGACAGCTTCCCCGGATGCCCCAACAGCTCGACGTCCCATCCCGTCAGTACCTCGCCCGCCAGGCTGGCGACCACCGCTTCCTTGGCGGTCGGCGGCTCCATGAATGTGGCGTACACCGTACGTCCGCGCGTGGTGAAGCGAATGTCCTCGCTGGTGTAGGCGGCGCGCTGGGCGTCGTTGAAAAATCCACCCGCCACGCGATGCGGGCCCTCTCCATACAGCTTCCACGGCCGCGTCCCGTAGATGGCCTCGCCATTCGTGCCCAACCACTCACCGATGCCTAGCAAAATGTCCTGCTCGGCGGCCGGGATCGTCCCATCGGCCTTTGGACCGATATTCAGCAGCAACGCCCCGTTTTTGCTCACGATGTCCACCAGATCCTGTATGACGTCAGTGGCCGTCTTGTAGTCCTGGGCGTCGACGTACCCCCACGAGTTCTTGGACAGCGCCGTGTCGGTTTGCCAGAACGGTTGTCGAATGTCCCCCTGTTGTCCACGCTCCATGTCGTACACCGCTGTGCCTGGTTTAAACGCGTCGTACTTGTAGTTGATGACGCAGCCCCGCTGCCATTGACTCCCGCTGTTGTAGTAGTAGGCGGCCAGTTGTTGCAGATATGGCGCGAAGGCTGGCTGTTCAATCCACCAGTCGAAGTACACCAGCTGGGGTTCGTACTTGTCCACCAGCTCCACGGTGCGATGGAGCCAGTCCTCAAGGAATGCCTCCGTAGGCGGCAGGGCCTGTGTCTGAGCCGGAAGATACAGGTCAGGGGCGGCCCCGTCGCGGACGTCCGACGGCGTGCGCATGCCTCCATTGAAAAACCACCAGTGTTCCGCCCGATGGCTGGAGAGGCCAAACACCATCCAGCGGCGCCGCACCGCAACCGCCAACTCGCCGATGATGTCTCGGCAGGGACCCATCCGTTGCGCATTCCATGGTGACAACGCGGTGTCGTACATGGCAAATCCGTCGTGATGTTCCGCGACCGGCACCACAAACTGCGCCCCGGCCCGCCGAAACAACAGCGCCCACGCATCCGGGTCAAAGTACTCCGCTCTGAACTGCGGAACGAAGTCCTTGTACCCAAACTGCTCGACCCCGCCGTACTGCGCTCGATGGTGCTCAAATTCCGGGGTGCCAGGGAGGTACATCTCTCGCGGATACCACTCGCTTCCGAACGCCGGGACCGAGTAGACCCCCCAGTGGATGAAGATCCCGAACTTCGCATCCTGGTACCAATCCGGAATTTCATACCTCTGCAGTGACTCCCAACTGTCCTGAAACGGCCCCTGGGCAATCACCTCGCGAATCTTAGCCCAGCGCTCGGCCCTACTCACAACGCACCCTCCCTGCTTATGACGCCGGCGGCACAGACGGGCCCTCCCCCGCCCAGTGACCTCGCCTCTTGTGGTTGTGCCATGCACACCCTATATGTGCATGGCGTCTAGCTTGGCATATCACAATCGCTACGGCCGGTCAAGGCAACCAAAGCTCTGCTCAAACCTTGTGGCATGGGGCTTGATTGAGCAGAAGCCCCGCAACCTCTTGCGTGATGACAGTCCCGGTTCCGGAACCTGTAGCGCTGCCGCTTGGTGCAGCAGCCCTCGATATCCCCCATGGTGATCTGGCGCCCCCACCGCCAGCGGCAGGAGCGGCCCGACAAACTCGCGCGGGCTCGACCGGTCGGGGGGGACTCGCAGGGTGCCGCCACACCGTCCCCGGGGGCGATGACAGGTCCCAGGGGAGGCGCCAAGGGGCCCCTTGGGGTTCGGGGTTTCCGTCGTTCTCTGCTGCCGGTGGGACCGTCCGCGCCGACGCACCGGCATCACGACCACGTACCGGGCCGGGAGTGTAGACGGCCGGCCCGGCGATGGCGCCCCCTAACCGCTCCACACTAACCCACTTCGCAGGTCGAACCGGGGGCCATAGCTCCGAATGCTAGGCGCCATGCCTCCCTGACGCTGTCTCCGCCAACCTCGATGCCTCGTCCATCACCCCGATGGACGAACGGCAATCGGGATGCCTCCTCAGCATGGCCGACGCGTTCACACTCCAGCCGGAACGTCTGAGGCCCTTAAAGCTGGATGGGAGGGACCGCGCGCCAGTGGGAAACCGGCTCCTCCACACCGCCGCGGCTCAGACGCTGAGCTTCGGCGCGCTGCATCGCCGGCCATTTTGACCCCCACGGAGTGTTCTAGGCATCGCATCCGTCACCTGCTCCGCCAACCGGATGTCCCCGCTTCCAGAGCCACAGCCACCACGAAGTACCCTGCCAGCGCCGCGTGAATCTGGGTTTCTTCCACCACACCGCCGTTGAGCCACCAGTTGTGGACCAATCCCGCGGCAATCGTGTGGTCTCGCGTCGCATGGACAGTACCCGCCGGCGCATGATAGCCCGTGAACACGGCACAGCCGGCGTCC
>JAJZWS010000079.1 GCA_021846565.1 Bacillota bacterium
GGGCTTTGTGCACGCGCTCGTCTTGCCCCGGCGGGTCGGCGGCCGCCCCCACCGCCACGTAGGCGTCGATGTGGCGGGCCGCCAGGTCGCGGAGGTTGGCGGCCGCCCCGTACCCCGCATCGGCCAGCAACTGGGCGGGGGCGCGGCCGCCCACGGCCGCATCCAGCACGGCGCCCAGTTCCGTGGTGTCCCCCGCGTGGGCCGACACGGCCACGCCTACAATGAACCCCGCCGTGACATCCACGAGGATCTGCGTGTTGTAGGCCTGTTGTACGCCTTGGTTCTTGGTCACCATGATGGCCGACTCGGGGTCCGTGAAGTTGTACTGGGTCTTGGGAGCCGGAGCAGGAGCCGGAGCGGGAGCGGGAGCCGGAGCGGGAGCCGGAGCGGGAGCCGGAGCGGGAGCCGGAGCGGGAGCGGGAGCGGGAGCAGAAGCGGGAGCGGGAGCAGAAGCAGGAGGCATCGTCACCAACTCCGGGGCGTCCGCCGCGGCGGCCTGGGCCGCCGCCGCTTCCAGGGCCGCCATCGCCGCTTGAATCCGCGTCAAGCGGGTGTCCAGCCGCGCCAACCGGTCCGGCGGCACCGGCGGGGGCGCCGCCCCGTCGACCGCATCCGCCGCCCCATGCGCCGCCACCAGCGCCGCGATCTCGGCCTGCAACTTCGGGACCACCGCTTGCATTCGCTGATACGACATGGCCTTATGCTTGGAGGCATCGGCGTGGATCTTCGACCCGTCCACGGCGCCCAGTTGCCAGCCCACGAGCCCCAGCTCCGTCGCCACCAGCACCACTTGCGCCATCCACCCCGGGATCTCCGCGGTGCACTGGACGCGAAACGCTGCCAGCACACTATGGCGCGGGCGTTCGCCCCGCGCCAGCCACAGCATCGGCAGGTCTTCCTCACAGGCCCGCGCCATCTTGCGCGAACTGATCCGCTGCGTCAGATACCCGTAGATCAGCACCCGCAACAACAACGCGGGGTCATACGGCGGCGCACCCGCCCCCGCTTGGTGATAGCGCGCGTGCACCGCGCGCAGGTCCAAGCGGGTGACGACGGCGTCCACGACGCGCGCCAGATGGCCCGGAGGGACCCACTCATCCATCCGGGGGGGCAAGAGCCAATCCTGGTCGAGGCGGTGGCCCGCGCGGACGTGCATTGCATCGCTCCTCGGGCGTTTTCCTAGTACTCTCGTCCTTCGCCATCTCCTCCCCTGTTTCCTGCCCTTCACCCCGCTACATGCGAATTAATGGACAGCCTCCTAGGTGCCCCAAGTTGGCGACTCTGGATGCGCTGCTGTGATGATGACCACGACAGCGCTGACGGCGGAGATGGCCTCGGGCACCGACGGTGAGCGGGGGTTCACCGGGCAGTGACGGGTTGCCTCGCCGTGCAGGCCGTTGCAGAGGCTGACGATGGGGCTCGGCTGGGACCAGCTGAGGCCAACGGCGGGTCCTTTGCGCACGGCCCTCCACCGGTCCCATTCTGGGGAAGCGGCTGTGGTGGCCGGAGTGGCCTGGCCGTGATGAGCGTCGGCGGTGGGCGGGAGCATCGCGGCCAGCGCTGTCTAGAGGCGGTGCAGCCGCTGGCTCTTGAATTCCGTGCGGCCGAGCGTCCCAGCCGGCACCACCCGGACCTGGGGAGTCGTGAGCAGCGCAACTTTGAGAGCGCGGCGCAGGACGGTGGCGGCATTCGTGGTCGGTCGGGTCGCTTCCGCCACCACTGTGACCTGGTTTGGGCTAGTGCCGCCCTGGACCTCCACGACGTATTCGCCCGTAAATCCTTCGAGCTGGCGGACGACAGCCTCCACCTCCGTCGGGTAGAACTTCACGCCGCGATAGACGACTAGGTCGTCTAGCCGACCCAGAATACCGCCCTCCGAGCGGCCGTGCGTGCGCCCGCAGGGGCAGGGCGCGGAGGTGTACCGGGCGATGTCGTTGGTCTGATAGCGAATCATGGGGGTGCCCTCCCGGCACAGGTGGGTCAGCACCAGCATGCCGGCAGTGCCCTCGGGCACGGGGTCGCCCGTCACGGGATCGAGAATCTCGACCAAAAAATGGTCTTCTGCCCAGTGGAGGCCTGACTGCGCAGGGCACTCTGCAGCCATCGTGGGCGCGATTTCCGACAGGCCGTAGATGTCGTAGGCGCGAATGCCCAGCCCCGCTTCCAGACGCCGACGCGTCCCGCCCAACTCGACGCCCGCCTCACCGCCAAAGGCACCGAGGGCCAGCCCCAGCGACCGGGGGTCGACGCCTTCGCGGGCCAGCGTCTCGGCCACGTAGAGCCCAAACGACGGAGTGGCAAAGACGGCCCGGGGCCCGAGTTCACGGAGGTAGCGCAGCTGGTGAGCGGCCGGCTGGCCCCCGATGGGGATGTTGAGCGCGCCCAGACGGTGGGCCGCGTAGTGCACGGCCATGCCGGCAATCCAGAGCCCGTAACTAAAGGCATTTTGAATGGTGTCGCCTGGGCGGATGCCCATCTGCCAGAGAAGGCGGGCGGTGAAGGCGGTGATGTTCTCCACGTCCTGTTGGGTCCAGATGGTGCGCACTTGTTGGCCGGTCGTGCCCGATGATGGGTGCACCTCCCGCCACGTGGAGCGTGGAGCCACGGTGAGGCGGCCATAGGGGGGGAACTCGGCCTGTTCACGTCGCAGTTCGTCTTTGGTCACCAGCGGCAACCGGGAAAAGTCCGCCAGGGTCTGGATATCACCCGGCTCTGCGCCACTCGCAGCCCACTTGGCTCGATAGAAGGGGGAGCCGACCGCGAGCGCGCGGACCATTGTGGCGGCCCGCGACAGCTGCAGGGCGAGCAGTTCCTCCCGCGGCAGGGTCTCGACGGCCTCGTACGAGTCGCCGTCCGGTTGAGTCGACCAAGTCATGAGGCTCACCTCCACGTCATCCAGGATGGAAGCCGACCCGCCCGGGAGGATTGGTTGCCCCAAGCGGGTCGGCCTTAGCGGTTGACCACCTCCAGCGACCGGCGAGTCGCCGCAATCCCAAAGGGGATGAGAATGGCTGCGATGAGGCCGGTGATGGCCATGTACAGAAATGCCGACGCAAAGCCGGACGCGATGCCTGCCCAGGCGTAGGCGGCCAGCGCAATGATGGGGGCCAGTGCCCCGCCCACGTGACCCACGCCGTCCGTCAGGGAGACGCCGGAGGCCCGGGCCCGGGTGGGGAAGCTCTCCGCCGTGAGGGCATACATCAAGGGGAAGAACAGGGCCAGTGCCGTCGACAGGATGAATCCTGCCACGTAGATGACCGCGGGGGACGGGAACAGGCCGACAGCGGCGAGCCCGACCGCCCAGACGAGCGTAACCAGCGCAATCGTGTACTTGCGTTCGAACGCATCGCCGAGGATGGCGGCCAAGATGGCCCCGACGGGATACCCGATGCCGGTAACCAGTAGGAACACGATGCTGCTGGCCAACGAGAAGCCCTTGTCCACGAGAAACGTGGGTGCCAGCCCCAGCCAGGCATAGTCGCTTAGGTACAGGAAGATCCAGATCACGAGCAACAGCACCAAGCGACCAACGTACGGGGGATGAAGCAGCTCACCCGTGGGAAAGCGCTGCGTGCGCTGCTCGCCGACCCCTGCCTGCGGTAGTGGCAGGTCCCGACCCAGTTTGGCCCGAGCACGGTCCTCGGCTTCGACCACGATGGAGTCCGCCTCCTCGACGCGTCCCTTGCTGAGGAGCCAGCGCGGCGACTCGGGGATGCGGCGGATGCCGATCATCGTGAGACCCGCGAGGGCGCCCACGAAGAACATTCCGCGCCAGCCCCACGAGAAGTTGGGCACCAGCACCAGCGCGACAAAGGGGACGACCGCGAACCCACCGAACGAGAAGACGTTGGCCCAGCCGGTGTACCGGCCCCGTACGGGGGCGGGGGACATTTCGCCGATATAGGTGGCGATGGCTGCGATTTCGGCGCCGATGCCCATGCCGGTGATGAACCGAAATGCAACCAGCCAAGTCAAGCTGAAGGAGAAGACCGTGGCCAGCGACCCGAAGGTGAAGAGCGCGGTGGCCCAGAAGATCCCAGACTTGCGTCCGACGATGTCGGCCACCGAGCTGTTTAGATAGGACCCCAAGATGTAGCCCAAGAGGCTGGAGGTGATGGGGATGGCCGCCTCCCCCGATGTGAGGTGCAGCTGTTTGATGATGACGGGCAGGCCGAACGCGACGTTGGTGATATCGAAGAAGGCAATCAGAAAGCCGATGCCAACGATCCACAGAAGACTGGTTCGGTAGGGCCAGATCGGAATCCGGTCAAGACGGCTGATGATGTCCGTGTCACGCGAATCCGCTGTGGTAGTCGCCACCACGAGCACTCCCTTCCTTGGAGCAAGTCCAATTTACCGGAGGCACCAGGATTGGCGCCGTCATCCGGCCGGCTCCGGAGCTAATCGCGAAGATTCCGACGGATCGCACCTACGACGTGGCGTTTCAGCATACCAACCGGCCGGTATCTTCATGATAACTAAACTAGGCGACAGCGCAAGTAGTTATGGCGGATTGCACCCTAACCGCTGACGGATCCCCTGACCGTCGGTCTGGACTAGTCCGAAGTCTGGCTAGAGCGCTAGGACGGAGCTGGTGGCGCCGCGGGGCTGACTGTTTTGCGGCGGCTACGGCAAGTCGAGGCCAGGACACTTTACGACACAGCGCGGTCCGACCCGCGCACCGCGCATGGGACAGTGCGCCGCGCGGCATTACATACGGAGGACTGGGGTTGCCGGAGCGACGTGCGGCCTTGGTGGGGCCGTCGCGCGGTTGCTAAAGGGGCCACCTCGCGGGGTCGTCGAGGAATCGCTCGACCGGCGCCAATTCTTCGGGAAAGCGCCAGAGTTTGTCCGGCCGGGCCACCGTCCAAAAGTCCAGGTGGTGGGGTCCCACGTTTGCAGGGTCGGTCCCGAGCAGGACAAGTCGTGTCCCGCGCGAACTCTTCTCCTGACGGGATTCTCTCCCTTCGATGTACTGCGGTTGGTCAATAAACAAATTAGTCCACTCGTTGGAGTAAACTCAGCCAAGGAGTAGACGGCACCCACGGAGGCGGCCAGAGGTTGCGCCACGGGGTGTTTCGGGGCGCGGGTCCGGCGAGGGCTGCGCCGAGGGCGGGCGGACACACGGGCCCGCCGTATGGAGCAGCGTGTACCGCAGCCGGGGCGTCGTTGCAGCCGGCCGTCGCCCGCCTGGCCACGGTGACGACGCAAGACACCGAGCCGGACCCTGCGGGGGTGGGGGTGCGGATCGCTCAGCGGGTGTGAGAAGACCGGGTCATCTCCATGGGGGACCCGGCGATGGGCCGCGGGCGCAACACCAGCGCCCGCACGGTGGACGGCTACAACAGTCACCAACTGACGCAGAGCGTCCCGCCGGCCACCGGGGCGCGGCTGATTACAGCGGTGGGCGTGATGCCTGCCAACGCGGCGGATGGGGCGCCGCTCCCCGATCTGGTGGTCGAACGGGCGGCGCTCACGGGGACGGCCCCGCCCAGGTGATGGGCGACACTGCTTATGGGGCGATGGTGCAGAGGGCCGTCACGGCCATGGCACCGCACACGGCGGTGGTCGCGCCGGCCCCGCCGGCCAATAATCGAGCGGGGCACTTCCCTAAGGGCGTGTTTACGCTGGACCTGGCGGCCGAAACCCTCACGTGTCGGCAGGGCGAAACGGTGGCATACGGCGCGCTGCGCCCGCGCCGCCGGGATGAGGGGCGGGTGGTGCTGCGGGTCGCGGCCATTTGCGCGGCCTGTCCCCTGGGGGCGCAGTGTGTGGAGGAGGCCGCGCCGCGAAAACCGGATCCGGGAACGCGCTCGGTGGCCGTCCGCCCGGACGAGGCGGCGCTGCAGGCGCGGCGGACGAGGCAGGCCCCCCAGCCTGGCAGGCGCACTACCGCACGCGGAGTCACGTGGAACATGTCCAAGCCCAGCAGAGTCCGCATGGGGGCCGGCAGAGTCGCTAGTGGGGGTTGCGCAAGACCTTGGGGCAAACACATTTCGTGGCGGCGCTGTACAACATTTTGGAGCTGGCGCGGGCGGCGGTCTTGCCACCGCCGCCCCTCCGCCCAAGGGGGACGTATGCCCAACGCACAAAATCGGGTCCCCCAAGGGAGGGCATGCGCCCCTTGTGGGGGTCACAACGGCCCCGAGGGGGTGATTTCCGTCATCGACCCCTTCCCCAGGCACGCCCCGACCATCTCCGCGCCCAAAAATCATACCATCCCTAGAGAAGGTGAAACTGGGAACTCCCGACACCGATCTTGGGCATTTTCAGCCTACGATTTACACCACATCGGTCACGGCGTTACTGCAAACGCTGGGCTAATGGGGCATTACTGGTTTTCGGTGCAGACGCCAGGGTACACGCTGTCCCACACGGGACTTGAGCAAAACCTCGCCGACCTGCTTCTCGGGGGTTGCGGACAGCACAGATTGCCTAGACCGGGGGCGCGTTCAGTCAGGGTGCCCCAATGCGGCAGCCCAGCCGTCCTGACGTCCGCTCCGTCCGCCTCTTCCCGCGGTTGAAGCCTCGGGTCGTTAGTGGTACATTTCGCAATACCGTCCGGTCGGTATGTCGATCCAACATGACACAGGAGGAGGAAGACGTAGAGATGGGGCTCAAATCGGCAGACCGCTATGCCGAGGCGTTAAATGATGGGCGTCGCATCGTATATCGGGGGCAGGAGGTTCCCAATGTCGTGGAGCACCCTGTGTTGGGACGCGCTGTCCGCCATGCGGCTGTGGACTTTCAGTTGGCCGACCACCCCGAGTACCGGTCCCTCGCCATCGTGGACGGGGATGAAGAGCCCTACAGCCGGTACTACTTCATACCCCAGGATGCCGACGATCTTCGCCGCCGCCGGGATTTGATAGCCGCGGCCACACGGCTCGGGGGCACGGTCGTCCCCCTGATTCACGAAATTGGATCCGATGCCCTGTTTGGCCTGCTCCACGTTGCGGCCACCATGGACCGGGAGCTGGGCACGGGCTATCAGCCCCGAGTGCAGCGCTTCCTTGAGGAGGCCCGGCGGCAGGACTGGGCCTTGGCCGTGGCGCAGACCGACGCCAAGGGCGACCGCCGTCGGCGCCCGCACCAGCAGACGCGCCCGAACGCCTATCTGCGGATTGTTGAGCGCCGGCCCGACGGCATCGTGGTGTCGGGGATGAAGGTACACACCTCTGTGTCCATCAACGCGGAGCGCTTGCTCGTTTTGCCGACGCGCGAGATGACCGAGTCGGACGCGGACTGGGCGGTAGCTTTCGCTGTTCCGCTGAACGCCCCCGGCCTCACCCTGGTGGCGAGCCCGTACTTGGGGAACGTTACCAACGCCGTTGAGCATCCCCTAAGCTTCTCGCACAAGATGGTGGAGACCATGACGTTCTTCGATGGGGTGTTTGTGCCCTGGGCCGAGGTGTTCATGGCCGGAGAGTGGGCTTGGGCGGGCCCCCTCGCACGGGCCTTCGTGGAGTTTCACCGCTTTACCGCCGTGTCCTACAAGCTACCACTGTTGACGGCCCTGGTGGGCGCGGCCGGAGAGCTGGCCCGGCTGAACGGGATTGGGGCTGCGCGCCATGTGAGGGAGGAATTGGCCCAACTGATGATTTATGACATGACTGTGCGCGGGCTTTTGGACGCTGCCGCGGCGGGGGGCGCCATGGTGGAGCCTGGGATCTTTCGCCCCGACCCGGCTCTGACCAACACGGCCAAGTACCACTTCGCTACGGGCCTCCACCAAGCTGTGGAGCGGGTGCAGGACCTCGCCGGCGGCACCCTCGTTACGGCGCCCGGAGCGGAGGATCTGGAGCATCCCGTGTGGGGTCCCATCCTGGCCGACTACTTCACGGGTGCCGAGGGCTCTGGCCGTGAGCGCCTGAAAATGCTCTACCTGGCGCAGGACTTGGTGGCTTCGGAGCTGGCCGCCTACCACCAGGTCCTGGCCATTCACGCGGAGGGGTCGATAGAGGCGGAGAAGATGACGATTGTTCAACACTACCCCCTCAGCGCGGCGATGGAGGAAGCCCAGCGGCTGGCCGGCACTGTGGTCCCGTCGTGAGCATCTCGGATACGCTGCTGGGAGTGCCAGCCCCCATCGAAACCCTGGCTGGTCAGACGGCGGTGGTGACGGGCGGCAGCCGCGGGCTTGGGTTGGCGATTGCCCGGCGGCTCGCGTCGGCCGGCGCCCGACTGCTCTTGGTGGCACGGGATGTCGAACCGCTGGTAGCGGCCGCAACGGATTTGGGCGGAGAGCGCCGCGGTATCGGCACCCTGGTTGCCGATGTCACCGCTCAGGATGCGCCTGACCGGATCTGCGACTGGATTCGGAGCCACGGGGATCGTGTGGACATCTTGGTGAACAACGCCGGCGCGACACTGACCAAGTTGGCGTGGGACATCTCCGACGATGAATGGCGGCACGTTTTCGAGGTGAACGTGCATGCGCCGTTTCGGCTGTCCCGCGCCGTGGGCGCCATGATGCGCGCGCACAGCGCTGGCAAGATTGTGAATGTGGCATCGGTGTACGGGGTCGCGGGGGAGCGCAACGTGCTGCCCTATGTAGCCAGTAAAGGGGCGCTCGTCCAGATGACCAAGGGGTTGGCCGTCGAGTGGGCGCGGGACAACATCCAGGTCAACGCGGTGGCGCCGGGCTACGTCGAGACGGACCTGAACGCCCACGCGTTGGAGGACGACGGCCTGCGCACCCGCATCCTGCGCCGGACGCCGGCACGCCGCCTGGGAAACGCGGCCGAGGTGGCCGAAGCCGTGTATTTCCTCGTGGGACCCCACAGCGACTACGTGACTGGCCACCTCCTGGCCGTGGATGGGGGGTGGCTTGCCTGGTAGCGGTCGCCCCTTGTCCTGGCACATACTTAGAGGTCGAAGTGCAGGTCGTACCTCTAAAGGCCGGTGTCGCCGGCGGATGGGCTTTGTACCGCGCAGGGGTGGGGGCGCCATGGACGGCACCCCGGGTGACATGCAACGCGTGGAGTTCCCTGTCCGTCACGACGACCCCGTGACGAATGGGGTGAGCCGTGCTCCGCCGGGACAGTCAGCCCGGTGGTTGTGGTGCCGTGGTGAGTGGTCGGTGCGCAGGGAGAAACCGAGGACGCGGAACAGCTGACGCTGGTGAGCGGTCCCGGGGAAGTGAGCCTAGGACGAACCCAAAGTCGGGCTGAACTCTGCGGACGCACCCATTGACGCCGCAGGGCTGACTCTCGCGCCAACTGAAATAACCTGGGGATATGACACCTACTAACACGCTCGGTCCGGTACGGCGCCGGCGCCGGGATTACCGATTTGGGTGCCCCGCCGGCTTTCGGCGCCACGCGTAAGGGTGCGCCACTCGCTGGGCACCACTCTCCCGGTGGCTGGGATGAGGTGATCACAGTGGGTACCGCGCCTCGTAGCCCCCGAAATACTGCGATGCATGCTGATGGCCGTCGACCCGGCGCGCTGAGCATGGCGATCGCGGCCTACGTAGGCCCATTCCTGCCAAATACGGGGCCACTGGCGTGGGACGGCCATGCGCGTAGTGCTGCGCCGCGCCGACAGCGTGAAGGAAAGTGCATTTCCGTGCGGCATGGCCCACCGCGACATGAGACGCTCGCGCGTACGGCAATACCATGACTTCGAGGGACGAACCCTAACGCCGTGTAGGGATGATTACCGGCGTGTGTTGTCCCACGTGCTCTGCCTCCCACCGTCGCAGTCGGTCGCCCACCCCGCCCAGCTGACCGGCGGCCGGTTGGCCATTGTGCCGGACCACGCGGTGGGTGGGGATGAAAAGGTCAGCGGGCGAACGGCTCATCGCCTGGCCAACGGCCCGGGCTGCCCGCGGGCGGCCAATGGCTTGGGCCACGTCGCCGTACGACGCCAGCGCGCCCGCGGGGATTCGGGCCGCGGCGGCCAGGGCGGCCTGCTGCAGCGGCGTGAGACCCGGGTCCAAGAGTGTCCAGCGTGTCTCGACCAGCCCCCACTGGCAAGCTTCGTCGACCATGCCAACCAGCCATGTCGGTGGGACTTCCGTGGTCAGCACGCGGCCAAACAGCGTAGCCGGCAGTCCGTCAAAGGCCGCCGCTACCACGACGTCGGCGAACCACGCCACGGCGAGCGGCCCCACCGGGGTTGCAACGGAGCTTGAGTGCCACGGCTCACGGGTGTCATGGGAAAGCTGCAACATGTTCCACCTCGCGCCCGGACGAAGGATGCATCGAGGGTGAGCATACCACCTTCGGCGCATCCTCGACGGGCAGGTAATGGCCGGTTGCCCGGCGTGACATAATGGCGAGGGGGAGGTGGGCGATTGGATTCTCGGTCCCGGACCGATCCGGTCGAGCAGGTGTATGACCACCGCATCCGCGGCGTGGGGGTCATCATGGTACAGGCGGAACGGCGGATGCACGCCCATGCCGGCTGTTGGTTCATGCTGGCGTCGCTGACGCCCCCCACCCTCATGGTGGCCGTCCCGCAAGAGTTTGCCGCCGCCACCCTGATTCCTGAGAGCGGCCGCTTCACGGTGAGCCTCGCGGCCGAGGATCAGATGGGGGTCGTCGACCAGTTTTTTGCCGGGTTGCCGACCCCCGACGAGTTTTTCGCCGGCACCCTGGTCACGGCGCCGTCAGGGCAGCCAGCCCTAGGCGGGAGCCCCGGCATTTTCGACTGCGCCGTGGCGGGTCGCTGGGACCTCGGGGATTCTCTGCTGGTGGCCGGGGTGGTGCAGGCAGCGGGGGCCGAGCGGCCCGACCTGCCCAACCTCACGGTCAATGCCATCCAGGCGCGGACGGACGCACCCCCCAAGTTAGAGTTGCCGCGCCATGCGCTGCCGGTGCCGGCCACGACCCCGCCCTCGGTGGCGCTGAATGAGGCGGCGGGCGCCGTTTATACGCGCCGGCGCTTTGGCCCCCTGCTCGTGGCCGCCGGATCGCCCGGTGCCGCCGCCCAGGGAACGACGCGGGCGGCCATGCAAGTGTCTCACGATCCTCCTCGGTTCCTGTGGTCCATGCCCGAGGATGACGCCTTGGCGGTGGCGCTCACCGCGGGAGGCGGATGGTCGCTCACCCTAACGGAGGGCGACGCCGAACCCGACGAGCCTGCCCGCTGGGTAGATGCGGCGCGGTTCAGCTGGATGGATGGTGAACCATTGGCGGACGGGCCGCGTCCATACTTTGCGGGTGTGGGGCCTGAACGACTGGAAGCGCCCACCCTGCCGCACGACGTGCTGTGGCTGGGCCGCGTGGAGCACTTCGGTCGCGGCGGAACCGATCGGTCGTCGCTGTGAGCGCCGCTGGGCCAGAGCCGGTGACGCGGGCGGGATCGGTGTCCCTGCCACCTCGGACGGCGCGGGGGCGTTGTAAGCCTTGAAGCGGCGACGGGTCCACCGGGTGGCGCCGCGAGGAGGTGGCGACGTGACCCTGGTGAGCCGCACGCAGCGTGGGCAGCGCCGTCGCCACCTGCACCGGGTGCGCAGCCTGGCCGTCGGTGCCGTGCTGGCGCTGGGGCTCTTGGCCGCGGTTCGGCCCGGGCCCCTGCAGAGGTTTGGCGCGGCCCGTCCGGTGGCGGCCGGATCGGTCAAGACCTCGGTGGCGCATGGGGTACCGCGGCGTCTGTCCCCCACGAGCGCCCGCAGTGTGGCGGGCGTCAACGCGACGGCGAGCAGCCCGGCGGCGTTGCCCACGGTCGCCGTGCGCCGATCGACGCTGCCGGCTTCTTTTTTGGGGGGCGTCGTGGAAGGGTTTTACGGCCCCCGGTGGAGCGCCGCCACGACGGTGCACATGATTCGCTTCATGGCGAGCCGCGGGCTCAATACCTTTGTGTACGCGCCCAAGAACGACCCGTATCAGCGGGTGGATTGGGCCACGCCGTACCCGGCGAGCCAGCTTGGATACCTAAAGACCATCGTGGCAGCCGCGAAGGCGGCGCACGTGCGGTTCGTGTATTCGGTGTCGCCCGGGCTGTCTATCACATACTCGAGCGCCCAGGACCGAGCGGCGCTGCTGGCGAAGATCAACCAGATTCGAGCACTCGGGGTCCACTGGTTCATGTTGAGCTTCGACGACGTGCCGCCCGGCCTGAACAGCACGGACGCCGCCGTGTATCACGGGAGCCTGGGGGCCGCTCAGGCGTCCCTGTTAAACTTCGTATGGGCCAACGAGTCCGGCGCCAGTCCGCGCTTTGGGCTCATTCTTACGCCGACCACGTACGACGGGCTCGCCAATAACCCGTACTGGACAGCGCTGAAGCAGGATTTGACCTCCCACGCGCTGGTGGCGTGGACGGGACCCGACGTGCTGTCGCCCACCATCACGGCGGCGGACGCCCGCAGCGTCGCCGCCGAGCTGGGGCACCGCCTAGTGATTTGGGACAACTACCCGGTAAACGACTACACCTACGTGCAGCAGCATGCCCCCCGCCTGATGCTGGGCCCCCTGACCGGCCGCAGCCCCAACCTGCCGGCTGCCGTTGCCGGCTATTTGTTCAATCCGATGCTGCAGGCCCGCGCGTCCGAGGTGGCGCTGTTCACCGGCGCCGCCTACCTGACCCATCCGCACCATTACCATCCGGTGGAAAGCTGGAAGGCGGCTCTCAAGGCGGTGGGGGGGCCGGCGGCCGGTGCGCTCCAGACCCTGGCGGAGGCCAGCGACACCAGCTTTCTGCCCGGCTCGCCGGCGGGGTCGGGAGACGCCGGGCTGACCCAGGCCATTGTCCAGGTGGAAGCGGGGGGGCCCAACGTATCGACGGCCAACCTGTCGGCGCTGAGCCTGCAGTTCACCCGACTGGCTCAAGTGAACCAGACCCTGCGCACCAGCCTGCCGGATCCCCGGCTGTACGCGGAGGTGGCGCCCTGGGCGACCGAGCTCTCGCTGGAAGGCTCGGTAGGCACCGCCGCCGTGTTTGTCCTGACCAACCTCCACCACGGCCTGCCCACCGGTTCCGCAGTGGCCCAGCTCCAGCGGCTTGCGGCCCAGATGC
>JAJZWS010000080.1 GCA_021846565.1 Bacillota bacterium
GCGGCGGCAGGAGGCCCGAACCCGGGCCGCGGGGTAGGTTTCTGGGCCGATCCGCCCAGGGCTCCCCCCGCCCGAATACCCCCTCGCCCTCGCTTTCCAGCCACATGACTTTTTTCAGGAGCCTCTATCTACTTTGAGGACCGGCTGACCCCCTACCTGAAATAACCACCGGGGAGTTTACACAACACCCTTGACAGTCCCGGGCGTCGTCATGCCCACCCCACTGTCGCCCATGCGAATTTCCACATCGGTATCCGCCAGCTGGTGCACCGCCACGCGGATGGTCCCCTCTCCGGGGATGGCCTGAATCGCATTCACGAGGAGGTTCATGAACACCTGGTTCAACTGCCCAGGGTAGCACTCGATGGGCGGCACCTCCCCATAGTCGCGCTCCACGGTGATGCACGGCTCGTACTGCTGTTTCAGCAGCATGAGCGTCGAGTCCATCCCTTCGCTCACCACCGCCATCTTCACGTCATCCTCGTCGAGCCGCGAGAAGTTGCGAAGCCCGCGCACAATCTCCGCCGTGCGCTGGGCTCCGTCCTCGATACCCTGCAGCAGCTCGGTCACCTCGTGGCGCGTATACGCGGCATCGATGGCCTCCGCGTGTTGGGCCGGGGCCTGGAGCTGGGCGACCAGACCGTGTTCACGCACGGCGGCCTCGTAAAGGTCCAACAGCTCCACCCAGGTCCTGCACGTCACGCCGCAGCGACGGTACACTGGACACCACAAAGTTGACCGGGTTGTTGATCTCGTGCGCCACCCCAGCCGTCAGCTGACCCAGCGACGCCATTTTCTCGCCCTCGACCATCTGCCGCTGGGCACGGCGCAAGGTGTCCAGCGCCACCGCCAAATCTTCCGCGCGAGCCGCCACGCGCCCCTCCGGCTCCCCGTACACGCGGGCGTTTTCGATCGACACCCCCGCCTGCCCCGCCCACAACTGCAGCAGGCTCACCCGGTCGGGCGGAAAGCCCCGCGCCGTCAGGCCGTTGTCCAAGTACAGCACGGCCAGCGTGGTTCCCTGCTTCACCACCGGCAGAGCCAGCACCGACCGGACCGGCTGGCGGCGAAAGTACCCGTCGGCCCCAAACCGCCGGTCGCTGGCGGCTTCGTCGAGCCGCACCGCCTGCCCGGTCCGCACGACGTAGCGCACCAGGCTGGCGGGAACCCGCCGCGTGGTGGTGAGTGGCTCGGAGAGAAAGGCGGAGTCGGCCTCCGCGCCCTCGCGAATGGCCTCCACCCACCAGCCGTCGGATCGCTCCAGCAGCAGCGCCCCCCGCTCCGCACCGGCCTGCAGCCGCGCCGTCTCCAGCAGCACGGTCACCAGGCGGTCCAGCTGCACCTCCTGCGCCAGCGCCGCCGAGGTTTGGACCATGGCCTCCAGATCCACCGACAAGTTTTCTTCCACCACCGGCGCAGGGGCCACGAAGTCATCCAGCTCCGGGTGCTGCACCATCATCTCTTGGGCTTTGGCGGTGAGGCTCAGCGGGAATAGAGACGAAACGCTGCCAAGAGGTGCGGCAGCGCTTCCCACGCCCGGCCCGCCGCCTGGTCGGCGCGCGCCGCCTCCTCGTGGCTGAACGCGGCGACCAGCGTGGACCCGGCCGCTTCCGCCGCATCGATCGCCTGCCTAAACAGGTGGGCGGCCGCCCCATCTCGGCGGGCCGTCTCCAGGGCATCCACCAGCAGGGCCTTGGCACGATAGTTCGCCGGACAGGCGTCGGCCCACACCTGAAGCCGGTGGCGCAAATCGGCCAGGCGCTCCCCCCAGACACCTCCATCACTCGACAAATCCGGGCGGGTCCACCCCACCGCCTCCAGGAAGACGAGCTCCGGCTCCAAAATGGCCAGCCGATGTGGCAAGTCCTCGGGGACCTTCCATCGGTCCTGATCGCCACGGTCGCCAAACAGGAGCGCGTCCCACCCGTCCAGGTAGGCGGCCAGCCACCGGTCATCAGCCGACCCGGCTCGGTTCGCCGGGGCATCGGACACGGGCAGTGCCCGCCACCGGCGCAGCACGGTCGACAGGTGGCCCAGCGCCCGGGTGGACGCCGCCACTCGCTTGGTGGCGACTTCGTCCAGCCGCTCGTCGGTGCGCTGAAGCAGGGGCTCCAAGGGCTCGCTGGCCAAAAGGCGTGCCACCAGCGCGGCGGGGGCGTGCACCAGGGCCAGCGGCTCCTGGCCGCCCATCCGTGCCACACGACTGAATTCCTCCAGACGCTCCACGGTTTCGCCAAACGCGTGTCGAAAATGACCGAGGCGCAGCACAAATGGCAGCACCGCCTCCGGGTTCCCGTCGCGCAGGTCGGGACGCTCCCACAACGCCAGTGCCAGGTCCCCCCACGCTAGGGCGTCGGCCAGCCCAGCGGCCTCCCCCACGTCCACCAGCGCCAAAGGAGCCAGGCAGAATCCAGGGGCGAACCGTGTCCAGCCCTCCTGCAGTGCCAGCCGGAGTCCATACAGCGCCAGGTAGGTTCCACAACCTTCCGCTTCCCCCAGCGCCCGGGCCATCACCTGCAACAGGTGGGCCACCGGTGCCGTCGTCTCCCGGTCGGCCAGCGGCGCTGCCGCCCATTCGTGGACACTGCGCTCCCCCCTCCACGCCCGAACGTCCTGGTAGAGCGCGTGCACTTCTTCCGCCGTCACCGTCTCTGGCAACATCACGCCGCCGTCCGACAAAAACCGTCGGCCCTCCCGCCGAATCCGGTCCAAATCGCCCCGGGCAGCCCAAACCTCCACCCAGCGCACGTATGCGAGCGCGCGGTCGGCAAAATCTGCGCCGTGTTCCTGGAGGACGACGGCGGTAATCTCACAGCCGTCAAAATCATGCCGAGCGTATTCAGCGTCCATGCGGAGGGCATGGAGATCGCGCGCCAGCACATAGTGTTCGGCGAACGCGTTGGCCGGCAGCCACCGCACGCGGGCCTGGGCCAGCTCCAATCCCTCCGCCCACGCTCCCCGCGCGGAGGCCCGCTGAGCCGCCGCCAGATTGGCGGCCGCGGCCGCCCACCGGTCCTCCTCGTCGGCGGCAGCGCCCACGGCCTCGTTGTAGTGGCGAGCCAATTGATACACGGCGGCATCCGACGCCTCAGTCCCCTGACGAGATCCCAGCGCTCGCGCCAGTGCCAGGTGCGCCTCCTGCCGCTCCCCGCTAGACCCGGCACCGGTGAGCGCCTCCCAGACGCCGGGGTGGACAAACCGCAGGCCAGGGCTCCCCCGCCCTGAGGCGGGTGCGCCCTCCACCACCCCGGTGCCCCGGAGTTCCCCTTCCAGGGCGCGCAGGGCATGCAGGGGCCAGTTGAGAGCCAACGCCAACACGGTGGGGTCAAACCGATCACCCAAGGCGGCGGCCCAGCGCAGCAGGCGCGTGGTGCCGGCCGGCACGCTGGCCACCCGGCGCAGCAATCCGGCCACGACCGGCGCGCGGGGCTCCAAATGCTGGGCTGCGGCCAGATCCCAAACCCAGCTTTTCGTGGAACGCTCGTATCGCAGAGCATCGTCGCGCCACAGGGCGTCCAGCAGTTGGCGCACGCCAGCCGGATTGCCCGCGGATCGGTCGGTAAGAATCTGGGCCAGGTCCGTCACGGCCGCCAGCGGACGGCGCAGCATTTCCGCCAGCCAGGTGCGCACCGCCGTGATGTCCAAGGCATGCAACACGACGGTGTGCGCGCCGGCGGCGGCCCCCCACGTCGCACGCACCCGATCTTGCGGATTGGGGGGGTCTGACTGGTTGGCCGTCGCCAGCAACAACAGGCCGCCCCGAAGATCCGCATCCAAGAGCGACCGCATGACCCCTTCTGAGTAGCTGTCCGCCCACTCCACGTCGTCCCACGCCAGCACCACCGTGCCGTCCTCGGCCAACGTCTCGATCAGCCGTGTGATGGCTCGCCGCAGATCCGGGGTCGTGCCGGACGGGGCCGCGTCGTCAGTGACCGCGTCCCCCATGAGCGCCTGCCAGTGCGAAAGGCCGGTCAGCACGCTCACATCCCCCGCCAATCGATGCTCCAGGCGCGCCCGCCACGCGGTGACTTCGGCGTCGGACAGTTGCAGCAGCCCCGCCACCAGCGGATCCACCATCCGGAACAGGCCGGCATACGGCACGCGCTGTTCGTCCGGGTCAAACCGCCCGCGTACCACCAGACGGGCTTCCCCTTCCACGCGGCTCACCGCTTGGGCCAGCCGGGCCGACTTGCCGCCTCCGGGCTCACTGCGGATGAGGATGGTGGCGGCCCCGCCGTCCCGGACCGCGGTCCAAGCCTCCGACAGCGCCCTCGCCGTGGGGTCGTCGCCATAGAGTCGCGGGGGCGTCGGGAGCGTCACGGGGTCCTCCTCGCGACCCAGCACGACGCCAGTCAAAGTCCCCCGCTTCTCTGCATGCTGGCGACACGTGGCCAGGTCCGCCACGACGGCCGAGGCCGAGTGATACCGGGCGTCCGGGTCCTTCTGGAGCAGGCGCAGCACAAGATCAGACAGGGGTGTGGGCAAATCCGTCAACACCTGGCTGGGCGGGGTGGGCCGCCGTGCCAAGTGCGCATGCACGAGCGCCATCGGGCTTTGGTCGGGAAAGGGCGGTTGGCCCGTCAGCAAGAAGTACAGCGTAGCTCCCAGCGCGTACAGGTCCGCCCGTTCGTCCAGCATGCGCAGGACGCGGCCGGTTTGTTCGGGCGCCAGATACGCGAGCGTGCCGTCCAGGTCGGTGTCCTCGACCGGCAACGGCTCTTTGTGCACGACGCGTCGGGCCCGCTGGAAGTCAATGACGTGCACCCCGCCATCCGGCCGGATGATGACGTGATCTGGCTGCAGGGCCAGGTGCAGAACATGGTGCGCGTGCAGGGCCTGGACCGTCTCGGCCAATTGATGCGCCACAGACAGCGCCGTCCGCCAGTCGAGCGGTGCTTCGCGGCGCCATCGCGTCAAAGCCATGCCGCCATCATCATCCATCACCAGCAGGGGAGCTGTCCCCGTGTCCACCAGCGTCCGGACGATGGGCACCGGCGCGCCGGCCAATTCCTCGAGTAGCGCGGCCTCATGCCGGTAGGCATCCCAGACCCCGGCGCCAGGGTGGTCTCGGACGGGACGCTTCAGCACGACGGTCGCACCGTCAGATTCCTGGACAGCACGCCAAACGACCGTGCGGCGACTCTGATGGACCGGTTCGACCTTCCGGTAGCCCCCCGACGCCATGTGTGGCCTCGGCTCCTCTCAGCGCATCCACCAGCCAGGATGGACGCGCGCGCACGTCCCTGCGGGCGCAAACATCCATCCTGCGGGTGGGAAACCTGTTGCTCTTGGAATCTAGTTTACCCGTGGGCTCGAGGCACGCTCCGCGCCGCCCCCGACGTGCACGTGGCTCGCAGGAACTACCTCGGGGGATTGACAAGCAGGCCACGTGGCCCATGCGCTCAGAATGTTGGCCTGGCGGCTTCAGCGCTCCCACGGGATCGCGCTGGACGAAAGAGGTCTAATCCGGGAGTCGGTCGCCGCCCCGTCGGTCACCACGGGCCTTACGACTCGGTCCTCCTCTGACCGCACATCACCCGGATGCTATTCGTCGTTGACCGTCATGATGACCGTCCCGCCCGGCAAGTTGTGCGCCACCGCGTTCGTAATGCGGGAAAGCCACATCGCAATTTCATGCTGCTCCTGTTCATCCTTGGCCATGAAAACCGGTGCCATCCCGCCTTGGACGGCCTTCGCGTTCGTGGCAATGATGGCAAACATGACGGGGGTCGGTGCATCGGCCATGGGCGTCGCCTCCCGTACGAGTGTGCCGCGCTCGCCGAGCCCTCATGCAACGGTCCCGGTGGGGTCCCGCCACCGCTCCTCCAAGGCGCTCCGCAGATACCCCACGCCTTCAATACCGACCAGCGCCAGCGGCTCGATCCCCGCGACGCGTGCGTCGGCCCACAGCTGACGGGGGCCGTGGGTATACGCCGTGAATCCGCCGGCCATGAGCGGGACAATCCACCTGATGCGCGTGATGACGGACAGCTGCTGTTCCGTGGTGTCCGGCTGCGCCTCGGCCAGCTTCTGGCCGATGTACGCGTCGATTCTCGCCGACCACCGAAAGATCAAGGCGCCGGGATTGGCCATGCGCCGCGCTTCGCGCCTCGCCTGCAGCCGCTCTGGGCGCGTGCGGAGATGGTACAGCGGCCCTACCAGCAACACCGCGTCGGCCGAGTGGTCAGGCGGGTCCCCGACATGGCCGGCGTCGGCCACACCGGTCTCGATGGCGCCGGCTGCCTCACCATGAGCGCACGCAGCCACGCACCGGCCCACGAGGTCGCGGTGTCGGATCCCTTACCCACGCATAGCAACCGGGAGCACCCGACATCGGCCACGGTATCGGGGGCGGTGGCAACCAGCGGACGAGCCCCTCGCGGGTGCACTCCCGCTCAATCTGGCCGCGCGGCTTATCCAACGGATTCCCTTCATGCCTGCCGTCATAGCGGTCCACGATGGGCCGCCCATCCGTAATGGCTCGGGAAGCCTTCCTCCCGAGACACCCCCCGTTTTAAGCTTCGGGCTCGGAATGCTCCTGAAGAATCCATGCGGCCGCGCTGTGGAGGCGCGGAACGACCAGAGCCGGGCCCAGCGCCGCCAGGCATGCAAACAGGCTCGGTCCCACCGTGGTCCCGGTGATGGCCAGCCGCGTGGGGTGGATGAGGGCTCCCCGACTCACGTGCCACGCCTCGGCCAACTCCGAGTATCGAGCCTCCAGCGCATCGTGCGACCAGTCGGATGTTTCCTCGAGCGCCGCCGCCAAGTCGCGCAGCCGCTCTGCCGCTCCGGGGCCAAAGTGCTTGGCGGCGCCCGCGGGGTCGTAGGTGGTGATCGGGGCGTACAAAAACGCCAGCCCCGCTGCCAGGTCGACCAGCGTGTGGGCGCGCTCCCGCACCATGTCCACCGCCGCCACGAAATCAATCGTGGGAGGCGCCTCGGGTGGAGCGTCCGGCAGGATGCCCCGCGCGGCGAGGACGGGCCGCACCCGGTCAGCCACCCGCGCAGCGGGCCACCCCTTCAAATACTGGGTATTGAGCCACTCCAGCTTCTTGGGGTCGTACACGGCGGCCGACCGCTGGACGCGTGTGAGATCAAATACTTGGCACAGCTCGTCTAAATCCAGCATCTCGCGGCCGTCGGGCGGCGAAAACCCCAGGAGCCCCAGGTAGTTCACCAGCGCCTCGGGCAGGATCCCCTGCTCCAGGAAGTCCACCAGCGCGGTGGCTCCATGGCGCTTGGACAGCTTGGCTCGGTCGGCTGCCAGCAACATGGGAATGTGCGCAAACACCGGCGGCTTCCATCCCAGCGCGTCGTACAGCAACAGCTGCTTGGGCGTGTTGGCCAGGTGTTCATCCCCACGGATCACATGCGTGATGGCCATCTCGTGATCGTCCACCACCACGCCAAAATTATAGAGCGGCGTGCCGTCAGACTTCTGGATGACGAAGTCGTCGAGCTCGCTGTGCTGAAAATGCACATCGCCGCGAATGAGATCAGACACCACGGTCTCACCGATTTCGGGAACCGCCAGGCGCAGGACATATGGGTCGTTCGCGTGCACCGCCCGCTCCCCGCTGCTGAGATGCCGGCAGCGTCCGTCGTAGCGCGGCGGCCGCCCCGCCTGGGCCTGTTCGGCTCGCATCGCCGCGAGGCGCTCGGCGGAGCAGTAACACCGATACCCCCGCCCCGAGGCCTCCACCCGATCCAGCGCCTCCTGATAGCGCTGGCTCCGCTCGGACTGCCGATAGGGTCCGTACGGCCCGCCGACATCAGGCCCCTCATCCCAGGTGATGCCCAATAGACGCAATTGGGCCATTTGCGTGTCGGCGGCGCCCGCCACCTCGCGGCTTCGGTCCGTATCCTCCAGCCGATACACGAACCGGCCCTGGTGGCGGCGGCTGAACAGATAGTTGAACAGCGCGGTGTGGGCATTGCCCACGTGCACGCTGCCGGTGGGACTGGGCGCGTAGCGGACGCGCGCCGTTCGCGCGGGCGGATTCGTCGGCATCATCAGTCTCCCTTTGTGCGTAGCGATGACGCGCGCGACTCACTGAAGACAATTGGCCTCGCACGCGGAATAGCCGTCATGTTACCACATGCGGCGTCGGCCCCCGTGACGAATGCCCGGGGCCGGTGGCCTGAAGAGGACGCGGTGCACGTTGTGCACGCAGGAGAGGGATACAGCCATGAATGACAACGTGCCGAAGGACGGGGATCAGGACTGCACGAGCCAAGATGTGCCCGCGCGGGGCGACCGGCTGTCCTTCGGCTTGCCTGCGTGATGGGCCGGGACAACGCCCACGATGGTGAATCGGACTGGGCGATGCGCGTGGTAGTCCGCGACACACCATTGACGCAGGGCACCCCGGGCCCGTGAGGTGCTGTGGCTGTTCTCTTTCGATGACTCGACGGCCGAGGACATCGACCGCGCGCTTGCACACAACCTCCAATGCCGTTCGGCCCCGGTTAGTCCGACCGCACCGGACGTTGGCACACCTGTGGAAAGGAGAGGCCCCATGCGTGGCGAGCTCGGGGCCGTGACCGATACGGGCATTGAAGGCGTGGTTCCTGCGCTACGTCTCGCCGCGCTGTGACCCCTCGTCGGTACACTTCGGCGGCGGGCGCTGGCGACAACTCGCGGCCACGCTGATCCCGCGATGGCACGGGACGCGGGGTCATCGTATGTCAAGCGGTCAGCAACGACGCCGTTGGCACCCGGTCTCCCGGGAGCGGGTCAGTGTAAATCGCATCCCTGAACTGTCCAGGATCGGTCAGGGGAATTCTCCATTGTCATCACGGATCCTGGGCAAATACGACCCCCGTCTCTACGGTGAAGCCGGCGTGCCGACCGCACGCCCACGAGAGGGGGATCGACACGGGACCCCTACGTCCCCGTGATTCAGCCGTGGTGAGCGGACGACCAGCCGACTCTGGAGCAGTTGCACGCCGAGGATCCGGAGTGGGTCGGCTCGTATGCGCTGGTCCCACGCGACGGGAACGGGCGGCGGACGCCCGGACCCACGACCGACCCCCTGGAGCGGGTCTGGCCTCCCGGGGAGGGTCCAGGCGACGTCGGCATCACCAAAGCGGTCGGGGACGGCGTCCCGCAGACGGGCAAGGATCTTGCCGTGCGGGCCGCGTGCCGCCACGCGGGCTACCTGCCGCGGCTGGGCGGGGAAACGACCGAGGGTCTCCTGACGGGCCTGCCGACCGTGTTTACGCGGATCGGGGGCGTCCCGCGCCGACGTGTCTTCGACAACGCCTCGACGAGGGGCCGCCAGGTCGGGGACGGGGTCCGGCTGACAGCGTGTTTCCAACGGGTCTGGGCCCCCGACCGGTTCACGGCGACCCTATGCCATCCCGACCGCGGACACGAGCAAGGGTCGGGGGAGAACCAAGTCGGCTCCCGGCGGCGGCCCCGGCTGGACCGCCGCGATGCGGAGGCGAGGCGGCGGCATTACCGGCACCCCACGCCCGTCGCGCCGTGGCGGACGGAGGACCGGGCTGCGTGCGGTTCGCGGACGCGGGCGCCATTGGACCCGGTGCGGTACGTGACGGTGCCCCCCCGACGGTTACGGTCAATGTGCGAGGGATGGGCCCGTTACGACGTGACGGCGCTGGGGCCCGACGGGGCCGTGGGGGCCATGCCCGCCCCGCTTGGGCCGCCTGCGCACGGACCGCGTAGATCCGCGCCCCGCGCTCACCCGGTGGGTGCATAACCCCGGCGCCTGGGGCCACCCGGCGGTCCGCGACGCATGGCGAGCGGGGCTGCCGGTAGGGGCCGCCTCCCAGCCGGTATGGTGCGACGATAGCGCTCGGCGCACACTGCGGCACCGTCGGCGAATTTGAAGACCAGCGTATCTGAGTCGAACGCTGCATACAAGATAGGCCCTGGGGGGCGCCCGCGCGGCCAGGCTGAGCGTGGGGGTCTTGCCGACCCCGGCGAGTGCCGTCACGTGCACGGAGTGTCCCTGCCGCCACCGCCTCGAACGCGACCGCTCAACGCCCTTGCCTACGAGCAGTGCCAGCACCTGCCGTCTCGGCACCATGAGGTGGCCAGCGCCGACGCGAGTGCCACTACAGCGGATATGTATTACAATGAAGGTGAGGTGAGACGTGGATGCCGATTGCACACGTGGGCCCCAAGGGTCAAGTGGTGGTACCGAAGGCCCTCCGCGATGCGCTATACATTCGTCCCGGCGATACGGTGGTGGTCGAAGCCCGCGAGGGACATCTGGTGTTGACCCCGGTTACACACCGCAGCGCACGGGATCTGCGAGGCGTGCTGCACGGCCGGGCGCCTACCGACCTGCAGGCAGGCCGACAGGCGTATCAAGACCACTTGGTCGACAAATGGGACGCGGAGCGCAGAGACGGTGCGTGATGGGCGGCCGCGCGTGCATGTCGATGCAAATGTGATCCTGCGCCTCCTACTCGGGGAGCCGGAGGAGCAAGCCGTGGCTGCGGAAGCCTTGTTTCAGCGCGCCGCGGCGGGCAACCACACCATTGTGCTGCACCCGGCCGTGCTGGCGGAGGTCATCTACGTCTTGAGCTCTCCGCGTGTCGCGTCCTGGGCCCGTGCGGACGTGGTATCGGTACTTCGGAGTGTCTGCATGTTGGCCGGCGTGGAGGTGGCGGACCGCGACATCGTGCTAGACGCGCTCCGGATGTTCGCCGCGACGCGGCTAGATTGGGTGGATTGCCTACTGCTGTCCTACACGCCGACGATGCCCGTTTACACCTTCGATGACACGATGCTGAAGGCCGACGGCACCGCTCTACCGTGAGAACGCTGAGGTGGCCGCCGCACTCGTCGGCGCTGGCCGCCGGAGAGCGGAGTGGGGCGCGCATGGGGCCGGTTGGCTAGTTCAACTAGTTCCAATGCGTCGAGTGCTCGGACTCGGCGTTCGGTTCTCCCGATGCCGGCGTAAAGCAGCCTGTCGGTCACGTTGTCGAGCACGCTTTGGTGTTAGTCCTTAATTTATACATTATAGGCAGATCCAGTATTTCTATCAGGTGCAGGTGGGTGGTCTTGCCCGACCCGGACGGGCCGACCAGTGCGACTAGCGCCCCTGCAGTCACGGTGAAGGTGACCCCTCGCCGCAGTGACCAGCGGATCCAGTGAGTAGACTTTTGTGACGGGGTCGCCTTCGAGGATCGGGCGCCGCCGTCCTGCCGTGGCGCCGGCTGCCACGGCCGTGGTAGTGGTCATAGGGCTGGCACCCCACCTGTTGGCCAGGGGTGATCCCGAGGCTGGTGACTTGGACCAGACCGTCGGCGTCGTCGAAGAGACCCGGAGTGACCCCGACCAAATGGTGCATGCCGTTCGCGCCGACGGGCTCGACAGCGTCGTCGCCGCCAGCCCAGGCGAGGCGGGCGTCAACGGGGACAACCAAGACGTCATGGGCGGCGGCGGTGATGGTGATGGTGATGGTCGATTTACCGGAGCTGGGTCCCAGCTTCCTGTGGCGGCGAGGTCGGTGGGGTTCACCAGCACGGTGGCCGTCGGCATGCTGTTCGCGCGTCCCGGCGCCGGTGCGGTAGCGACGGTGCCGACCGCAGCAATCACCCCGGGCCTGGTCCGGTTGTTGGGCAGGGTGATGGTCACCCTGCCCCCCACCGTCCCTTCGGATTGCTGGGCCGCGTCGCGGGCGACACTGATCTGGCGTGTGGTAGAAGTGGCGACCATCGCCGGCTGGCCGGGCTACGGCGGGCCGCCCAAGGTGACGGACAGTGAGGTGACTCGGAGTGCGGTGGGTTCGAACACGGCTTGGCCGAGACCGAGGGACCGGTCGCTGTCACACCCATGGAGGTCTGGAACTTCTCCACGCCGGCCTTGGTCCACCAGGTGAACTGGTCGGAGGTGGGGCTCAGCTCTGTGCTCGTGACATAGCCGAGGACGACGAGATCGGCGTTGAGTTCTTCGACGGCGGACCCAGTCATGTACTCCGGCAGCGAGCGGTAGGCTGGCGTCTCCGCATAAAGGAGACGCCCATGGCCGTGCCGGCCCGTGGCAGGAATGAAAAAGCGGCATGGCGAAGGGAGGAGGCCCTTCGACTGAGATCGGTTTCCCTCTGGTGCTGCGAGCCCGTAAGGGAGACGGAGTCCGACCCCGTCGAGCCGTAGCGATTGGTGCCGGCGCCGCCCGGGCGCTGAGCCCGCAAAGGAGACGCCCATGGCCGTGCCGGCCCGTGGCAGTGATGAAAAAGGGCTCTAGGGGCCCGTTGGAGACCCAGCGACCGAATCTAGGAGTTGTGGTCGCGTTCGTACGCTCGTCTACCAGTAGTATGCCCGAGGTATTTTTCAAAGGAGACCTCCATGGCCGTGCCGGCCCGTGGCAGGAATGAAAAATCGGCATGGCGAAGGAAGGAGGCCCTTCGACTGAGATCGGTTTCCCTCTGGTGCTGCGAGCCCGTAAAGGAGACGGAGTCCGACCCCGTCGAGCCGTGACGAGTGGTGCCAGCGCCGCCCGGGCGCTGAGCCCGCAAGGGAGAGTTCTGGAATGCTCCGGGGTTGTCGAGGGGTTAACAGAAGGAGGCGATCGCGATGGAGACGGTGGTAACCCATGGCGCCGGGCTGGACATCCACAAGGCCCTGATCGTGGCGACGGTGTTCACGCCGACGGACACGGAGACACGGTCGTTTGGCACGGCGACGGACGCCCTGCTGGCGCTGGCGGACTGGCTGACGGCGGCGGGCGTCACGCACGTGGCCATGGAAGCGACGGGGGTGTACTGGAAGCCGATTTACAACGTGCTGGAGCCGTTCGAGTTTGCGGCGGTGCTGGTGGTGAACCCGCAGCAGATCCGGGGGATGCCCGGCCGCAAGACCGATGTCCAGGACAGCCAGTGGATCGCGTCGCTCCTCAAGGTGGGGGTGTTGAAGGGCAGTTATATCCCGGC
>JAJZWS010000019.1:0-30553 GCA_021846565.1 Bacillota bacterium
GAGCGGCTGGCGGATGAACATGACCTGGCGCTCTTAGGGCCCGCCCTTCCATACCTCAGACGGAGCGGTGGACGGCGCTCTTCCCCAGCTGAACGAGCGGATGCGACGGTAGGCGGCCGCCGCGGAGTCCCGGACGATTCGCCGGGGTGGGGTGGCCCTCGTGCACGAAGTCACCGGGCTCCAACGGGTCGCCACCGCCCACGGGCGGATGATCCACGTGCCTCGTGGGCGCGGGCTACCCTCCCCCTGTCCGACGAAGCCCATTACGTGGCGACGGCGCAGAACCTCTGGGGGTTGCGCCTGGCGCCTGGCGCGATGTTTCGCCACGTGACCCGCTTCACGGATCCCAACCCGGGGTCTGTGCCTTCGCTCCGCAAGGTGATCCTCGCCGGAGCCATCGCTCTGTTGGGCAACCACCCCCGGGTGTGGCGGCTCCGGGCGCGCTGGCCGGCGCGCCCCTGCCGCTCACGACCGCGTGGGTGGCCCTGATCGCGGCGGCCTTGGTGGCTGGTGGCACCCTGGCCGTCGGCCTCAGCCGCGTGGCCTCTACAGCACCGCGATTCCCGGCCTGTGGCGCACGGGGATTCGCCGTCCTGGGGACCCATGGGCTGTTCCTGCGGTTGTTCGAAGACACGGGCCTCACCCGCGGCAACGGCGGCGCCCAGCGGTGAGGCGCCTTCGTTACGCAGGAAAGCCAACACGTCGGGGCCGACGCGCATGATCCTTAGTATAGTCAAGCGAGTCGGAGAACGCGTGGGTGGGCTTTTTGCCGCCCGCTCTGCGGACGAGCCGGTGCAAGAACTAGGGGCGCGACTGAACCTTTGGGGCCCGAGTCGCCTTTGATCCGTATGAGAGGTGGCAAGTGGATAAATCGGAGGGCCACCGTCCCGACCCGGCGGCCGAGCGCGTCGAGCAACTGGCGGATGAACATGGCCTGGCGTTCTTAGGGCTGGCCGTGTCGCTCGTGGGGGATCGGCAGGCGGCCGAAGAAATCGTGCAGGACGTCCTGTACCACGCGTACCGGCACATCCGCCGGGGGCACCCGGTGACGCGGGCGTGGCTGTCGCAGGCCGTGGTCTGGGGTGCTCGGGCCACCCGGCGCCAAGCCTGGTGGCGGCGGGTCGTGCCCACCCGGGACGTGCCGCCGCCCGCACCAGACGCGTCCGACGGGTCGGTGGTGGTAGCCATGCGACAGCTGCCCAAGCCGCTCGCCGAAGTCGCGCTGCTGCACTACTGGGCGGGGTTCAGTGTGGACGAGGTGCACCAGATGCTGCACATCCCGACCGGGACGGTGAAAAGCCGCCTCTATCGGGCGCGGCACCTATTGCGGGAAGCGTTGAGTGAGGCACTGCTGGAGGACGGTGCGGGCGCGCTGCCCGACGCGGATCCGCCGCCTGAAGGACATGAGGGACATGAAGGAGGTCAATCATGACCCCGTTGCAGCAGACGATGCGGGACGAACTGCTTCATCAGTTTCCGGCCTGGCAGGATCCGGTGCGGATCCTTGAACCCCGCCGCCGGCCGCGGGTCCGGGGACCGTGGCTGCTGCCCGCCGCGCTGGCCGTGGCGGCCCTCCTGATGCTTGTGCCCTCCATCCTGAAGCCGGCGGCCGTCACCACGCTCGCGCCCCGCGTCGAGCGACTGGCATGGCCCACGGGATTCACGGCCGCCAGTGGGCTCTCGCTGGGCCAGGGTCGGCTGGTCATGTTTTCCGGCCGGCGCGTGCGATCCTACATTGCCGGTCGCTTGGGACATTTGGCCTGGGCACTGGGGCTGCCACAAAACACCCGCGTGCTGACGGCCGCCGGCGGCGCGTACGGCGGCGCCGCCGTGGTGGTTCAGCAGCCGGGGGACGTAAACTTGCTGGTGGTCAACGCGCGGGGCCGCATCGTCGGGCAGCATCGCCTGTGGCCGCCTCTGCAGAAAACGCGGGTGCCGGCTTCCGCGCCGCGGGCGGTGACTCTGCGCGCGGCGGCCGCCGGCTGGTGGGTGGCCAGCGACCGGGCCAGCACCTGGATCGTCAACGATGCCCGGGCGGGCGGGGCGGGTGTCGTGGGGCCGCTCGCCGGGGGAAGTGGTGCTCTGGCGCTCGCGTCCGGGGCCCAGGGGGACCCCTGGAACGTGGCCGCTTGGAGCCCCACGACGGCGCACCTCAATCTCTACACGCGTGAGGGACGCCGGTTGGAGAGCGTGGCGGATCCGGCAGCGGGACGCCTCCTGCACTTTGGCGGACAGCTCGCGCCTACCGTGGGCGGCGTGGGGTTTGTCATCACGGCCGGGAGCCAGGGAGGCCCCACCATGCCGGTGTCCGCCTGGTTTCCGGGAACGTCGCGGACCACCCTGTCCGGCCTGGCCACACCAGCCGGACTGGTGAGCGACGCGCGAGCGGGGCTCGCGCTCCTGCCTTGGGGTGAGGCACTCTCCGCCCGTTGGGCCTTTGCGGGTGTCCACCTGGCGCCCATGGGATTCATGAGCCCGGCGGGCGCCGTGCTGGGGATCGCGCGCGGCCAGGTGGAGGTCGTGCGCTGGGATGGATCCATGCTGGCGCGCGCGGCGGTGGGGCGCGTGACCGCACGCCAAGTGGGGGGACACTTCTCCTATCTCGCCACGCGTCGCGGTCTGGTGCAGCTGGGTCCGTTCCCCACCCCGGCGGCGCTCACCCGGGCCGTGGTGTGGCGCGGAAGCTTTCCCGGCGGCACCGTCACCGGACGCGTGCACGGGGTCAGACAAGGGGCAAGGGTCACCGAGCCGCCTAGTCCCGTCTCCCAGCCACTGGGATTCCATTTCGTGAACCCGATTTGGGATGGGCCCTTTCAGCCGCTGGGGGCCGAGCTTCACATCGTGGGGGCACCCGCGGGCGAGACGCCCGCAGAGTTGCAGTACGCGTTCGCGACTGACGCCGCGGGCATGCTGAACACAGGCTGGGGGCCGCCATTCCGGGTCGGTCCCGCCTCGCCGGCGGCCGGTTCCCGCCTGACAACGGCCCTGTCCCCGGTGGACCGGGTGTCTCAGGTCCAGTGGGAGGGGATTCAAGCGGGATGGCAACCCGGTACGCGGACACTGGTGCTGACCCTGGACTACGCTCCCTCACCGGCCGTCGTGCCCCGTACCGTGACGGTGCGCCTGCAACGCACCGCCGGCTGATCGCAAACGTCGGTTAGGCCGCGCCCGCCGCCTCGCGGGACGTGCGCGGGCGGCGGTGCCAGGCCAAGCCCATGGCGGCCGCCGCGACCATTACGAGGCCCGCGCCGAGCAGCACGTGGGCCGCCCCCAGCGCCGCCGTCACCGGCCCCAGCACCCCGAGCCCGATCAGGAGCAGGGCGGACATGACGAGGCGCTGCAGGGCGAAGACATGTCCCTGCTGAGCGGGGGGAATGTGTTCGCCAATCTCGCTGTCCAGCGCGACATGCACCAGCGGACTGCCCGTCCCACCTAATAGCGTCGCCCCGATGGCCCAGGCATAGGCGGGCGAGGCGGCCAGCAGGAGGAACCCGAGGCCCGATACGGCCCAGGACACAAAGTACATAGACCGCAGGCGCGCCAGGATTGCGGGCGTCGTGAGCACCAGGGTGGCGCCCACCGTGGAGATGCCCCACAGCGCGCGCAGTACGCCGTAGCCGGCGACACCGGCGTGCCACGGGCTCACGACCAGGAGCGGAATCCCAATGGTAAAGGCGGGCCAGAGAAAGTTTGACACCCCGCGCACCCCGAGCGCCAGCGAAAGCCAGGGCCGGGCGCGGACTGCCGCGATGCTGCCCGCCAGATCGGTCACGGTGGGTGATCCGTCGGGGTGGGGTCGGGCCGGCGCGTTCACCAGGCGATTGCTGACCAAAAGCCCGGCGGCCGTCGCCATGAGGACGCCAGCGGCCGCGAGCGCCACGGCGCGGCCGGGGCCGGCCAGCAGCACCCCGGCCAGTACCGGCCCGGCGATCGTACCGACGCGGGACGCCACCTCAAACCCGGCCGAGCGATGGGTGCGCGGCGCATGATCGGGATAGCTCATGAGACGTGACTGCAGGACGGGGATCAGGATGCCGTCCCACCAGCCCTGCAGCAGCCCGAGCGCGATGAGCAGCGGCACCACGCCAGTGCTCATGTGCAAACCCAGAGCCGCCAGCAGCAGAGCGGCCCCCATATAGATGGGCAGCACCGCCAGGCGGCGGTGGCCCTGCCCCAGCCGCTCGGGGCCCAGGATTCCCACCACGAGCACCGGCAGTTCCAAGGCCACCAGTCCCAGGGCCACACCCACGGCCGACCCCGTGGCTTGGAGCAGCATCCAGACGAGCTCGATGCGGAACATGCCGGCGGCCGCATAAATCACGGCGGTGGCGCCGTAGAAGCCGGAGTAGGGCCGACGTCTCAACAGCGTGGGGCGCACGCCACTCCTCCTCGCAGGTGCTCGACACCGACGCAATAAAGTTGCATGTGCACGATACCATCGCGCTTGGGGGATGTCAAGGGATAGGCCGCCGGTGGCGCCCTAGACTCCGGAGTATCGCCTGGGCAGTGAACCCCTGAACCCCGCTCGCCAAGGCTTAAGCCTTCGGGGGGTCTGCCAATACCGCAACGTTGGCCAACTGCCGTTGGCGACGCGTTCTTTCACTCCGGGACAGGCCGGACCAGCCTAGGATCAATGCGTGCGCCTGTCCAACGAAGGACGGGCGCGGGCTCGCAATGGGATCGGCTTTAACGTCCAGGGGTTCTATGCACCTTACATGCCGAACGGCCAAAGTGTATACCAGATTGCAGAGAGCGGTCACAATGGCTTCAGGGCCCAGCCCCTGATCCGACAACACACGCACCCGATACACGCACACCCCATCCGATTCGGGGTGGAAGGCGACGTCGCCTCCCGGTACCCGCATCCACGGTAATCATGTTCGGCTCATCGTCACTCAGGCGCCTCCACAGCGTTTCCTCATTTGTAATTACCGGTTCATTCGAATCATTCACCGCGCGAATTCCAGATTGTGGGCCATCTTGGCGACAAACCTCCCGAGGTCGTCAAGGGCCGATACCTCGGCCACACCAAACTCTCGCTCCCAAAGCGCCTGCCCGGCCGCATCGGTCGCGACGCCGAACGGGGCCCCGGACCCGTCCACCTCAATCTCGACGTCAGCGTTAAACACGTGCCACTCCAGCTGCAGGCCGCCATCGGGAAGGGGAAAAATCTGCGGCAGCAGGTGGTGGCCGTCCACGAGCCGGACGGCAATCGCGAGCGCGGCCATAGCGGCCGCTTCAGTGACGGGAAGTGCATGTCGACCGTCCCAGCCCTCGCCCAGGCCACGCAGCGAGTTGACCGCATCTAAAATCCAGGCTGCATCTCGGAGCCGATCGGGCAGCCAGCCGTCTACTCTCATACTCGGCACCGGGCGCGCGGCGATGCTGAGAGCCATCCCAGCCTGGACGCCTGTGGCCGATGCAATGTAAGTGTGGTAAGTGTGGTGGGGCGCCTGTAAACTCGGCCATATTCCCCCTGGGGGGTCCACGGGGTTAAGGGTGGTTGCGCCAGACAAGGTTCCCGTGGGGAAATCCAGCGTTTCCAGTTGAGTCGCTAATTGAGTCATCGATGACGCCCCCAATCCTGCTGCAGTTCCTCGGGTGTCAATCCTAGAAAGCCACTGATTATGTGCCGGTGCATTTCGTCCAGATACGTGCCAATGGAGGCCGCCGGCTTCACGACGCTCCGGAACGTCAGGCTGAGGGACATGGTCGAGTGCCCGGCCGCGGTCCGGTTGGGCTTGGCTTCGACCACCAACTGGCCCGGCGTGTCGGAGCAACTTATGGCTACTGAGTATGCCAGGGTGCATGTGGCAAAGTCCGGCATCCCCAGCTGTCCCAAAGGGTCCCGCTGCCAAGGGCGCAGCACGCGCTCCAACGCGCCACCGGATCGCCCATTGACCGATACGCTGTTGATGCAGCTGATCTCTGCGCCCACCACCTGGACCGGATTGGTTTGCTGTAGCTGGAGGAACTCATTCACGCCGTCTAGCCGCTCGAGCAGTCGCTCCTTGATGTGCGGATATCCAGGGTACGCCCCTCCGTCGAGCATTCGCCAATTCACCAAGAGTCGATCGGCCTGGAGCTGTACCAACTCCTGTTCGGATTCGTCAAGAAACCAGAGTCGAAATGGGTGTCCCACCGTAAAGTGAAGCGGATCGGGCAAGCCGGGTTCGAACCAGTCCAGCAGAGGGTCCACCTCTCGGACGTTAGGGTATAGCTTCTCCCACTTCTCCACCAACCCGCTCAACGCAAAGAGCCGCAAGCCACTCGCCGGAACGAACCGGATGCCGGCCACCATCTCGATCGGCGGGCGCTCGTCGAACTCCACCTGCGGCTCCATGGCGCGCACCCTACCGTCGTCCGATCGGGCAGATTCCGACGAATCCCATGATCATGAAGCGATGTTATTGCGGACTCGTGCGTTTATCAAGGGCCCGCGTGGGGCCGGTCCCGCCCGCTACTGGAATCCCAGCAGCGCGCGTCCCAGGGCCGCGGTGCGCTGCGACAGCACCGCCAGGTCGTCCAACAGCTCCAACAGTGTGCTGCGTCCCGGCACGTCGCCGGTGACCTGGAATGCTTGGCGCCTGAGCGCCGCTTCTTCGTGCGCCAGCTCGGGATAGTAAAACACGACCCGCCGTGCCACCTCGTCGCTGGTGGCCGCCACCGCCCGCGCGGCTTCGTCAAACCACGCCACGCCGTGTGCCACGTAGGCGTCGACCGCGCGCCTGAGGGCCGGTGGCCACTCGTATCCCCGATGTCCAAGCTTTTCCGCCGTGCCCGCCAGCTTTTCGACCGTATCGCCGACGTGCTCCAACTGATTGGCCACTGCCAGGATGCGCAGCTTGCGCTCCCGCTCCTCATCGGTCAGCCGGGCGTCGGAGAGTCGCGACAAATAGCTATGCACCGCTTGGTGCAGAAGGTCCACGGTCTCTTCCTGGTCGAGAAATTCTCGCGGCGGGGCCTCCAGGGTCGCCAACAGGACAGGCAGGGTGCGCACCATCTGGGCCGCCACCTCCGCCATCCGGGCCACTTCACCGGCGCTGGCCGCCAGGGCCTCGGCCGGGCGCTGCAGGCGACCTGGATCCAGGGCGGGCGCGGATGGACCGGATGCCGAGGCGGGCGGCGGGATCAGGCGTCCCACCAATTCCGCGACGGGACCCGTGAGGGGGAGAAACCCGAGCGCCATTCCGAGGTTGAACAGCGTGTGCGCATTGGCCACCAGCCGCCCGGGACTCGGGTCGATGGTGGCCAGCAGGTCCAGCAGTGGATGGAGCAGCAGGAGCGCTACGCCCACCGCCACGGCTTTCATGATGACGTACCCGGCCGCCGCTCGCCGCGCGGAGCCGCCGCCCGCCAGCGCCGCGTACACGGAGGCGGCCGGAGATCCCAGGTTGGCGCCCAGCACCATCAAGAGCGCGGCTTCGGGCGAAATGGCGCCATGTAGCGAAAATGAGAGGGCGAGCGCAATGGTCGTCGCCGAGTTTTGCACCAGAGCGGTCAGCACAAAAGCCGCGGCCAGGGGCACGACCGGCATCGCGGCCCAGTGCGCCAGGAACGGCAGAGCGCCCGGGACCAGCACAATCCGCTGGGCGGTGCTGGTCATGACCGAGACCGCGTAGAACAAGAGCCCGAACCCCAGCACCAGGGAACCCGATCCATTGACCCGACGGCGGCGCTCCCAAAGGGTCAGCGCGACGCCCAACACCAGCAGCAGGGGGGCAAAGCGCACCACATCCAGCGACACCAGCTGGATGGTGAGCGTGGTGCCCACGGCCGCCCCCAGCATGACCGCCAGCGCCTGGGGCAGCTCCATCAGGCCGGCACCTACCAGCCCGACCGACAGCACCGTGATGGCGCTGGACGACCCCGCCAGCAACGTGGCGCCGGTCCCCAGCGCCGCTGCCGCCCCGCGGCGGCGGGTGCGGGCCAGCATGGCCTCTAGCAGGGGACCGCGGGTCAGGATTGCCAGCCCACTCGCGGTCAGCGAGAGGCCGTACGCAAACAGCGCCACGCCGCCCACCAGTGCGAGCCAGATGGTCATAAATCAGGACCAGGCTTGCAGCACCGCGCGGGTGGCGCTCATCCCGATGCGCGTAGCGCCCGCGGCCACCATGGCCAACATCGCCTCAGGCGTACGAATGCCCCCCGCGGCCTTGACCCCCAGGTGAGGCGCCACCGCCGCGGCGAGCCAGCCGACAGCTTCGGGCGTCGCACCGGGTGCGTTGAAGCCTGTCGAAGTTTTCACCATGGCGGCTCCGGCGGTGCGCGCGAGCTCGGCCGCGCGGGTAGCCTCCGCCTGGGTGAGCCAGCCCGTTTCCAGGATGACTTTTACCGGGAGCCCCTTGGCCGCAGCCATGACGGCGCGCATGTCGTCCAGCACGTAGGAGTCGTCGCCGGCCCGGAACCACCCCTGTGCCATGACCATGTCCAGCTCGTCGGCCCCGGCGTCTCGGGCGCGGCGCGCCTCGTCCGCCTTGGCGGCCGGATCCATGGCACCCAGGGGGAAGCCGACGGTGACGGCGAGCCGCACGGGATGGTCTGGCCCCAAAGCTTTGCGGGCGACATGGGTCATGGTGCTGTTGACGCAGACCGCGTACACGCCCAGGTCTTTCGCCTCGGCCACCAGGGCCCGAATGTCGTCCGGCCGGGCACGGGGATCCAACAGCGTATGATCGATGAGCTGCGCGACCTCACGGCGTGTGAGCGGAGTCATGGGGCACCGTCCTTTCCCTTTCCAAGGTCAGGGCCACTTTCGGGCTGTGACGCAGGCTCCACCGGAGGTCCCATGGGGTTGGCGGGGGCGCGGGGCGACGCCGGGTCGCCGCCGTGATGAAACGGACGGCGCCGTCCCTCGACGGTGAATACGGTCATCTCCGCCACGTTCACGGCGTGATCCGCCACTCTCTCCAGATAGCGGGCCACCAGGACCAGTTGGTTGGCCTCCCGAATCTGATGCGGATACTGCTCCATCAGGGCCACCAGCGCTTGGTGGATGCGCGCGTAGCCGGCATCCACCTCGTCATCGGTGCGGTTGACGGCGCGGGCCAAGTTCGTGTCGCGGGTGTCGAGCGCGGTCAAGGCATCGGCCAGCATGGTCAGCACCTGGGCGCCTAAGGCGCTCACGTCTCGCACATCGACGCCCTCCTGGGCGGGCCCCAGTTCCAGCACCACTTCTGCAATGTCGCAGGCGTAGTCGGCCACCCGCTCCAAGTCGCGGGCCACGCGCAGCAGGGAGGCCAGACGGCGCAAGTCGTCCTGGCGCGGCGGCAACAGGCTGATGAGTTCCAGCACGTCGCGCTCCATGGTGGCGTCCTTGGCATCGATGTCATCGTCCGCCGCCAGCACCTGGCGCGCCAACGCCTGGTTGCGCTGGGCCAGCGCCGTGAGCGCCTGGCTCAGCATGCCGGAGGCGGCCTGTCCCATGGTGGTGGCTTGCTCATCCAGTCGGTGGATCGCGTCCGCGTAGGCATCGACAAACGCCACCGGGCCACTTCCCTTCTCGGCTCGCCTCTCGGCCGATTATAGCCAACTTGCCAGCGCCGTCCGGCGGCCGCTATAGAACGTGCTGATCCCCCCGCCGCGCCACACGGAGGCCATGCGCCGCCAGCGCCTCGGCATGGACAGGGTCCCACAACCGGTTGGAGTGGTTTAAGTGGGTGACGTAGACCGTGGTCTGCGGCAATGGGGGAAGGCGAGCTAGCCGCTCCAGCGTGTCCACCACCGGCGGGTGGGGAATCTCCTGGCGGCTCCGGCCCGGAAGTTCGTCGGCGTCGTAAAAGGTGCCATCTAGGAGCGCAATATCCACGGACGGCAGGACCCGAGCCAGTGTGTCGGCCCATGGCTCCCACCGGTCAATATCGGGCAGATACAAGAGGCGGCGCATCGGCCCCTCCAGCACGATGGCCATGGTGTCGGCGTGTTCATTGCGGTGGGGGACAGGGATCAGGGTGGCGGACAGGCCGGGTGCCAGGGAATGGGGGACATCGGGAGCCAGCGGCTCCAGTCGGATGTTGCCCACCTGCACGAGCTGCGACCAGGGTGCATGCGCCGTCAGGAAACGGGCCATGGGCGGACTCACGTAGACGGGCACGCCGTGTGCACCCATGACTTCCCGGCCCAAGTGCGCCAGGCCCAGATAATGGCCGATGTGGGCATGCGTCACGAGGGCCCCGGCGAGCGCATAAGGGGAGCCCAGATAGGTCTCCAGCCAGTCGAACTGCTGGGGGAAGGCGGGGGTCACGTCCACCAGCCAAATCTTGTGCTGGACGTCGTCGATTACGGCGAGCGCGCTGGGCCCCTCGACCAGGGCCGGGTCGCGGCGCGCCGCCTGACAAAGCCCACAGTGGCAGCCCACCTGGGGGCGCCCCCCATCCTGGGCCGTCCCGAGCACCACCGCGCGCAGCGGCGCATCCTCACGGACGCTTGGGGTCACAACCAGACTCCCCTCTCATGGCGTACGGCGCGCCGGGGACTTAGGGGGCCGAGGCTGAACGCTGCGGTCACTCACCGCCTGGCGGCGTGTGGCCCGGTTCTTGGGCCGCGTCGACGGCCTCACGTACGGTCGGATCGGGTTCGCCCATCACCTGCCGGGACCGAGGCCATGGCCTCGGCGCGAACCGAAGCGGCCCAATGCTCCACGGCCTCGAGCGCCGGCGCGTGGAGATGGTACCACACGCGGTGGCCCTCCGGACGGACGCGCACAATGCCCGCGTCCCCGAGCGCGGTGAGATGGCGGGACAAGGTGGACGCGTGCGTGTTGAGCGTCGGCGCGAGAGCCTGCGCGTAGGACGGACCATTGGCCAGTTGCTCCACCACCTGCTGGTTTAAGGGATCGCCCAAGAGCGCGAGCGTCCGATGGACGTCTGGAGGCTTGTCCGCGTCGGGGAGCGCCAGAGAAATCCATACGGTCCAGCGTGTGCCGTGGCGGGCAATCGGAACCGTGCCACCGAGGCCCGGCGTGGGCACCGCCGTGACGTCATGCACCTCGCGGCCCTCTATGCCCGGTCCCAGAGAGCGGCCGACCAAGTGCCTAAAGGCGTGGTCGGCGTCAACATAGGTGCGGCGTTCGGCGCGCGGCAGGCGCGGAGCGTGCTCGTCCACAAATTGACCCACGCGGATGACCACCGCCTGCAGCACGTCCCAGCACTGCGAGGGGTCGTCCAGCAACACGGCCACGCCTTGGCTCGCCGCCGGCCACAGGGTGGCTTGCAGAAGCACCTGGTCACGCCAGCCGGAGGCCGCATCCCATGCGGCACGCAAAGCCTCGGCGTCGGCCGCCGGGGCGTGCGCCTGATGATGCCGCCAACCCTGCTCGGCCGCGGTGATCAACAGGCTGGTCCACCAGCGTTCCCCTTGGCCACGGATCACGTCCAGCAGCTCGCGGGGGGTATGGGCCCGATCCAGCTCGGCGCTGGGCAAGAGGGTCAATCGGTCGCGCAGGACGACGCCATGCAGCAGCAGGGCGCGCAGGATGGGCCATCCCGGGATGTCCATCACCGACACGGTATCGGCACGCGGCGCGGCGTCCGCCACCACGAGTCCCCCCACGACCATTAGGGGCCAGGAGGGCCGAAGCCACACCGCACACGGGTCGGCCAGGGACAGGGTCTCCACGCGCGACGCGGCGGGCCACTCGCTTGCGTGCGTATGCTGCACATGTTCCATGATGACAGTATAGCACCAACCTGTTAGGGTGAGGGACGACCGGCTTGGTCCGGGGTCAGTCCTAGGCAGTCGACGCGGATGTGCATACAGAGGGGAGGAAGCACATGGTGGTGGTGGCCAATCGCATTTTTGTGGCGGCCGGCCGCGAGGCGGACTTTGAGGCCCGCTTTCGGGGGCGGGCGCACTTGGTGGACCGGGCCCCGGGGTTCGTGCGCAACGAGGTGCTCTGCCCGGTGACGGAGGGGGCTCCCTACGTGGTCATGACCCACTGGCAGGATGAAGCCAGCTTTCGGGCGTGGACGGCCAGCGAAGCATTCCGCGAGGCGCACGGCCAGCGCGCACCGGCCGACATGTTTGCCCAGCCCAATCAGTTCGAGATGCATACGGTGCTGGCGGACTGAGGGTCCGGTGCGGCCGAAGGGTGGGCAGGACGCCCACCCTTCACGCATGCCGGTCATGCCTCAGGATGGAGATGCAGGGTCGCCGTCTGCAGTTTCCGAATGTGCAGCGCGAACGAGAACAGAAACCAGGTTTCCGGGTCGTCCAGGGTCCGGCCCGTCAGCCGTTCAATCTGCGAAAGCCGGTACGTGAGGGACTGGCGGTGCAGGTTCAGGAGGCGGGCGGTTTCACTGATTTGGCCCCGCGTGCGAATAAAGGCATCCAGGGTGGGGACTAACTCCCCATGGCGCTTGTTGTCGTACGCGTCGAGGGGACTCAGTGTGGCCGCCAGCAGTTCCTGCGCCACGGGCTCCTGGGCGAGGTGCAGCAGCATCTGATAGATCCGCACATCGCTGAAGTAGGTCCGATGGCCCGGCCCCGCCAACCCATAGCCGATGTTCAACGCCTCGTGCGCTTGGCGGTACGCGTGATGGAACCGATTTCCGGGTTGGTCGGCCAAGCCAATGCCCCAAGACATCACGACGCGAGGGCTCAAATCGCGCAGTCGCCGATCCAGGTCGTCCAGAAAGCGGCGGGCCACCTGCACGGGATCCCCCGGTCGGATTTCGAGATACACCAAAAAGCTGTCGCCGCGCCGTGCCGCAAGAGGGGCCGGCGAATACCGCGCCAAGGACTTCGCCACCAACTCGTGCACCGTGCTCAGCACGCCGGCCTCTGCTCCTTCCGTGGGGTCTCCGTGGTCCACGCGGCCCAACAGACCCAAATAGGGGCGGGTGGGATGATAGCCTAATATCTGGGCCCGGTCCGCGACGTCGCTCAGGTCCACCTCCCCGTACGCCAGGCTCCACAATAGGGCGTCACGCGACTGAAAGCGCCGTTGGCGCTCGGCCTCCTGATAGAGAAACCACGTGGCCAGGGCACTGGCCGCCTCGGACGCCAAGTCCGGGTCGACGGAACCCGGGGATGTCGCGACGACCTGCAGGTAGCCCTCCAAGCGGGTGGTGGAGCGGACGGGGACCGTGAGCGCCTCACCGGGCGCGGCGGTCGGATCACCTGCCAGCAGAACCCCGTCGGGGGCCGTGACCCAGAGCGGCGCCCCGACCCGGGCGGCCAGCGCCGCCATGACGTCCGACGCGCTCCCGTGCCGCAGGATCACGCGCCACACCTCCGACTGCATTTCTTTGGCCTGATCCAAGAGCTGGCGGCGCTCGGTCAGCAGCACCTCGGACACCGCCTCCACAATTTCCGAGAAGCGCACGTCCCACGGGATGTCCACTAGGGCAAGGTGCCAGGACTGCGCCAGTTCGACCACGGTGGACGGAATGACGGTGACGTAGTAGCCGGTGGCAATCCCAACCGCTGACGCCTTGGCGCGGGCAATGTCGGCCACGAGCGCCATCAGCTGTTCCGGCTCGGTGCATCCCATGCCGGTGGTCAGCACCAACTCGCCCTCGCGCACGAACTCTTCCACCGGCGCCTCGATCACCGACACCGAGCGAATGGGGCGCGGGCCACCTGTCCCCGTCAGCTCGCGGGCCCCGCGCATGATGGGCAGGTCCATCAGGTCGGCCACGGTGAAGGTCATGGGATTCGCCCCCTCTTTCCCGCAGGTCAGCGGGTTCGTGATCCCTTCTTCGTCGCTGCCGCAGGAGGATCCTGCTCATGGGGCGGCCGTCGATTCGCACTGTTCCGTCAATATGCCGCATGCGCCGTCCCGATTTTTGTACACCGTCGCGGTTGTGGCGGCGAACCCTAGCCCTCAATCTCAGGGTAGCCAGATTCGCGGCAGGAGGGGCGTCGTGCGCATAGTGACGGAGTCCGACATTCGTCGTCTGGTGCCGCTGTCGCTCGACGTCGTGGCTGCCGTGGAGGACGGGTTTCGGGCGCTGGGCGCGGGCAGCGTGGTTACGCCGCCCATCCTGCGGCTGGACCTGCCGGAATCGCGCGGGGAGATGGATGTCAAGACCGCCCACGCGCGCGGCTGGGACACGTTTGCCGTCAAGATGTCCACCGGATTCTTTGACAACCCGGCGCGCGGCCTGCCGAGCGGCGACGGGCTGATGGTGCTGGTCAGCGCCCAAACGGGCACGCCGGTGGCCCTGTTGCTGGATGGCGGATATCTGACCACGGTGCGAACAGCCGCGGCCGGCGCCGTGGCCGCCCAGTGGCTGGCACCCAAGCGCGTAGATACGGTGGGGCTGGTGGGCAGCGGAGTGCAGGCGTGGTTTCAAGTGCGTGCGCTGCTGCTGGTGCGGCGGTACCGGCGGGTGCTGGTGTGGAGCCCCACGCCCGACCATGCGCGTCAGCTGGCTGAGCGGGTTATTCGGGACTTGCATCGCGAGGCCGAGCCCACCCCCGATCTCGAACGGCTGGTGCGCACCAGCGACTTGGTGGTGACGGCCACGCCGTCGCGGGTGCCGCTCGTCGAGGCGAAGTGGCTGCATGCGGGTCAGCACATTACCGCGATGGGGGCGGATGCCCCCGACAAGCAGGAGTTGGCGGAAGACGTGTGGGGTCGGGCGGACGTCCGGGTGTGCGATGTGCGCACCCAAGCGCTCGCCCTCGGCGACAGCCATCACGCCGTGGAGGCGGGGATCCTGGATCCCGGTCGTCTGTTGGAGCTGGGCGCGGTGGTGGCCGGGCGGTGTCCGGGCCGGACGGCCTCCGACCAAGTGACGGTGTGCGACCTTACGGGGACCGGCATTCAGGACACCGCCGTGGCCCGTCTGACGTATCAGCGGGCGCTCGCGGGGGAGGTGGGGCAGGAACTGCGTCCGGGAGAGCGGCGCACTGAGTCTTAAAGCAGCAACGAGCGTAGGGGGTAGGGACATGAACAGCGCTAGCAGGATGCCCGCACGGCCCGGTACGGTGGCCGTATGGGGAGGAGACGCCGGCCAGTGGCCGGGACGCGCCACACAGGTGCCGGTGGTGCACAGCGTGTCGTTTGGCTACGAGGATGTCGACACGTGGTTTGACGTGGCGATGGGCCGAGTGCCAGGACACATCTATGGGCGGAACACCAATCCCACCGTGGAAGCTTTCGAAGAAAAGGTGCGTCTTCTGGAAGGGGCAGAGGCGGCCACCAGCTTTTCCACCGGGATGGCCGCGATTAGCAACACGCTCTTTACCCTCCTCCACCCGGGGGACCGCGTCGTGTCCATCAAGGACTCGTATGGCGGGACGAGTTTGCTGTTCTTGGAGTTTCTGCCGCGATTTAATATCGAGGTGGCGCTGTGCGAAACCACTGACCACGAAGCCATCGAGGCGGAGATTGCCCGCGGCTGCCAGCTGCTGTACCTCGAATCCCCCACCAACCCCACCCTCAAGGTGTTGGACCTCGAACGCCTCATCGCATCGGCCCATCGCCATGGGGCGCTGGTGGTGGTGGACAACACGTTCGCCACCCCTATCAACCAATCACCTTTGGCGCTCGGAGCCGACCTGGTGATTCACAGCGCTACGAAGTTTTTGGGGGGGCACGCAGACGCCCTCGGCGGAGTCGCGTGCGGGTCCAAACCCCTGATTGACCAGTTGTTTCACTTTCGCGAGGTGAACGGCGCCACGCTGCATCCCGAGGCGGCTTATCTGCTGCTCCGGGGCATGAAGACGCTGGACCTCAGGATTCAGCGGCAAAACGCCAGCGCGCTCGCGATCGCCCAGTTTCTTGAGCAGCATGCCGCAGTCGCGCACGTGTACTACCCCGGGCTCGCGAGCCATCCCGGCCATGCCATCGCGATGCGGCAGATGCGGGGATTTGGCGGTGTGGTGTCGTTTGCCATCCATGGCGGGTTTGAAGCCGTGCGGACGATGCTCCCGCGTCTGCGGTATGCCCATTTGGCGGCCAATCTGGGGGCGGTGGAAACCGTCGCCGGACCGCCGCGCACCACCAGCCACGTGGAACTGTCGTCGGACGAACGTGAGGCTCTGGGCATCCCGGAAGCCCTGATCCGGTATTCCGTCGGCATTGAGGACGTGAACGACCTGGTAGCGGACTTGGACGGGGCGCTCGGCGCCGCAGGTCAGGCCGCGGCGGCCCGCTGAGCCATGCGTCACAGAGCGCGCCGAAAGGGTGGTGATGGCAACGGACAGTGACGGGCCCTCCTGGGGGAGCCGGATGACGCCGGAGGCGGGCGAGGCGCTGGTGCGCGACCGCCGCCATCTCCACGCCCATCCCGAGTTGGCGTTTTACGAGTTCGAGACCGCGGCCTACATTGCCGAGCGTCTGCATCAGTGGTCCAGCTTTCGCGTCCGAACCGGTGTGGGCGGCACGGGCGTGGTGGCCGATGTGGGCGAGGGAACGGGGCCGGTGGTGCTCCTGCGTGCAGATATGGACGCCCTGCCCATCGACGAGCCCATAGGCGCGGAGTGCGTCTCCCAGAGTCCGGGCCGCATGCATGCCTGCGGGCATGACGGCCACTCGGCGATGTTGCTGGGCGCGGCTGGGCAGCTGCACGCGTGGCACACGGCGGGGGAACTGGGGGGCCGCGTGCGGCTCGTGTTCCAGCCCGCAGAAGAGGCGGACGATCCCGAGGGGCACACCGGGGCTTACCACCTCATCCAGGCCGGCGTGTTGGACGAGGTAGCCATGGCGTTTGCGCTGCATGTGAATCCCGAGGCACCGCTGGGCGTGGTGGACCTGTGGACCGGGTACGCGATGGCAAGTTGTGACGTGTTTGCGGGCACGGTGACGGGACGGGGCGGGCACGCCGGCTATCCCGACCGGGCCCTGGACCCGATTTGGCTCTTCGGTCAGGTCCTGACGGCGATCCATGCGATCGTGTCGCGCCGCGTGTCGCCGCTGGACAGCGCGGCGGTTACGGTGGGACGCGTGGTCGGAGGAACGGCTCCCAACGTGATGCCCGATGCCGTGAAGGTGGAGGGCACCCTCCGGGCCTATTCCCCCGCTGTCCGACAACAGCTGGCGGCGGAGGTGGACCGAGCGTTTCAGGTGGCCCGGGTGCTGGGGGGCGACTACCGGCTCGACATCCGTCACGGGGAACCCCCTCTGCGCAATGACGGAAGGGCCAACCAGGTCCTGGCGGATGCGCTGGCCTCCCTGTCTCCTCACGTGCGGGTGCGCCGCCAGCCGTTTGGGATGGGGGCCGAAGACTTTGCCTACATCGCGGAGCGGGTGCCGGCGGCCCTGGCTTTTGTCGGATGCGGCGTCGAGGGGCAGGCCAGCACGTTGCACTCGCCTGCCTTTGCCCTGGACGAAGGGGTCCTGCCGCTGGGGGCCACCTGGTTGGCGGCGGCGGCGCGAACCGCGCTTGCCCGCCTCCGCACGGGGACCTTGGCGGACAACGCGGATAGGGAGGGGGGACCTGTCGCATGGTGAGGGTGACCTTGATTGGATGCGGTGGCGTGGGCCAAGCCTTCCTGGAGCTGCTGAGGGATCGTGGTCCAAACCTCGTGGCGCAGCATGGTTTGGACGTCGCCGTGGTGGCGGTGTCGGACCCGGTGCGGGGCGCGGCGGCTCGGGCGCGGGGCCTCGATGTCGCGGCGCTGCTGGCGGCGCTCAAGACACCCCAGGGACTACGGGCGTATCCCGACCAGGACGGGTTGGGACGCGGCTGGGATAGCCTCGATACCATTGCCGGCGCGGACGCGGACGTGATGGTGGAGGCCACGCCGACCACGCCGTCAGGCGAACCGGCCACGACGCACTGCCGGATGGCTCTGGAGCGGGGCCAGCACGTGGTCACTTCGAACAAGGGACCGCTGGTGCACGCGTACGACGAGCTGTTTCACATGGCGGCGGCGCGCGGCGTGCGGCTGGGGGTGGAGGGCACGGTGATGAGCGGCACGCCGGCCCTCCGGCTGGCCCGCGAGACCCTGGCGGGGGATACCGTGCGCAGCGTGCGCGGGATCCTGAACGGCACCACCAACTTTATGCTGAGCCGCATGGAAGACGGCGCGTCGTATGCGGGCGCCTTGGCGGAGGCGCAGGCGGCGGGCTATGCCGAAGCCGATCCCCGCGGGGATGTGGAAGGCTTCGACGCGGCGTACAAGCTGGTCATCCTCGCTCGCCACGTGCTGGGGCGGCCCCTGTCAGTGGAGGGTGTCGAGCGCACCGGCATCACGGGGGTGGGCAATGCCGAGCTGGCCGACGCTCGCGCCCGCGGTCGGCACTGGCGGCTGGTGGCGGCGCTGGACGCTCGGGAGGGTCCGCTGCGAGCCACGGTGCAGCCGGAGCTGCTGGCAGCGGACGACCCGCTGGCGGCAGTCCCCGGCGTCATGAATGCCATCACCTACCAGACGGACTTGTTGGGTCATGTCACCTTGATGGGTCCCGGCGCCGGGCGTCGCGAGACGGGCTATGCCTTGTTGCGCGATCTGCTGGACGTCGTGCGCGGGAGCCATGGACGGGCGACGGAAGGGGGCGAACGATGACCAGTCTGCAGCTGACCTCCCCGCAAAACCTGATTCGGGGGCGATGGGTGACCACCGCAGCGACGTTGGCGGTCCATGACCCGGAAGATGGATCGGTCATTGGGCGGGTGCCCGATGCCACCAACGCCATGATGACCGACGCGGTCGCGGGCGCGGTGGCCGGGGCGGAGGTTGCCCGGCGGATGGCGGTCCACGAGCGTCAGAGCATGCTGCGGCATGCGGCGGACTTGGTGGAGAGCCGTGCGGAAACGTTTGCCTATACGATTGCTTGCGAGAGCAGCAAAACCATCCGCGAGGCGCGCGCCGAGGTGCGCCGCGCGGTGGACACCCTGCGTCTGGCGTCTGAAGAAAGCGCGCGCCTCGCGGGGGAGACGATTGCCTTTGACCGCCGGCCGGGCGCGGAAGGGCGCCGAGGCTACTACGAACGCGTGCCGTTGGGCGTGGTGGCGGCCATCACGCCGTTCAACGACCCGTTGAATCTGGTGGTTCACAAGGTGGGCCCGGCCTTAGCCGCTGGCAATGCCGTCGTGTTAAAGCCCGCCAGCGCGACGCCCCTGTCGGCGTTGCTGCTCGTGGAAACCCTGCTCGAGGCGGGCGTGCCCCCCGAAGTGCTGGCCGTCGTCACGGGCAGCGGCGCGCGTCTCGGTGGCGTGCTGGTCAGCCATCCCGCCGTCGCGATGGTGTCCTTCACCGGAGGCTTGGCCACCGGCGAGGCCATCGCCCACCAGGCGGGTTTGAAGAAGCTCGCCATGGAGTTGGGGGCCAATTCGCCCGTGCTGGTGCTGGCCGACGCCGACCTGGATCGGGCGGCCGACGCCATCGTGCCCGGCGCTTTTGGCAACGCCGGACAAAATTGCCTCGGCGTGCAGCGGGTGTTTGTGGACGGCACCGTGGCCGACCGGTTCATCCATAAGCTGGTGGACCGGGTGCACAGCTGGCGCATGGGCCCGAAGCTGGCGGAGGACACCGACATGGGGCCCATGATCACCGAACGCGAAGCGGCCAGGGTCGGGGATTGGGTGGCCGAAGCCGTGGCCGGCGGGGCGGAGGTGCTGGCGGGCGGCACCCGGCAGGGCGCCTTCTACGCCCCCACGGTCATGGCTCATGTGCCGCGAGCCAGCCGCCTCTATCGCGAAGAAGTGTACGGGCCGGTGGTGAGCGTCTTCCCCGTTTCCAGTGTCGGCGAGGCCATCGTTCGAGCCAATGAGGTGCCCTATGGCCTGCAGGCAGGAGTGTTCACCCGAAGCCTGGACCTGGCCCATCGCTGCATCCGAGAACTCCACGTGGGGGGGGTGATGGTCAACGACAGCAGCGACTTCCGTGTCGACCATATGCCATTCGGCGGCTTCAAAGGCAGTGGACTGGGGCGGGAAGGCGTCCGGTTTGCCGCCGAAGCCATGACCGAGACGAAAGTCGTGTGTTTCAACCTAGTCAACCCCGTGTAATCTGACGCGATATCCCGGTGAGGACCCGGTTCGAACGTCGAGAGCGCTATTCACGAAAGGGAGGGCACCATGACCTGGAAAAAGATGTGGTACGGATTCATGGCCAGCGCGATGCTGACCACGCTGGCCGCCTGCGGCAGCAGCGCCAGTGCCCCTACGACCCTGCTGGCCCAAGTGCAGCAGACGCACAAGCTCATCATCGCGGAATCGGCCTACGCCCCCGAGGACTTCCAGAATCCCACCACGCACCAGTGGACCGGCTACGATGTGAACATTCTGCAGGGCTTCGCGAAAACGCTGGGGGCCAAGCTGGTGGTGGACTCGCTGCCGTTCTCCGCGTCGATCGAGGCGGTGGCGTCCAAGCGCGCCGACATCACGATTGACATCTACTACACGTCGGCGCGGGCGAAAGTCATCAGCTTCAGCCGACCCATGCTGAACTACAACGATGTGGTGGCGGTCAGCGCGACGCATCCCCAAATCACGCGGCCGACCGTATCCGCCATGACTGGCAAGAAAATTGCGGTGGTGGTAGGCTCGGAGGAAGTGACGGAGGCCCAAAAGGTGCCCAACGGCGTGGTGAAACAGTACGGCAACATCGCCGACTCGTTCCAGGCGCTGTCCACGGGCCGCGTCGCGGCCGACTTTCAGCCCGACACGGACGTGGCGTGGGCCATCCACCAAAACCCGTCGCTGAACATCAAGATCCTCGGCGCGATGCCGTCGTCGATTGCGCCACCGCTGGCCAGCCTGCGCGGCTACTACGGGATTCCGAAGGGGGCGTACAGCGCCAGCTTCCTCGCCAAGTTGAACGCCTACCTGAAAAAAATTGCGTGCAACGGCCAGGAGCAAAAGATGCTGGACCAGTACGGGATGAAAAGCCCCGTGTTTTTGAACGGCATCTGTCAGGCGCCCAACAGCTATCAGGGAGGCTAGTGCGCACGGGGAGGGGCCGAAGCTGAGGCACGTCAGCCGGCTCGCCAGGCGCCTACCGGTTCGGACAACGGGGGGGTGATGAGCACGTTGCAGTTGTGGGGCCAATACCTACCCCAGTTTCTGGCGGGATTGGTGGTGTCGCTGCAGCTGACCGGTGCCGCGCTCGTGCTGGCCCTGGCGCTGGGCACGCTGTTGGTATTGGCCCGCACGGGACGGATCCGCATCCTGGCGGCCATCGCCACCGGATACGTGGAAGTGTTTCGAGCCGTGCCGGTCCTGGTGCTGTTGTTTACGGCGTACTACAGTCTCGCCCAGCTGGGACTGCGTCTGCCCGGGTTTTGGGCGGGCGTTGTGGCGCTGGGTGCCTTTTACGGGACGCTCTATGGCGAGGACATGCGGAGCGGTCTCCAGTCGGTCGACCCGGGGCAACGCGAGGCCGCGGTCGCGTTGGGCTTGTCGAACGGGGCGGTGATGCGCCGGGTCGTGCTGCCGCAGGCGTTTCTGGCGTTTCTGCCGCCCGGGACCAACGAGCTGAGCAACCTCATCAAGGACACGTCGCTGGTGCTCACGATCGGCGTGACCGACTTGATGTTCCAGGCCAATGCGGCGGCGGCCGCCACGTTCCAGCCCATGGACATGTTCCTGCTGGCGGGCGTGGTGTACTTCGCGTTCTACATCTTACTATCACGCATCCTGGCGAGGTGGGAGCTTAATGTCCAGCGACGTCGTAGTTGACATAGAGGGGCTGACCAAGCGGTTTGGACCGCGGACGGTGTTCGAGGACATTTCGCTCCAGGTGCAGCGGAGCGAGGTGGTGGCCGTCATCGGGCCCAGCGGGGCGGGGAAAAGCACCTTCATCCGGTGCATCAACTACCTGCACCCGTTCGATGCCGGCCGCATCCGGGTGCTGGACCATGAGCTGGTCGGCGGTGGGGCACCGCCCAGCAAGGCAACGTTGCGGCAGATTCGCATGCAGGTGGGCATGGCGTTTCAGACCTTTAACCTGTTTCCGCATCTGACCGCCTTGGGCAACGTGATGCTGGGCCCCATGGAAACCAAGCGGGTGCCGGCGAGCGACGCCAGAGACAAGGCGATGGCGCTCTTAACCTCGGTGGGGCTGGCGGACCGAGCCGAGGCGTACCCGCGGCGCCTGTCCGGTGGCGAGCAGCAGCGCGTGGCCATCTGCCGCGCGCTGGCCATGGACCCTGAGGTGATGCTGTTTGACGAGCCCACCTCGATGCTGGACCCCGAAATGGTCGGGGAGGTGCTGGGAACCATCCGGGGACTGGCCGCGCAGGGGATGACGCTCATTCTGGTGACGCACGAGATGCAGTTTGCCAAGGAAGTGGCGGACACCGTGGTGGTGATGGCGGACGGTCGCGTGGTGGAAAAGGGGCCCGCCCGCGACGTGCTGGAGCATCCCACGAGCGAGCGGTCCCGGACTTTTCTGACCCGTGTCTTAAAGCCCCTGGAGACCGTGGAGGATGGTCAAGAGCAGGGGCAGCACGGTGGTCAAGAGAGTGGCCCCGGGGCTACGACCGCGCTGGGAGGTGACCATCCCTGATGCATGTGGTGGCCTTGTACTGGCAAGCCATCGTCGATGGCGGCGGGGTCGACTTGGAGCTCACGGCGATTGCGGTGGCCGTCTCGGTGGTGGTGGGCATTCTGGCCGCCGTCGGGCGGATTTACGGCGGCAAACTTTTGGGGGGCGCCATCACCGTGTACGTGGAGATTATCCGCGGACTGCCCCCGATTCTGCAGCTGTTTATCATATATTTTGGACTAAGCCAGTTCCAAATCAACCTGTCATCCTTCAGTGCCGGCCTCTTGTGGCTGGTGTTGTATGGCGTGGGCTATGCGGTGGAGATTTTCCGGGCCGGGATTGAAGCGGTGTCCGTGGGACAGCGCGAGGCCGCCGATGCCCTGGGGCTTACGCGAGTGCAGGCGCTGCGAAAAATCATTCTGCCGCAGGCGTGGATGGTCATGCTACCCTCGTTGATGACGTTTTTGGTGCTCCAGGTCAAAAACACGACCTTGCTGTATCTGGTGGGGATTGCCGACATCATGTACCAGGCGCGGCTGGGCACCTCGGCCACCGAGCAGCCGGCCATCATGTACGGCATGGCCGCCATCGCGTATCTCATCATCAATCTGACCCTGTCGCGCATTGGCAGCACCCTGGAGCGACGGCAGGCGCTGTACCGCTGATCAAGTGGTGACCCAATGCACCGGGCACAGACAAGCAGGAGGCGGTAGCAGTGGAGCGGCCGTTCAGCATGGCGGAGTACTGGGATCGGATCCACAACGTCCAGCAGAGCATGGGTCGTGCCGGCATCGAGGTGCTGCTGGTCGCGGACCCGGCCAACATGAACTACCTGGTCGGATATGACGGCTGGTCGTTCTACGTCCCTCAAATGGTGGTGGTGGTGGGCTGGGACCCTGAACCGTACTGGATCGGCCGGCCTCAGGACGCGAACGGTGCGCGCCTGACGACGTGGCTGTCGGCGGACCACATTCGCGCCTATCCCGAGACCTACATTCAGTCCACGGATCATCACCCCATGGAGACCGTCGCGGCGCTGCTGCGCGAGCTCCATGTCGACCAGCGCCGCATTGGCCTGGAGTTGGACGCGTACTACTTCACCGCCCAGTCCTACCTGGCGCTGCAGCGGTTCCTGCCAGCCGCTACCTGGCTGGATGCGAGCCTGTTGATCAATTGGGTCCGGAGCGTGAAGTCTGCGGCGGAATTGGCCCTGATGCGGGAGGCCGCGGCCATTGCCCAGTACGCGATGGAGACGGCGCTGGCCGTGATTGAGCCCGGGGTGCGCGAAGCCGACGCGGCGGCCCAGATTTTCCGCGCCGAAATCGAGGGCGTGGGGGGTCTCCCCGGCGACTATCCCGCAATTGTGCCGCTCATGCCTTCGATGGAGCGCACGACGGCGTCGCATCTCACTTGGGTGGACCGCAGCTACCAGGTGGGGGACGTGGTGAACCTGGAGCTGGCGGGCTGCCGTCATCGGTACCATGCCCCGCTGGCCCGCACGCTGTATCTGGGCACGCCCCCCGACGACTATCGGCGGTTGGCCGACGTGGTACTGGCAGGCGTGGACGCCGCGCTGGAGGCGGCGCGGCCGGGCGCGGTGTGTGAGGAGGTGGAGGCGGCGTGGCGCCGCTCTCTGGCCGCCAGCGGCTACGAAAAGGCGTCGCGCCTGGGTTATGCGGTGGGCGTGGGCTACCCGCCCGACTGGGGTGAGCACACGGCCAGCCTGCGGGCGGGCGATCGCACGCTGCTGCGGCCGGGTATGACCTTTCACCTCATTGCAGGCATGTGGGTCGAACCGCGCGGGCTGGAAATCAGTGAGACGCTGGCGGTGACCGATACCGGAGTTGAACTGTTGACCCATTTCACGCGCGACCTGCTGACCAAGACGGAATTTCCCACGGGCCGGTCGGCGTGAGCCTGGGGGAGGACCGGGTCCCGACGGCTCAGGATGTGTGGCGGGCGCACCAGCGCATCAGGCCCTGGGTGGTTCCGGTGCCGCTCGTGCCGTCCCTTCCGCTTGGTCGCGTTACCGGCGGACGTGTCGCCCTGCAGCTGGAGTTTGTCAATCCCGTCGGTTCGTTCAAGATTCGGGGCGCGGCGCACGCCTTGGTGGCTCGACAGCGCGCAGGCAAGCTTTTCGGCGTCGCCACGTTCTCCACGGGCAACCACGGCACCGCCGTGGCGTACATGGCCCAGCATTTGGGCGTGCCCGCGCGCGTGTTTCTTCCCACCACCGTTCCGGCGGTGAAAGTCGCCCAGTTGCAGCAGTGGGGCGCCCAGGTGACGGTCAGCGGGAAGACCCAGGAGGAGGCCGCCCGCCGCTGCCAGGAAGCGGCGGACGCCGAGGGCCTCCTGGTGGTGCCTCCGTTTGACGATCCGGACGTCATTGCGGGGCAGGGCACGGCCGGGTGGGATTTGATGGACCGCTGCCCCGACGTCGACACCGTCCTGGTTCCCGTATCGGGAGGAGGCTTGCTGTCCGGCGTGGCGCTTGCCGTGAAGGCGGTCCATCCCGGTGCGCGCGTCATTGGCGTGGGTGCCCGGCATGCGGGCAGCATGGCGGCCAGCGTGCGAGCCGGGCGTCCCGTCGATGCGCCCGAGGCGCCTACTTGGGCCGACAGCCTCCTGGGAGGGCTCGGCGGGGACAACCAATTCACGCTGGCCCTGGTGCGCCACTGGGTGGACGACCTCGTTGAGGTGAGCGAAGAGGAGATTGTCGAGGCGCTGTGCTTTTTGCTGGAGCACCACCGCCTGGTCGTGGAAGGGGCGGCGGCCGTGGGCGTCGCCGCACTGCTTACCGGTCGGGTGAGCGTGGGCGCGTCCACCGCGGTGCTGCTCACCGGGAATGTGGTGGAGCCCAACCGGGTGATGCAGGCGTGGCAGGCGCGATCTGAAGCGGCCCGCACGGCCGAGACCTAATCCTCGGGTTGCCGCGCGTCAGCGGGGCGCGCATCGGCACGGCGTGGCCGTGGCCTCCCAGGAGGCGCGGGGTCCGGTGGCCGTGGGAGTGTTTCCGCGGGGACCCCACGGAGCGTGGGCACAGCGGCCTGGGGTGGATGCCGCCGGCCCGGCCCGAGCGCCTGGCGATCCGTGACACCGAGCGGTGAATTGGTCGTCGATGTCACGCTTCTTGGCCGTGCCGGTAAACATTAGGGAGTCAATACGGTGGTTTACATAAGTGGCGCGGATTCCGCCTCGGATCCGCGGGGAACGACGTCTGCCAGACGGACGCTCTCGGGGAGCGTGCGCCATTAGGCCCCGATGACCACCCCTTGGGTTTCCAGCCGGGGTGTGTGGTGCCGCGGGCTGCTGAGTCACCCCCGGATCGCGTGCCGCGCGCGCGGCCAGAGCTCCGGCGTTCTCCCCCCCAGCCTCGTGAAGGACATGGCCCCCCACGCCACGAATGCGGGTCAGCCACCGGCTATAATGGTCCCGTGGCGGCGGTCGCCGGACGCACGGCCCGTGCGGATTGGTTGCCCTGCGGTCGGAGGCGCGTGCTGTTCAGGCGCCGCCTGGACGCCGGCCCCGCGGCGGCGCCGGCGCTGTGACTCTGCGAGAGGTTGGGGCTGCCATCGAATCCATAGCGATAACCGGGGATGTCGCCCGGCGCTTTCTTCTTGGGCTGCAAGGCTGGCCGGGACGCCGGTGGGCGGACAAGGAGGGGACGGCCCGTGCGATTCATGTCCTGGGCAACCTCCAACTCGACCCGGTTTCCCTGGTGTTCCCCAGCCACGACCTCGTGCCAAGAGCCGGGTGTCAGGATATCGGCGGGATGACCTCGGCACCCTGGTGTACCAGGACCGGCGGTTCTTTGAGTATGGCGGCCATCTCGACGTGTACCCCATCGAACAATATCCGTACTGGGAACGTCACAAGGCGCGCCGCCGCGAGGAGCCGCGCGTGCGGACCTTTCTTATGGACCATGCGGCGTTGGTGGACGAGGTTCGGGTTTTAGTCCGGGACCGGGGACCCGTCTCGGCCCGCAACCTGCCCGACCAAACGCCTGTGACGTCGGGCCGGGCAGGAAGCGCCGCCGGACTGGCCCTCTACCACCTCTGGCTCACCGGTGAGCTCATGACCCACCACCGAGAAGGATTCGAGCGCATCTACGACCTTACGGAACGGATCGCTCCCCGGACGGGCGACCCGGTCGCTGAACAAGCGGTTCGCACCCACGCCGCCCAGGAGGTGCTCCGCCGTTCGGCACTACCCACCCTCAGGGAATGGTCCGGGGGCGTCGGCTATATGCTGTTCGAGCCCGTCGGTCCAAAGGAGGCCGCGGCCTGGATGACCGACCTGATTGCGGCCGGGATCGCCGTCCCAATCACCGTCGCGGGGGCACGCGCCGCGCGGTTCGTGCACGCGGAGTACTTGGCGCTTCTGGAAACGCTCTCTCGGGGAGCCGTGCCCCATGAGTGGGACACGGCGACTGGGACGGGCGTGGAAGTCACCTTCCTGTCACCGCTCGATAACGTGGTGGCGCCACGGGAGCGGCTGCGGGATCTCTTTGGGTTCGAATGCGTCTGGGAGATTTACAAGCCAGCGGAGAAGCGTCGGTGGGGCGCGTACACCATGCCCATTCTCTATCAAGATCGGCTGGTGGGCCGCATGGATCCAAAACTGGACCGCTCCACGAACATCCTGAAGATCCAGGGACTTTGGATCGAGGAGGAAGGCCTCCAAACGGATCCCGCATTTCGGCGGGCATTGCAGAACGGTATCGAACGCTTCGCCCGGTTCCACGATGCGCGTGAGGTGATGGGCTCTTTAGCTCCGTAACCCGGGTGGACCCCATCGCTTCGAATCCGAATGGGCGCAGTGATCTTCAAGCCGCGGACCGCCAAAGCTCGGCTCCCGAATCGGTGTGGGCCCCAAAATGTCCGCCAGGCGCACGCTGACCGCACGGCGGCGCCCCGAACGATCCCGGCCAGCCGAACCTCGGCCGAGCTTGGCATATCTGGCCCACTGATTTGGCGGCGCCACCGTCGGATGGGATACTGAGTGGTGTGCCGCGATGCGCGGCTAGTGCGAGGAGGAGTCCCACGTGATTGAGCCGCGTCCCGAGGTGAAGGGACTCCCCATCTATCGCCCGGGCCGCCCCGGGCATGTGTCCGCCGAGGCGGTGCAGAACCTGGCGGCCAACGAGAACGCTTGGGGGCCGTCGCCTCTGGCGGTGGAGGCGTGGCGGCGGTGGGATGGCGGGGCCACCTACCCCGACATGGCCGGCCAGATCCTACAAGAGGCACTGGAAGCTCAGTGGGAGGTGCCGTCGTCGGCGATGCTGCTGGGCACGGGCAGTGGGCACCTCATCAAGTGCCTGGCGGAGACGTACCTCCGGCCAGGCGACCAAGCGGCGACGCTGCACCCCACGTTTTCGCTTTACGCCCAGGGCGCGTCCCTGATGGGAGCCCAGGTGGCCGCGCTGCCAGGCGCCGGCCACCAGGTCAACTGGGCGGCGCTGCCCGACTGGGTAGCCGACCACCATCCGCGGCTGGTGTTTCTCTGCACCCCCAACAATCCTACCGGCGATGTGGCGCCCGCTGCCGTGATCCAGGCGGTGCTGGCGGCGTTGGGGGATGATGGGCTTCTGGTGCTGGACGAGGCCTACCGCGACTTTTCGCTCCCGGAGCCCGACACGACCCGTCTCTTGGCGGTCCACGCCAACGTGGTTCTTTTACGCACGCTTTCCAAAGCCTACGGGCTCGCGGGACTCCGGGTGGGGGCCATGCTGGCGGCACCCGCCGTTGTCGACGCCGTGGGCCGCGTGCGTGAGCCGTTTCCGGTGTCGGCTCCGGCCCTCCTGATGGGCCGGGCCGCCGTGCTGGACGAACCTTACCGCCGCCAGGTGGTGGCGGCGGTGCAGGTCGGGCGTCGGCGCCTGGAATGGGCGCTCGCCGCGCGCGGGTGGTCCGTCAATCCCAGCCAGGCCAACTTCGTCTGGGCCGCGCCCCCGAGCGGCGACGCCGAGGCGTGGCTGGGCGAGCTTTCCGCCCGGGGCATCCTGGTGCGGTGGGGCGGAAGCTTCGGGGTGCCCGACCATCTGCGCATCACCGTGGGGACTCCCGTGCAGGAGGGCCTGCTGCTGGCGGCGCTGGACGACATTGCGGAACGGCGCCAGGCGCCGTTCCCCGGGGACCGAGAGGGAGGGTTGGCGGGTGGCCGATAGTTTGGGCCTGCTGTACGCGGCCCTGTCTACGGTTACGAGTCCCGGGGAGCTGGGGCAGCTCTTGGAGGACTGGCTCACACCGCACGAGCAGGACGAGCTCGTTCTGCGACTCGACATCGCGCGACGCTTGGATCGCGGTCAAACGTATGAGGCGATTCAGGCGGAAACCGGCGCGTCATCCACAACCGTGAGCCGGGTGCGCCGTTGCCTGTATCGGGGGGCGGGCGGCTACCGATTGGTGCTGGACCGCATGGCGGCGCTCCCTCCGGAAACCCTGTGACGGCTCTCTTCCATTCCCGTTCGGTCCGTTCGGTCCGTCCGGTCCCGTCCGGCGGGCAACGGCCCCCCAGCGAAGAACCTTCGGTCTTGCGCCGCCAGTGGCCTACGCTTGGAGTTCGATCAGGCTGCGCGCGATGACGAGGGCCTCGGGTCCTGCATGGCGGGCTCCCCGAACCGTGACCGTGTAGGTTTGCCGGGCGTATTCAAACGTGACGCGGGCCGTGTTCCCCTGCGCCGCGAGGCGCCCCCACCCCCAGCGCCCCAGCGCGACCCGCTGGCCGCTGGGGGTGGGCACCACCGGGCCACTTTCCACCACCACGGGCGGGTGGAACACGATTTGGATGTCCCGGAGCAGCGCGGGGCGCGAGATTGGGGCGGAGAAGAACCCGTACGCCGTGGCCCCCGGCCCGACCGCTACCGCGAACGCTGTGCGGTTCCGGCCAAGCCGGACCTGGTGCCCATCCAGGGTCTGACGTGTGGGGCGCGTCAGAGGGGGACCCGCCGCACCCCAATCCCAGAAGATTCCCCCGGCGCGGGTGTCTTGCGGCAGAAAGCCCAGGTAGTACCCGTGCGGGGTTTTCCACTCCAGCGGCGTGGCATCGGGCATGGAGTCCAGGCCCGCTGGCAGGACCGTCGGCACGAGAACCGGTGCCGCCGCGTTGAATAGATTGAAGCGGACGGACGCCGGCTCAGCGGTCCCGAGCGGCAGGAGCGGAGGCTCGCTGAGCAGGTTCGCGAGCATCGGCGGCAGCAGCGGGCGCGCCGTCGGGAGGTGAGTGGGTACGGGGGGCGGTGTGGGGCTGGTCTTCACGGTGGTGCCGGTCGGCACGGGCGTGATGCGGTAGTCATAACCCCACGCGGTGCCCGGATGCTGGGTGGGGCCGGCGAGCGATGCGGTGGCACCCAGCGCCGTTAGGTGCTCGGCCGTGTGCCCATAAGCGAGCGTGAGGTGCTGCGGCACCTGCACCCGGACAAAGCTGGCGGCAATCTGAAGCGCCACGCGGGGATTTGGGTTGGGGTCATGCACCATGACGAGGTAGCGGCCGTACCGGAAGGTCAGCCGGAGCCAACTGCCCATGGTCCCCTCGGACACGTATGCCGTCAGGTATACCACCAGCGGCCCCAGCCGAACGGGCCGGCCCACGAGTCGGATCGGATGGGGCACATACGCCACCGTGACGCCGATGGGGGGCGAATTGCGCCCATCGGTCGATTCGGTCTGCTGAGACTGCAGGGTGACGGGCACCGCCGCGGGCTTCCAGGGCGGGGCCAGGCCTGCCGTGACGGGCACCGCGCCACTCGTCGCCACGGAGCCCACCCCGATCGAGTAACCCGGGCCCATGCGGGTGCCGTCGATGGATTCCTGACCATTCCAGCGGCTAACCGTGATGGGCGGGATTCCGCCCACCGCGGTCGGGTTGAACGTCTGGCCCCAGATGCCGGTGGTGGGAAGCCAGGCGGGCAGCACCACCGGCAGTCCCGTGCGCACAAGCGTGGGCAGTGCCCACCAAAAGTCGGGATTCGGCACGCCCTGGGGCAGCGCGGGGACCGAGGACGTCGACGCCCGGGACTGCTGGGGGGAGCGAGCCGTGGCCCCGGCACAGGCGACCAGCCCGGCCGTCCCCGTCACGACCAGGCCGGCCGCCAGCCAGCGGGATGCGCCCCCCGCCTTCCGACGGGGCTCGGTTCCTGCCGTGATTCCGCGTCCAAGCAACGGCCGTTCACCCC
>JAJZWS010000019.1:31207-50340 GCA_021846565.1 Bacillota bacterium
ACCGCCACGCTGTCGGCGTCGCCCAAAAGTGCCCGCGCGGTTGAGCGCTGGATTCAGGATGCCATGCCAGAGCGGGAAGAGAGGGGGATGGATCCGCGTGCCGTGGGTGTGTCGTAGCACGGACGAGTGGCTTGGGCGCGTGCGGGGTGGGGAAACACCCGCGGTGACCGCCGCGGTGGCCCAGATTCTCGCCGAGGTGCGCCAGGGCGGCGATGCGGCGGTGAGAGGGTGGACGCGCCGCCTGGACAGGGTGGATCGTCCAACGTCGCGCGTGGCGTGGCGTGACGCGCCGGCCCTGCCGCCAGCGCTGGCCGACGCGCTGGCACTGGCGGGCGAACGCATCCGGGCGTTTGCCGCGTGGTCCCGGCCGCCCGCCGCTCGGCACGGGCTCACTGAAGGGGGCCTGACGGTGCGCACCGTGTGGGAACCGCTGGAGCGCGTGGCGGTGTATGTGCCCGCCGGCCGGTTTCCTTTAGCCTCCAGCCTCCTGATGGGCGTGATTCCGGCCCAGGTGGCCGGTGTCCGCGACATTGTCGTGCTGACACCGCCGCAGGCGGACGGCGAGCCCGACCCCGTGACGCTGGCGGCGGCCGCTTGGCTGGGCATCCAGGAGGTGCATGCCATCGGCGGTGCCCAGGCGGTGGGGGCCGCCGCCTTTGGCACCGAGAGCGTTCGGCCGGTGGACGCCCTGGTGGGGCCGGGCAATGCGTACGTCACCGAGGCCAAGCGCCAAGTGGCGGACCGCATTCGGATCGACGGGTTGAACGGGCCGTCGGAGGTGGTGGTGTGGGGAGAGCCGCCGGCGCCTGCGGCCCAGGTCGCGCGGGATCTGCTGGCCCAGGCGGAGCATGACCCCGCGAGTGTGGCGCTGGTGGTGAGTCGGGATGCGGCCTGGCTGGACGAGGTGGGGCGCATCGCGTCCGCCCTGTCCCCTGAATTGGCCAGCCAGGCGGGGGTCGGGGGCGTGGTGGTGGAGACGGCGGCCGAGGCGGTGCGGTTCGTGAATGCCCTCGCACCAGAGCATCTGGAACTTTGGGGCCCTGCGGCCGTCTATGCCGCAGAGACCACCCACGCGGGGGCTACGTTCATTGACTGCCCCAGCCCTATGGGGGACTACGTGGCCGGGCCCAACCACGTGTTGCCCACCGGGGGTCGAGCCCGGCGGCAGTCGGTCCTGGGCGTGGAGGACTTCCTGCGCCGACGTACCGAGACGCGCCAGGTGGGGAGCTCCCGTCGCTTGGCCGACGCGGCCGCCCTGCTGGCTGCCGCCGAAGGGTTGGAACGCCATCGGGAGGCGCTCGCCGCGTTTGCCGGCGCCCGGTCAGCATCTCGCCCGGCTGCCCAGGGGGTGGCCCGATGACGGCGTCGGCTCAGGCGCCGCATTCCGGCACGCGGGTGACGCGCACCACCAGGGAAACCCGCGTGGACGTGGAGCTGGGCGGCGCGTCGGGCATCACCGTGCCCGTGCCGTTTTTTGGTCACCTGCTGGACGCCTGCACGACCACGTGGGGCGTCCCCGTGATGGTGGAGGCGTCGGGCGACGTCGCGGTCGATCCCCACCACTTGGTGGAAGACATCGGGCTGGTGCTGGGCCGCGCGATCCTGGGCCGCTGGCCCGGCTATCGGGACGTCGCGCGCTACGGCTGGGCCATCGTGCCCATGGACGAGGCTCGGGTGGAGGTGGCCGTAGACCTGTCGGGGCGCACCGGCAGCTGGCTTGCCGACATGCCTTCGGGCGCCGTGGGGGGACTGGAGGGCGAGGTGCTGGAGGAATTTTGGCCCGCGCTGGCGCGCGGCGGACAGCTCACGGTGCACGGGCAGGTGCGCGCGGGCAACAACCGCCACCACCAGTGGGAGGCAGCCTTCAAGGCGCTGGGGCTGGCGCTCCGGATGGCCACCGCCGTGCGTCCCGGCCTGCTGAGTACCAAGGGAATGTTGGATGTGCCAGATACATTGTCGCAGGCAACGTCAGAGACCGCGGGACAGATCGAGGAGTGATGCGTCATGACGGTGGCGGTGGTGAACCTGAAGCGGGGCAATCTGCAGTCCGTGGTGTGGGCGCTGGAGCGGCTGGGGCTCGAGGTGGTGGTCACGGACGCGCCGGAGGTGGTGGCGCGGGCCGACGGCGTGGTGCTGCCGGGTGTCGGCCACTTTGCGGCCGCGGCGCGTGCGCTCAGCGAAACCGGGATGGGTCAGGCGATCTGGAATCGAGTGGGCGCGGTGCCGCTGCTCGGCATCTGCCTCGGCATGCAGTTGTTGTTTGAGTCGTCGGAAGAGGGGGGGAAGGGCCTCGGGGTGCTGCCGGGGACCGTGACCCGCCTGGAGGTGGGCTCTGCCCCCCTCCCGCACGTGGGGTGGAACCAGGTCCAGCCGACCGCGGCCGCGGGCTGGATGCGCGAGGCCGGGCCTGGCGACGCGTACTTCTGCCACGCGTTTGCGGTAAAGCCGCAGGATCAGCTGGTGGCCACGGCGGTCACCGACTATCACGGAGGGTTTGTGAGCGCCGTGCAGCGGGGTCTGGTGGCCGGCGTGCAATTCCACCCCGAGCGGAGCGGCGCCTACGGGCGGCGCGTGCTGGGGGCATTTGCCCAGCAGGTGATGCGATGTTCAGCGTAATCCCGGCCATTGACGTGCTGGATGGACGGGTGGTGCGCCTCACGGAGGGCGACGCTCACCGCGTGACGGTTTACCACGATGACCCGGTGGCGCAGGCGCGCACGTTTGTGAAGGCAGGCGCCCGGGTGCTGCATGTGGTGGATTTGTCCGCCGCGTTGGGACGGACGGGACTGTCGGTCGGCCAGGTTCAGCGGCTCGCGGCTCTGGGTGTGCCGGTGCAGGTGGGCGGCGGGGTGCAGAGCCTCTACGCGGCGCGACGCTGGCTGGACGCGGGCGCACGCCGGGTGGTGGTGGGGTCGGCTGTGGCCAACCGGGACCTCCTGGCGGCGTTCGCCCACGAGATGGGACCGGACCAGGTGGCGGTGAGCCTCGATTGGCGCCGCGGGACGCTGGCCACCCACGGATGGCGCACCGACGCCGCCCTTACGAAGGAACAGGTGGCCTCCCGGCTTCGCGCCCTGGGGTGGCGCGCGGTCACCGTCACGGCCGTGGACCGAGACGGCACCGGCCGCGGTCCGGATCTGGACCTTGTGGCCCACTGGATCGCCGAAGGTTTTCAGGTGACGGCGGCCGGGGGCGTTCGCGGGGCGGAGGATATCGACGCCCTCCGGCGACTCGGGGCCGCAGGCGTCATCGTGGGCCGCGCCCTGTACGACGGGTCGCTCGGGGCCGAGGACGTGGCAGCGGTGCTCCAGTGCTGAGGCCGCGGCTCATCGCGTGTTTGGACGTGGCGGACGACCGCGTGGTGAAGGGGGTGCAGTTCCAGGAACTTATTTCGCTGGGCCGACCCGAGGAGCTGGCGCGTCGCTATGAAGACCAGGGGGCGGATGAGCTGGTGCTGCTGGACATCACCGCCGGCGCAGAGCACCGTGGTCCGAGCCTGGCCGTGGTGGAACGCACAGCGCGTCGGCTGGCCATTCCGCTGACGGTGGGGGGCGGCATTCGCGACCGCGCGGCGGCACTGTTGGTGCTGGCCGCCGGCGCGGACAAGGTGTCGGTCAACTCGGCCGCGTTGGCCACGCCTGACCTGGTGAGCCAGGTAGCAGACGAGGCCGGCAGCCAGGCAGTGGTGGTGGCGATAGACGTGCGGCGCGAAGCGGACACGCACCGCGTGTACGCGGACGGGGGCCGTACCCGCACCGCTTGGACGCTTCGCGACTGGGTGGCCCACGTGGCCGCCCTAGGGGCAGGCGAAGTGTTGCTGACGTCCATCGACCGGGATGGCACCGGTGAGGGATACGACCTCGAGGCGCTGGCCACGGCGGCGGGGGTCCGCCTGCCCGTGATTGCCTCGGGCGGCGGCCGGACCGCCCTACATCTCGCGGCGGCCCTCGCGGTGCCGGGCGTGACCGGCGCACTGGTGGCGGGGGTGCTTCACCGCGGCGAAACTACGCTCACCGTCTTAAAGCAGCAATTGACCGAGCAGGGGGTGGCCGTGCGTGCCTGAGACAGCAACCGAAACGCTGCTGCCGGTGGTGGTCCAGGACGTGGATACCGGGGCCGTGCTCATGCTGGCCTGGACCAACCAGGCGGCCATCGCCGCCACCCGGGCCACCGGACGGGCCCACTTTTGGAGCCGCTCCCGCCACACCCTATGGGACAAGGGCGCCACCTCCGGCCAGCGGCTCGAGTTGGTGAACATGGCGTGGGACTGCGACCAGGATGCGCTGCTGTACCAGGTGCATGCACCCCGAGGGGCCTGTCACACGGGTCAGACCAGCTGCTTTGGCGATGTCGATCTGCCTGCCGCCATGCTAAGTCGCCTGTTTGCCGTACAGCGGGCGCGGCTTGCCAGCGCGAGCGACGAAGCGTCCTACACCCGGCGTCTGGCCACTCAGGGATTGGACCGCGTCCTCAGAAAGGTGGGCGAGGAATCGGCGGAGTTTCTGCTTGCGGCCAAAAATGGCGACCCGGAGCCCATCCGCGCGGAGGCCGCCGACCTCATCTACCACCTGTGGCTCGCACTGCACGTGGCCGGGGTGAGCCTGGACGACGTAGCCAAGGAGTTGTCGCGCCGCCAGCATGCACCCCGGTCTGCGCATGAACCGTAGCCGGCAAGGCTTCCTCGCGTCGTACCGTGCCTATTCATTCTGAATCGAGAAGGTGTTATTCTCGATCCAGAAGGAGGATTTGGCATGGTGCCCATTTTTCCCGTGGATGTTCTCCCCTTGCCGTCTGAAGACTTGGTTGGGCGAGACGGAATCCTGAGCGATTTGGAGCGGCGTGTGCTTCAGGGACAAAGCGTCCTTATTCCCGGTCCGCGCCGGGTGGGGAAAAGTGCGGTGGCGTTCGAACTGTTGCGGCGGGTTGCCGACTCCGCCAACGCCCTCACGGCCAGCGTAGACCTGTTTGAGTGTGGCGACGTGCGCGAGCTGGCGCGCAAGATGGCGGCGGCCATCTTGGCGGGTGTGGATCCCCGATGGCGGCGTCTGCAGTTGAAGACGGATCGGGCCATGGCTGAGGGGCTTCGCAATTCCGAGGTGGCGGTTTCCGTGCTGGGGCTTGACGTCTTGCGCTGGATTTATCGGGTGGAGCGGCTCGACACCGGAGAGCTTCTGGACCGGGCGCTTGACCTACCGGCAGCGGTGTCCGACCGGCTCCGACGCCCGACCGTGATGGTGTTTGATGAGTTTCAGGAATTGGCCGCGCTGGACCCCTCGCTGGGCGTATTCAAGCGCATGCGCGCCCACTGGCAGCGCACGCGTGGCGCGTATCTGTTCCTGGGCAGCCAGGGGTCCCTCGTTCGGAGCCTGTTTGCCCAGTCACGCATGCCGCTCTACCGGTTCGCGGACCTCGTGCCGCTCCCGCGCATTCCGGCGGATGACTGGGTGCGCTACATCACGCACAAGTTTGAAGGCGCCGGTTGTCCCGTGAGTCCGGGCGTTCCCGAGGAGCTGGTGCAACGCACCGGGGGTCACGCGTTCGACACCATGAAGGTGCTGCAGGCGGTCAGCCGGCGCCTGCCGCGTGAGGGCGGGGCGGTCACGCGAGACGTGGCCTGGCTTGGGTACGTGGATGCGGCGCGGGACCTGGGCCGATACTTTGAAACCGAAATTCAGGCCCTGGGCCTCAAGTTGAGTCGCGCCCTGCTGGTTCGGTTGGCCAATAATCAGCCCCTGTATGTTTCCGACGCCAGCTCTAGTCAAATCCACCAAACCACCCAGGGACTGGTGACGCAGGGAATTCTGGAACGGCCACGGCCCCGCCGCTATGAGTTTGTGGAACCGATGCTGGCGGAGTATCTGCGCGGACGGATCGGCTCGTGACGCGTGCCCCCGAGGGGAGCCGAGCCGATGCCGGCTCAGCAAGGACTGCCACTGTCGGCACGCGTGATGTGATAGAACACACCGCCGCAGAGGCTGCCCCCTACCAGCGACAGAGCCTGAGAGTCGCGGCCACGCGGGCGATACGAACCGCTGAACAGACCCCCTCTCTGATGGCCGCGTGCTCGGGAGGCGGACGACCAGCCGCCCGACGCGGCGGTGCCTCGGCGGGGTTCGAACTGGGGAGAATCCCGCGCCGGCCATCCCGGTGCCCAGGGAGGTCAGGCCGGGCGCCGAACTGGCGGCCAGGATTACATGGAGAACAGGACGGCGGCATTGTCGGCTTCCCCTTCGGGGTGCGACCATCTGTGGCTCCGCCACCACGCTGTGCGGGGCTCTCCCGCCACCTCGGACAGGTCCCTGCTCCTCGCTCCCTGGGGAACACATGGAAAAAAATTGACTGCCCCCGCAGGATCTGGCGGCGCGAGTGCGAAGTATTAGACGAAGCGGTGGGCAAGCCCGCATCAGCGTGGGCGGCGTTGTCCACGGTCTCTCTGTCGACACCCAACGGACAGTAGCGAGGAGGCTTCCACGTGAAACTACAGGCATTCGGTGGGGTCCTGGGGGCGGCGGCGCTCTTGGCGGTCACCGCGGCGGCCCCGGCGGCCAGCGCCTCGACGTATCAAGCGCTCGCTGGCAACACGGCCACCGGGCTTATCAAGCAATCGGTCGACCATGGCAAAGCCAACCCCGGCCGCCACGTTCAGATGCTGGTGGGGCTGAATTTCGTCACGCCCAGCGGCGGACCGTCGCTGGCCACGTTCATCCAGGATACCGTGACCCCGGGCAATGCGTTGTTTCACCAGTATCTGACCCCGGCCCAGTTCCAGGCGAAGTATGACCAGCCCACGGGGGCGATTCATGCGCTGGAGAACTACTTGGCGAGCTTTGGCCTGACTGCGAGCCGCACCGAGACCACCGGAGGCGTCACGTATCGGTCCAACAACTACCTCTATGTCAACGGCACCGTCGGCGAGGCGGAAGCCGCCTTCCAGGTTCCCATCAACCAGTACACGGTGGGCGGCCGGAGCTATCTGGCCAACCCCAAGAACCCGGTGCTGCCCACCTCGTATGACGGGTACGATCTGGCCACGATGGTGTCGGGCCTGTCGGGCCTCATGACCTACGCCGGGTTCCACACCATGACGGCGAACCAGCACCAGGCGAATCCCAACGTGCAGCTCAACACCTGCGCGGTGAGCGGGTTTGCCAACTGCACCGCACCCACTGGGCTGTCGCCGCAGCAGACCCAGGCGATCTACGGGGCGACACCGCTCATCAACGAGAACATCACGGGCCAGGGCATGACGATTGCCATCGCCACGCTGGCGCCCCTGCTGACCAAGGATCCGCCGCAGTTCTGGAAGTACTACGGCGTGAAGCGCACGGGCACGCTCAGCGAAATCGGTGTGGACCGGACGATGCCCACCGGCGGCGCTTCCGGCGCGGGCCAGGGTGGATCGGAGAGCTCCCTGGATGTGGAGCAGTCGGGATCCATGGCGCCGGGTGCCAACATCGAGGTGTACGTGGCCCCGAACACCAACAACGGGTTTGTCGATCTGTTCAACGCCGTGGTCAATGGTTACAACGGCGTGGTTCCCAACGTCATGTCGGTGTCGTGGGGCGAGGCGGAGCAGTTCGAGACCCATGGATACGCCATTCTGATGAACCAGCAGTTTGAGCAGGGCGCCGCCGAGGGCATCTCCATGTTCGACGCATCGGGCGACTCCGGTGCCTACGACGCCTATGGCGTGCTGGGCTACAACCACACGCTGGCGGTGGATTCCCCCGCGGACCTGACGTACGCCACGTCTGTCGGAGGCACCACGCTCGGCGCCAATCAGACGGAGGGCATCAGCGGGATTCCCACTCAGCAGCAGCTCGCCTGCATGCCGTCCACCGAGCAGGCGTGGGGCTGGAGCTACCTCCTGCCGTGCTATCAAAGCTTCGGATTCCGCAATGTGACGCAAGCGAGGAAGGCGTTTGAGCCGGTGGGGTCCGGTGGCGGCTTCTCCGGTTACTTCGCGGAACCCTCCTGGCAGTCCGCGTACGGGGGCGCGCTGGCGGGAGCATCCGGCAAGGGGGTGCCCGACGTGGCGCTGAACGCCGATCCCTTCACGGGGTATTCCATCTACGACACATCGTCGGTGTACACCAGCGCCAGTGCCGGCTGGACCGATGGGTGGGGTGGCACGTCGTTTGCGTCACCCAACTGGGCCGGGATCACGGCGCTCTTGGATCAGGCCAATGGCGGAGCACTCGGCTTCCTGCCCCCGACTCTGTACCAGGTGGCCAACCAAGGGGGCTTCCGCGACATCACGGCCGGCAACAACTGGTACTACCAGGCCGGGACCGGGTGGGACGCCACGACGGGCCTGGGGGTCCCCAACGTGGCCCAGCTGGCCGCCAGCATCCAGCAGTACAACAGCTGACCGAGGTCCCACGGAGCGAGAACCAGCCCAGGGCAGCCACGAGCTGCCCTGGGCTTTTAAGGGTCCTGTCGACAACCCGGCTAACGCATCGAAGGAATAGACGGCAGGCGGCAGGATACAACGGTCGCCGCTCCTGAACGGACAAAGTGCGACGGATGTCTGACGCTTAGCTTAAGTTTCATAAGGGCCGTCCCCACGCACGTGGGGGGTGGCCCTGGGGCGAACAGGTAAGATCGGCGAGATCCCCGTGCTTTGCCGATACGCGTCGTTGCTGGGAATACGCCACCTAGTGGCAGGACAATGGTCGTGGAGGGAGAATTCATTCCCCTGAGGGTTGTCTTACACGGCCGCGAAGGGGGCGCACGATGGCACAGCAGCCCGCTGACACCGACGAGGCGAGTGAGGCCGCGCTCCATGCACTTGCCGAGGCAGGCCGCCAAGGCGCGTGCCTGGTGCCCGTGGGAGCCGGGATACGCCAGCATCCCCTGGAAGCGTGGGACACCCGGCCGGTCGTTCCCTGGGCCTCGACGCGCTTTCAGACGATCCGGCGCTGGTCGGTTCCCGATTTGACGGTCGAAGTCGACGCCGGTCTCCCATGGGAGGACTTGAATCGGCGGCTCGCTCAGCATGGTCAGTGGCTGCCGGTGGGGGTTCCTGACGGCGCGCCGGACACCTTGGGAGGGATCGTGTCCGCTGGCGTGAACGGGGTGTGGACCGGGGGATATTTGTCCATCCGCGACCGCATTTTGTCAATGACGGTGGCGGTGCCGGCGTTCGGGGTGGTCCGGGTGGGGGCTCCGGTCGTCAAAAATGTGGCGGGTTACAACCTGTGGCGCCTCTATTGGGCCACCCGGGGGACGTTCGGGATCGTGCTGACCATCACCTGGAAGCTGGCGGCGCTGCCGCGCGCGACGGCCACCCTGACGTGTGGCGACAGCGGTTCTCTCACAGGGCGGGTCTGGGAGGAGGCGGGCCGGTGGGGCGCCAGCATTCCCACCGTTCCGGCCCTCGCGGCGCTGCTGCTGACCATCCATCCGTCAGGCTGGGAGCTGGTGGGCATCGCGCATGGGGGTGACCGGGCGATGGACCGCCTCCGGCGAACATTGGGAGCCCAAGTCGGCGCCGGGCCAGACGTCGCACGGCCCGCTGCCCTCTCCGACCGACTGGTCTGGCAGGCACGGCTGCCCCGGGAGGGTCAGCGACTGGTGCTGGAGGCGCTGTCGCGCTGGGGGGCGAGTGCCCGGGCCGAACTGCAGAGTGGGATGGTGTGGGGGTACGGCCAGCAGCCCGACGGGGCCAGCCAGGAGATGGCCCAGCTCGTGGCGCGTCACGGTGGCACGTTCCGGTACTGGGATGGCCCGTGGCGGGGACTTAGGGTGCCGCCGGCTGAAGTCGACATGTGGCAGCGTCTGAAAACCGGGATGGATCTACAGGGAGTGCTGCCCGGCTGGCGGGCGGAGGCGGAGGCGTAGGATGGAGCAGGTGGATACCAGCGCCTGTGTGCACTGCGGACTGTGCCTGCCCAGTTGCCCAACGTATTTGGTGACGGGGGACGAGAGTGAGTCGCCCCGCGGCCGGGTGGTGTTGCTGAATCAGCTGTGGGGTGCCTTGGCTGTGGGGGGACCGGGGGACCCCGGCGCCGCTCGGGCCGTTGACAGTTGCCTCGACTGTCGGGCCTGTGAGGAAGTGTGTCCCGCCCATGTCCCGGTGGGCCATGCGGTGGAAGCCTTTAGAGCCAGGGCCGTGCAGGCGGGCCACCGGCGCCACCCTCTCGCCGCACGACAGGCCGCGCGCTATTTTGGCACGGAGCGAGGCCTCCGTCGCTTTCAGCGTCTGGCGCAGTGGGCCCAGCGACCCGCGGGCCGCGCGGTGCTTCGGGCCTCGGCGCGGCTCGGGGGGACCGCTGGCGCCACATCGCACCTGGGGGCGGGCCTGCCCGAGCCAGTGGGGCGACGGCTGGGGCGCGAAGGGGTGCGCTTTGGAGGCGAAGGCCCCAGCGTCGCACTGTTCTATGGGTGTGTGATGGATAGTGTCTACCAGACGACCGCGGCGCACGCCGCCGACCTGCTCCGCCTCAGTGGATACCGGGTAATCTCCGCGCCTCAGCAGGTTTGCTGTGGCGCCCTCCACACCCACGCCGGCGATCCCGGACAGGCTCAGGCCTGGGCCCGACAGAATGTGGCGGGTTTCGCGGCGGCGGGGGCGGAGCGGGTGGCCGTCACCGCCGCCGGCTGTGGGGCGGCGCTAAAGGAGTATGAGCACCTGCTGGAGGATGACTTGGACCGTGAGCCGGTCCGGCAGTTTCAACAGACCGTGCGTGACGTCGCGGAGCTGGTGGCGCTCGGCCCGCGGCCGCCGTTGCCCGCACGCTTGCAGGTGGCCACGGTGCACGACGCCTGCCATCTGGCGCATGCGCAGGGCATTCGTCAGGAGGTGCGGGACCTGTTGCGGTGGGCAGGCTACCAGCTGCTGGACATGCCAGACGCCGACGTGTGCTGTGGTTCCGCGGGGCTGTACAACCTTACGCATCCCGCGATGGCGTCCGCGCTCCAGCGCCGAAAAGTGAAAACCATTCCCGAGGCGGCCGACGTCGTGGCCACGTCCAACCCGGGATGCCTCCTGCAGATCCAAGCCGGCCTGCGGTACGCGGGACGGACCACCTCGGCGGTCCACTGGGTGGACCTCGTGTGGCAAGCCGCGCGTGACGCGGGGGCGCTCTAATGGCGGGAGGGATCGCATGGGAGTGGTAGAGGATCTGCGCCGGGTGGTGGGGCCGGGGTTCGTACGGACCGACGCGGCTTTGTTGGATGCCTACGCGCAGGATGCCTACACGCTGGCGGCGATACGGCCGCTGGCCGTGGTGTGGCCGGCCAGCGCCGATGAGGTGGCCGGGGTGGTGCGCGTGCTCGCTCAGCATGGGGTGCCGCTGGTGGCACGCGGTGGCGGCACCAGCCTCTCCGGTGGGGCCACACCGGTGGCCGGCGGCGTGGTCGTGCACTTAAGCCGTTTGAATCGGATCCTCCGGGTGGACCCCCTCGCCGGCGTGGCCGAGGTGGAGCCGGGGGTGGTGAACACCTGGGTGAGCCGGGCGGCAGCCACCGTCGGCCTCACCTATCGCCCCGACCCTTCATCCCAGCAGGCGTGCACCCTCGGGGGCAACATCGCCGAAAATGCGGGCGGGCCGCACTGTCTCCGATACGGCGTGACGCTCAACCACATTCTCATGGCCGACGTGGTGTGGGCCGACGGTCGGCAGAGCCGAGTGGGCACCCTCTCTGGCGATGCCGAGGGGCTGGACACGCTGTCTCTGCTGGTGGGATCCGAGGGGACTCTGGGGATCGTCACGCGGGCGTGGGTTCGTCTGGAGCCGGTGGCGGAAGCCTCCGCCACGGTGCTAGCGGTGTTTGGCACGGTCGACGAGGCCAGTGAAACCGTGTCCGACGTGATCGCGGGCGGCATCGTCCCGGCGGCGCTCGAAATGATGGACAACCTGGCGGTCTCTGCTGTGGAGCGCGGGCAGTACCGGGTAGGCTATCCGGCGGACTTGGGTGCCGTGTTGCTGGTTGAGGTGGATGGCCTTTCCGAGCAGGTAGAGGAGGATGCGGCTCGCGTTCAGGCCATCGCCGCGCGGCATGGGGTGGCGCATCTCCAGCGGGCCGCCTCGGCGGCGGAGCGCACCCTCTGGTGGGCCAACCGGAAAACCGCCTTTGGCGCGATGGGCCTCATCTCGCGCAACTACTACGTCCAGGACGGGGTGATTCCCCGATCCCGCCTCCCCGAAGCCCTGCGCGCCATTGAGCAGGTGGGCCGCCAGCACACCATTCGCATTGCCAACGTCTTTCATGCCGGCGACGGGAACCTGCATCCCTTGCTTTTGTACGACGGGCGCGACGCGGGCGAGGTGGAGCGTGTCCAGGTGGCGGGGCACGAGGTGTTGGACGTCTGCCTGACGCTGGGGGGCACCGTCTCCGGCGAGCACGGCATCGGGGTGGAAAAGCGTGCCGACTTGGCGCGTCAGCTGACGGTAAAGGAAATGGCCTTTCAGCGGGCCGTCAAAGACGCATTTGACCCGATGGCGCTGCTGAACCCCGGCAAGATTTTTCTCTAGCGGTGGTGAGGGGCCGGCCGACTCCGTCCGGCAACCCGCGGCACCTGGGACTCGCCCCCGTTGGTATAATGGCGTCATGAGGGAGACCGCGCGGGGCACAGGCGAGCGTCCGGCCGCGTCCGAGTGCGGGGGGCCGTTGTGACTCGGGGCCGCCCGCCGGGCATGCGCGTGCTGCTGACGCACCCAGTGGACTCGCGGGCACGCATGCGGCTCGCGGAACGGACAAACCTGACGAGGTGGCCGGGCCCGTACCCCATCCCCGCGGACGACCTCGCGCGGGAGCTGTTTACTCAGGACGGGTTGCTATGCCTGCTGGGGGACCCGATTTCGTCCGCCGTGTTGGACCAAAGCCCGCAGCTCCGCGTGGTGGCCAACCTGGCGGTGGGCTACGACAACATTGACCTGGTGGCTGCGTCCCGGCTAGGCATCGTGGTCACGAACACTCCCGACGTGCTGACAGAGGCCACCGCCGAGCTCACTTGGGCGATCCTGTTGGCCTTGGTGCGAGGCGTGGTGCCCGCACGCCAGGCGCTCCTGGACGGGCAGTGGCGTTATTGGTCGCCCACGGGATTCCTGGGCCGCGGGCTCGGCGGCAAAACGCTGGGGGTGGTGGGCCTAGGCCGCATCGGGCAGGCCGTCGCGGCCAGGGCGGCGGCGTTCGGGATGTCCGTCGTGGTGTTGGGGTCCCGGGGACAGGGCCCGTATCCCCGGCTGGAGCGCGAGGCATTTCTGGCCACGGCCGATGTCGTCTCGTTGCACGTGCCGCTGACGACAGACACGCGCCGCATGGTGGATGAAAGCTTTTTGGCCCGGATGAAGCCGGGGGCGTTTTTGGTGAACACCGCCCGCGGAGGATTGGTGGACGAGGATGCGCTGCTGGCCGCGCTCAACACCGGGCGACTCGCGGGGGCCGCCCTGGACGTGTTTGACCGCGAGCCGGTGGACGGCCAGCATCCGCTGGCGGCCCATCCGCGGGTGCTGGCAACGCCGCACATCGGGTCGGCCACCGTGGAAACGCGGGCCGCCATGGCGGAGCGCGCGGTCGACAACCTGTTGATGGCACTGACGGGACAGCGCCCGCGGGACTTGGTAAATGCCGCGGCCTGGCCGGGGCGCTGTCGGTATACGCCAGTGAAGTAGGGCAGCACCTTCTCCGACACGCCCGCGACTTGGGCGCCAAGACATCAATCGGACACCCAAGTATTGGCACTTGGGGTTGCCTTATAATTAACGCGATGAACAACAACCGTGAACCAAAGCGGGACCCTGCGCCGCCGGTTCCCAGTGCGGCCGAGGTCGCGTCCAAGGTGGGGCGCCTCGCCCCGTCCGTGTTTCCCGGTGCTTGGGCCGTGGTTGTCGGGGGGAGCCTCATGCGCAGCGCGGGGACGCCCACGTCGGACGCGGATGTGCTGGTGTTCACCGAGGATCCCCATGCGCCGTATCGCCGTTCGCTGGTGTTTGAGGGCTTGCCTGTGGAGGCGTTCGTCCACACGGCCGCATCCTATCGGGCCTATGCCGACGCCGACTGCGCGAGTGGCACGCCCATACTCCCCACCATCTGCGCGGAGGGAACGGTGCTGTTCGACCAGCGTGGGGAGCTTCCGGCGCTGCGTCACGAGGCTCGCGCGCTCATAGCTGCCGGGCCCATGGCGCTCACGGCCGAACAGGTTGACGACTTTCGGTACTTCCTGACGGACCGGGTGCAGGACCTGGAGGGCTTGGCGGCCGTGGGGGGGATGGACGGAGAGCGCCTGTGCGCGGTGGACGCCCTGTTCCTCTTGGTGGCCGAGTTCCAACTTAGGGCCCGGCAACGATGGACGGGCGCCGGGAAGTGGCTCTATCGCCAGCTTGAGGAGTGGGATGCTGAGGGTGCTCGCCGTCTCATGGCCGCTGCGGGGCAGGCGCGAGCGGGCGACGTCGTGCCGCTCGTCAAACTCGTAGACGACGCCCTGGCACCCCATGGAGGGCGGCTGTTTGATGGCTACTGGCGCCGGGGGCCCATGCCGCCGCCCCATGGCGCGGGCCAATCATGAATGCCAAAGGGGGGCTCGGCGTGAGGCAACCAAATACGCTGGTCGCATGAACTGGCTGGTCATTTTGGCCGGCGGACGCGGGGAGCGGTTCTGGCCCTTGTCGCGTACCGCTCGGCCCAAGCAGTTCCTGCGGCTCTTGGGACCGCGGTCGCTGCTGCAGGAGACCGCCGACCGTGTGGCACCGCTCATAGATCGGACACACACGGTGGTGGTGACAGGCCAGGCGTACACGGCGCTGGTGGAGGAGCAGCTGCCGGGCAGCTGGGTGCTGGGAGAGCCCGTGGGTCGCAACACGGCCGCCTCGATCGCGTGGGCGGCGGCGGCCATTCGCTCACGCGACCCCGAGGGCTTGTTGGTCGTGCTGCCGTCTGACCACGCGGTGGTCGATGCCGCCGGATTTCGGGCCGTGCTGTCGGCGGCCATGGCGTCCGCCCAGCGTCGGCAGCGCATGACCCTGTTGGGCGTGCGCCCCACGCGGCCCGAAATCGGATTTGGATACATCGAGGCGGAGTCGGCCACCGCGAGCGCGGCTGCGGCGAACAGTGTGCCGGTAGCCGCCTTTGTGGAAAAGCCGAGCCGTGAGCGCGCCGACGCCATGGTAGCGTCGGGGCGCTTCTACTGGAATGCCGGCATGTTCATTCTGCCGCTGCAGGAGGTATGGGGCGCTTTCAGCCGGTGGCTGCCCGACACGCTGGCGGCGGTCAGCGGCCCATCCGAGGGATTTGGCTTGCGGTTTGCCGCGCTCAGAGCCGTGTCGTTTGACGTGGGAATCATGGAGCAGGCCACAGCGGTGGACATGCTGCCCTTGGACGTCGGCTGGGACGATGTGGGAAGCTTTGAGGCGGTGGCGCGGCTTTTGGCGGGCCGCGCCCCCGAGCGCGTGGTGTGGGACCGCGTGCACGATGTCACCGTGATTGGCGACGAGGGCCCCCTGATCGCGGGCATTGGGCTGTCGCACCTGGTGGTGGTGCGCACCCCCGACGCCGTCCTGATTCTGCCGCCCGAGGAGTCCCAGGCGGTGCGTGCGTTGGTTCACCGGCTCCAGGAGACCGAAGAAGGGGCGCGACTAATATGACAAGACCTGATGGGCAACGCATTCGGAAAGCCGTGATTCCTGCGGCTGGGATGGGCACGCGGCTCTTGCCCGCCACCAAGGCGCTGCCGAAAGAGCTGCTGCCGCTCATCGACGTGCCGGTGATTCAGCTCGCGGTGGACGATGCGGTCGAGAGCGGCATGGATGATGTGCTGGTGATTGTGAGGCGCGGCAAGGAGCTTTTGGCCGACCACTTCGACCGCCAGCCCGAGTTGGAGGCGCTTCTGGCGGCCCGGGGCAAGACGGATGCGCTTGAGGCCGTGCGGTCGACCGCCGCGGGGGCGACGCTGCACTACACCCGCCAGCCCGACCCCAAGGGATTGGGGCACGCGGTGCTTATGGCGCGCCACCACGTGGGTACGGACCCCTTTGCCGTCATGCTGCCGGACGACGTGATGCTGGGGCCGCGGCCCATCCTAGCCCAGCTGGAGGAGCACTGGGTGCCCGGCCGGTGCGTCGTGGCGGTCATGCCGGTCCCGCGGGCCGAGGCGTTTCGCTACGGCATCGTGACGCCCATCGGCGAGAAGAGCGGCCCAGCCTTCACGGTGGCCGACATCGTGGAAAAGCCGGACGTCTCGCAGGTGGCGGACGATGTGGCCTGGGCCGCTATGGGCCGCTATCTTTTGGACGCCGATGTGTTTGACGTGCTGGAGCACATGGGTCCTGGCGCCGGCGGTGAGATTCAACTCACCGATGGCCTCAGAGCCATGGCCGAGGCGGGGCGGCTCACCGCGGTCGCCTACGAGGGCGAGCGGTTCGACGTGGGCGACCGCCTGGGTTATTTAAAGGCCGTCATCTCCTATGGGCTGTATCGCCCCGACTTCGCCCCGGACCTGAAGCGCTACCTGGCGGAGCTGGCGCAGCAGGGCATCTTCTGATACCCGGTATCTCCACGAACCCCGCTGCGCTGTTTCGGGCCGAGATGGCCGCGCTGGCGCACGCCAGTTGGTTTTTGGTGCCTCTCACGCTGGTGGCGGGGGTGTACGCGGCCGCCCAGCTCCTGCACGGCGCGCGAGCGCTTGGGCCGCTACCTGCACGCCACTCCCGTGCTGCTGCTGTGGCTGGTGGTGATTGGGGCCCGGTACTACGTAGCCCGCCATTCGCGCTTCTCGCGGACCGATTCGGCCCTGATGCTGGATCTCGCGCTGGGGTCGCTGGCCGGGCTGACGATTATCGGCCTGGTGGCCTACGGCTGAGGGCGGGTGCGGGTGGGCTTCTGCGCGGCACGACGCGTGCGCCGAGGATTATGATAGGGTCCAGCGAGCTCGCAGGGGTAACAAACAGCTGGCGTTTTAGTCGTCGTTTGACCCCTGGTGTGGTATAATATCCCTATGAAGCTCTCTGACTGGGCTCGACAGAATGGCATCGCGTACAAGACGGCCTGGAAGTGGTGGAAGGCAGGAAAGCTGCCGATACCGGCTCGCCAGATGCCGACCGGAACGATCCTGGTCGACGTGCCGGAACGGCAGGACGCGGGAGTGGTGCTGTACGCACGGGTGTCGTCTGCTGATCAGCAGGCGGACCTCGACCGGCAAGTGGCGAGGCTGGCCGCCTTTGCCGCAGAACACGGCATGAAGGTGGCGAAGGTGGTTGCTGAGGTAGGCAGTGGACTGAACGGCCACCGCAGGGGACTCCTCTCCGTGCTGCGCTCGCCTGAGTATGGAGGCATCGTGGTGGAGCATCGAGATCGGTTGGCGCGGTTTGGCTCGGAGTACATGGAGGCGGCGCTCGCCGCGCACGGTCGCCGCCTGATCGTCATGGATCCGGCGGAGGGGACGGATGACGTGGTGCAAGACATGATCGAGGTGCTGACCTCGTTTTGCGCCAGACTTTACGGCCAGAGATCGGCCAGGCACCGGGCGCGGCGGGCGGTGGCCGCCGCGGGCGAGGAGGCGTGAGGGCGATGCCGGCGACCTATCGGGCGAAGGTTGCCGATCAGGGCCTCTACCCGCTGCTGGAGGCCATCGCCGACCTGTACGGCCGAGCGGAGCGCGCCCTCTTTGTGGACCACCACGTGCGGGGCCGTGCGCTTTCGGAATGCAAGCGGGAGTACATCACGAGGTTCGGCCTGACCGCCCGGCAGTTCAACGCCGTTCGGGTGAGCCTGGACGGCAAGGTGGAGGCGGCGCGGGCGGGGCAAAAGAACCGCATCGCCCACCTGCGGGACGCCATCCCGTCGGCGCAAAAAGCGGTGAAGACGGCCGAGCGGGACCTGGCCACGCTCCGGAAGAAGAAGGAGCGCACCGCGCAGACGGCGGAACCAGGGCGCCGGCTGCGCTTCACCCTGCACCAGAAGAAGCGGCGCCTTCACACATTGGAACACCGCCTGGCCGCCGCCCGGGCGGATCAGGAGGCTGGCCGGGTGCGGCTGTGCTTCGGCGGAAAGAAGATGTTCCACGCCCAATTCCATCGGGAGGCCCACGGCTTCGCGGACGGGGCCGCTTGGCGGGCGGCGTGGCGCCAGCGGCGCTCCACCCAGTTCCTGTGCCTGGGGTCCCAGGACGAGCGGGCGGGCAACCAGACCTGCACCCGCCTGCCGAACGGCGCGCTTCGCCTGCGGGTGCCGCCCGGGTTGGAGGAGACCTACGGGAGGCACGTCCTGGTCCAGGACGTCCAGTTCGCCTACGGCCAGTCGGTGATCGACGCCGCCCTGCGTCGCGGGGAGGCGGTGACCTGGCGTTTCCTGTGGCGCGACGACAAGAAGGCCTGGTACGTTCACGCCTCGGTGGAGCGCCCCGCTGCGACGATCACCACGGATCGGCGCCTGGGAGCCCTGGGCGTGGACTTCAATCCGGCCCACGTGGACGCGGGCGAGATCGACCGCTTCGGCAATCCGGTGGGGGAGCGGTCCTTCCGCCTGGACCTAGCCAAGAAGACCCAGGCTCCGGCGACGGCGGCCTTGTCGGAGGTCGCCTCGGACATCGTGGCATGGGCCAAGACCTCCGGCAAGCCCCTGGTGGTGGAGGGGCTGGACTTCCGGAAGAAGAAGGCCGCCCTGCGGGAGCGCTCGCCCCGCTATGCCCGGATGCTGTCCGCCTTCGCCTATCGGAAGTTCTTCCAGCTCTTGTTCTCCCGGGCTGCCCGGGAAGGGGTGGAGATCGTCGAGGTGAACCCGGCGTTCACCAGCGTGATCGGAGAGGTCAAGTTTGCCCCGGGCTACGGGCTGTCGTCGCACGGCGCGGCGGCGGTGGCGATAGCCCGCCGGGGCTTGAGGTTTGGGGAGCGTCTTCGGTCCAGAACCGCCTTCCCGCTACCTGCAAGGAATCGCGGGAAGCACGTCTGGAGCGACTGGAGGCGTGTGGCCCGAAGGCTACGGGCCGGGAGGGCCCGTGGTCGGCGTCCCTCCGAGGGAGGCCGCGGCAGGGGACAACCCCTATCCTCGGCGGCACCTGTCCGGGCTTCTGCCGGACAAGGCCCGTCCTGTGATGGTTTCGCCGCGGTACCGGGGCGCGATACCCCGGCGCAAACGGTCGGGAAAACTGTTCGCCCGGCCTGCATGGTATAAAAGGCCATGTTTCAAGGAACGGT
>JAJZWS010000081.1 GCA_021846565.1 Bacillota bacterium
GGCTGCGCCGCAATGACGACGCGCTCGAACCCGCGGGGCCCCAACAGCTCGTCCACCACCGACCGCACGGCCCGGGTCATGATGCCCCGGCCCTGGGCCGACGCCGCGAGCCAATATCCCAGCGCGGTGGAGCGCGTACGCCACACGGTCGTGTTCATGCCGATGCCTCCGACGAGGCCCCCCCGCTCCCAGATGCCCAGCGCCAGGATGCCCTCGTCCGCATACTGCCGCTGCGCCTGGCGAATAAAGGCCATGGCCGCGTCCCGGTTGTAATCCGGCGTAGGCCAGGACAAAAAGCGCGCCAGATGCTCCCGGTTGGTGACGATGACGTCGGCCATGACGTCGGCCATGTCCACCTCCCAGGGCGACAGTTCCAAGTCGCCTCCCCCCGGCAGCTGATGGGCAAACCGCACAGGCACCCCTCCCAGACGACCTACCCCAGCTCCGTCGACCTCTCGGCCGGTTCCGGAGCCGGGGGCAGGGCGGCTAAATTTTCGAGCCCAAACACTTCCAAAAACCGCTCGGTGGTGGCATACAAAATCGGACGACCGGGAACTTCCTTCCGGCCCACCTCCGCCACCAGGCCGCGCGACACGAGCGTGTCCACCGCGTGATCCGAGCTTACACCGCGCGCCGTCTCGATTTCCAACCGGGTCACGGGCTGCCGATACGCCACCACCGCCAGCACCTCCCACGCCGCCGTCGACAGCCGCTCCGGAACACGGCGGCCGGTCGCGCGAACGATCCACGCCGCCGCGGGCCCTGACAGGACCAGCTGCCATCCGTGGGCCACGGCGCGCACCTTAAGCGGCGTCGCCGCCAGCCGCGCAGCCGCCCGTTCGGCCAGAATGGGCAGGTCGGCGGCGTCCACCTCCAGCAGGTCCGCCAGCTGGTCCGCCGGGACGGGGTCCCCACTCGTGAACAGCACGGCCACGAAGCGCTCCACCCGCTCCCCGTCCCCCCCCAGCGCCTGAACGCTGTCCTGCACGCGCGCACCCCCTTCCTCCCGCCCTGCGCGACGCTACCCTGTACGCTCGCGCCGTGCCTGGCGCGTCACAACCCGCAGACTCAGCGGGCCGTAGCTGTGGCGCTGGCTCGGGGCCAGCCGCCCCCGCGACCACAGCGCCATCACCACCAGAAACTGCTCAACCTGCAGCGGCACCGGCAAGTCGGACACCAGGGTCTGAAAGTCGTCGTCCGGGGACCGCCGAATGCGCCGCAACAGCAGCAACGCCCGGCGCCACAACGGAGGATCCGGCGCCACCACCGCCGCGCTGGGCCGCGCCTGCGGCTGAGCGCGGCGGGGCGGCCACATGAGAGGCAGGCGCCACGCATGGGCGTCGCGAATGGGTGGCCATCCGGGGACCGGCCAGCGCGGCGGCCCGGGCATCACCGGATCCTGGTGGGCCGTGGTCGTGCGCAGGCTCGCCACGGCTGCCTGGACCCAGGGCCGTCCATCCAAAACGTCTTCGTCTTCCGGATCCTCTTCCCGCTCGGCCAACAGCTCTCGCATCTTTCGCCCCAGCACCCATGCCGCCACCGGCATCTCCTCGGCAATGCGATCCACGCCGTCCACCATGCGCCAATGCTGGCGCAACTGCTGGATCAATAGCGTGGCCGAGATGCCCAACGCTGGGAGGGTTCGGCGCTTCAACCGGGATGCCAGGTCCGAAAGGCTGCCTTGGTAAAAACCCAGCGAGAGGGGCGGCGCAGGTCGTCCCGGCCTTCCGTCGTCGTGCACCAAGACTGCTCCGCCTTCCCGCCAGCTTCCCTCTGTCCCCATCTGGCCTTCCCCTATCATGCTGGGGTCCTCGCGCTACCCTACCACACACGTCACACCACGTGGACAGCCGCGCCGCCCCCCAAGACCGCCACCAGTTGAGCCCCGTCAGCACCGTGGGAGCACCAGCCGCCCCCGAGCCTCACAAGCCCATAGGGCTCCAGACGATCCCGGCCGGGGGCGATTGCCCTCGGGGGAGCCGAGGTGTACCGAACGACCTGACATCCACCTCATCCTGACCCCGGCGCCGGGCGGTCCCCGTCGGGCAGCGTCGACCGTGCCAGGAACCTTCCGCGCACGGGGCCAGCACGGGCAGCCGGCGATCGTGAGGAACCCGCTGCGCCGATTGGGGCCCGCCCCCTTCGCGTCCCGGGACGACGCCCGGATCACGCGACTGCGCGGGAGCAGCGCTCCCGTCACGGGTCTCCGGTGATGCTCATACATACCGCCGCCCATACGGGGGACCCCCGACCCCGGGCCAGGGCTTCGCCATGCTCTCACCTTCCTCCTGCCCCCATGCGCGTGTCCCCGAAGGCGTTTCGCGTCAGGGCACGGCTCATACCAACCATGCCGAACCGATGGATGTCGTTACGCGATCTCGCGAGCCAGCTCCGCTCGCGACCGTTCCGACGGATTGAGCTGGTAAGCTTAGCCCTGCTTCCCCTTGCTCGCTTTCGTGCGACGCCCGCAGCGACCCGTGCCGAGCCCTCGCATCCACCCGTGGCACGCCCCGGACCTCCCACCAATTGCTGCCTCGTCCCATCAGCGGCTAGGCTTTGAGTGCGTCCCAACGCAACGGCCCACCCTCTTGCGCGGACGTCCAGACTTCACCGTTGACGGATCCCAGTGGTGGTTCCTTGGGTTGGACGCAGGTCCCTCCGGCGACGAAGCGGTCAGCCTGTGGCGTTCGTCCAACGCGGGCGGACCTCAGATCTGGCTGCGAGCGGCCATTGATGCGCGACCCCGCCGGCGGACTCCCGGCGATACTCTGGCGACCAAACCGGCCTCGCCGCCGGCCCCGCTCAGCATCTCTGGTTAATCGGCCCCACGCTGGGAGAAGGGCGGGTGTGGCTTAATCGCCCTTACCCGGGGGAAGCATCTGGAGGTCCTTGTTTCGCATGGCGTCAACGGCAGGCGCTGGCACAGTTGACCGTGTGTCCCTCGTCTGGGCATGCCAGTCACCGTGAACGCCACGCCATTCACCGGCACGGGGCACGGGGTCAACGGAGCAAAAACGACCTGAACCTTCGTCGCCTCAATACCCGCACCCGCTGTGTTGACCGCAAGACTGAGCCTGGCTCTCGCAACACCCCGGTCGGTGCGGATCACGACCGGGCGCAGTCGAGGGAAGTACCGACGGCGGTCGCGACTGACGCGTTGCTTGGCGATTAACCCGGGGCGGGACGTTTGCTGGCATGAGCTGTTTGGCGCAAGGACGGCGCTCTATTGGCCGTACGCCGCCGCCGCCCTTCGACTATGCCATAGGCAGACCGTAAGCGGCGCGAGGACTTGAACTGACAGAGGACAGGGGCGGAGAGCCTCCCCGGCCGCTGGACCGTGGGGTCCCCCGGGCACCGCGGCTGCGCGTCAAACCCTGCTGCTGTCCCACGGCACGCCGTAGCGCCCGGCCGCTCAGGGGGCAACCGGTCAGCGCGGGCTGCCCCCCGCACGGTCCAAGACGGCCGCCAGCGCGGCCCGCGTCGCGGGAACGCCATCGGCCAGGGCGTCCTGCCCCTGCATCTTCCCCGGGTCACCAAGGCCCACGATCACCAGGCCCGGCGCCGCCTGGCGCAGCACGTCCACCGTATCGCCCAACAGGGGCCCGTCGGCTGAGAGACCATCCTTGTCTACGGCCCCGCCGGACTCGCGCGCGGTTTGATCCACCGACACATCGGGCACCACCCCGTCGACACCCCGAGTATTCGAGGCCACCGCCACCACCCCCAGCACGCGGACCCGCTCGTCACGCAGCAGGTCAGCCAGCACCACCTCCCCGGGGCCCGCGCCCCCGTCTCCCTGGTCATCCACCATCACGACCACGGGACCGTGCGACTGAGCGCGGGCGGCCTCGATGATCCGCTGCGCATCGACCGGGGTCGGGTTGCCACGGGACGTGGCCACCGGCACAAGGCCCAGCGAGGCGCTGGCCGCTTGGACCGCGTGCCATGCGGTGCGATCGCCATCCGTGACAACAATCATTTCAACGGGCCCGCTGCGCGCCCGGTCGGTGTGGGGGTCACGCGTCACACTCATCGATACCCTCCCTTCGTCCTCGCACTCATGCTCATCCAGTTTTGCCTTCCGCCTTGGTCTCCTCCGGTCGCTGGTCACGGCGGTCCGTCGTGGTGGCCTCACACGCTACGCACGCGGGTTGAAGACCAGCGCCGCGGCCAGGGAAAACACCACTGCCGCCTTGATGCCGCCGGCGGCCGCCGTGAGCCCTCCCGTGAGCAAACCCAAGACCCCTTCGGTCTGCGTAGCGCGGTCAATGCCCTCCACCATGGTGTAGCCGAAGCCTGGCAACGGAACCGTGGCGCCGGCGCCCGCCCACTTGACCAGCGGACCGTACCACCCGAGCCCGCCCGTGAGGGCCCCCAGCACCACAAACAGCACCATCACATGGGCGGCTGTGATGCGGCCCACGTCCACCACCAGCTGTGCCAGGACGCACAACGCCCCGCCTACGCCAAACGCAATCAGGAGGTCGGAGATCATGGACGGTACGCCTCCAGTTCAATCACATGCGCGACCGCCGGAATCGACTCCCCCTGTTGATAGCTGGTGGGAGAAAACAGGGCGCCCGTGGCCGCTACCAGGACCCGATGCCACTCGCCGGTCTCCACCCGCGGCATGATGTGGCCGGCCACGACGGCCGCCACGCAACCCGTGCCCGACCCGCCGTTGTGGACATCCTGGTCGGGGCGGTACAGTGAGCGCCCGCAGTCATCATGCACGCGCACAAATCCCGGGTCATTGGCCAAATCACACAAAATCCCGCTGCCCACCACGCCTAGGTCGCCGGTGAAGACCCGGTCGTAGTCGTCCCAGCGGGCTTTCACGGCCGCCAGATGACGCTGCAGCGAATCCCAGGCCGCTGGCGCCATCGCGGTACCCATATCCATGGGATCGGCGCTGCCCGGATCCACCACGCGACCCACAGTAAAGGCGCGCAACTGAACTGCACCCGTGCCCTGGGTGAGAGCCAGTGCTCCGGCGGCGGTGGCGGTCCAACTGGCCGTCGGGGTCCGCTGATAGCCAAATTCAATCGGAAACCGGAACTGGCGCTCCACGGCCAGGTGGTGGCTCCACGCCCCGGCCACGGCACGCGTCGACCCGCGGTCGCACCAAAGACCCGCCAACCCCACCGCCTCGGCGAAGGTGGCGCAGGCGGCAAACACCCCCAGCGTCGGCCGATGGTGCTGTCGCGCGGCGAAGTTGGTGGACACCAGCTGGTCCAGCAAGTCGCCGCCTACCACGACATCCGCCTCTCCCAGGGACCAGCCGCCGTCGTGAGCCGCTCCTTCGAGCGCGTCCACGGCCATCTTGGCTTCCGCCGCTTCCCAGGTGGTCTCCCCGACCAGATCGTCGTCCCACACCTGGTCGAAGGCGGCGGCCAGCGGGCCCTGGCCCTCCCGGGCACCGCCGGCAGCGAAGTGCCCCACCACGGCCACCTGCTCGAATTGGCGCGTGCTCCGGCTCACGAACCCACCACCAGCCGCACCACGCCCACCAGGAACGCGGAGCCGAGGCCATACGCCAGGACCGGGCCCGCCACGGTGAACAGCTTGGCCCCCACCCCCAGCACCAGGCCTTCCCGCCGGTATTCCATGGCCGGAGCCACCATGGCGTTGGCAAATCCACTGATAGGCAAGGCCCCGCCCATCCCGCCGGCCTGTACGAGACGGTCGTACAGGCCTAGTCCCGTAAAGAGCGCCCCCAGTCCCACCATCACCACGGCGGTCGGAGACGCGGCTCGGGTGGCCGTCTGTCCGTGGACCTCAAAAAAATCCGTCACCAACTGACCCACCACACACACCCCACCGCCCACCACGAACGCGCGGACGGCATTCCGCCAGACTGGCGTCGGCGGCCGGTGCCGGGCCGCCAGCGCCAGATAGTCTGCATCCTTTTCTTGGGGCACCCGCATCACTCCGCTGCGCATAGTGCGTATCCGCTCGTCCCGTCGTCAACTACTGCTGATCCCGGCTGTCTACGCCAAAGGCCAGCTTGACGTCGACCTTGTATTCCGCGATCTGTCCGTTTTTCACTGCCGCGGTCCAATTGGTCACCTCGACGCCCGTGATGCCGTGCACCGTTTTTCCCGCTTCGCTGACCGCCGACTGCAACGCCTGCTGCCATCCCTCAGACGACTCCCCCACCAGCTCAATCACCTTGGCAATCTTGGCCGCCACGTGACTCCCCCTTTCGCCGGTCGCGAGCACGCAAGCCGGCAGCGCTAGTCTGCCCGCCGTGTCGGACCACGTACATGCCGATGGCAGGGCTCCATCCCAGGTTTTGTTACGCGGCGCCGAGGGGGTGGCCCGAGAGATCAGGCGGACGAGGGCAGAATCCAGGGACCGGACACCTTCCCGCAGGTTCGGGCCTCAGACGCGGCGCAAGAGCCGTTCCAGCTGGCGGGCGATGCGCGCCTGGCGACGCGAAATTTCGGCCTGCGACAGCGCCAAGCGGCGACCAACTACCGCCTGGCTTTCGCCCCGGCCAAACCGCGCCTCCAGCAGAGCGCGGTCCGCGGCGGGCAGCTGAGCGAGTGCCGCCCGCAAGTCGAGCCGCGCCGCCCACGCGGATTCGCCATCCGGGGACTGACTCTGGTGCTTGTCTCCGAGGGCGTCCAGCGACTGGACGGGATGCATCCGATCCAGCATCTCCACCACCGTCGAGCGGTCCCATGCAAGCTCCGCCACCAGCTCTGCCACCGTGGGCGCGGCCTCACCGCGCGCCAGGTGCGCCTCCAGGCACGCCTGGAGCTGCCGGCAGCGCTCGGACCCACCCCGGCTCCACCCATCGGCCGGGTGGTCGCGCAGCCAGTGCCGCACTTCCCCGAGCATCAGTGGGACGGCATACGTCGAAAAAGCCAATCCTCGCTCGGGGTCAAAGCGTTTTAGGGCTTTGACCAGCCCCAACGCGGCCACCTGCTCCACGTCCTCAGGCTCCCCAAGGCCGCGGAACCGATCCGCCACCATCGCCACCAGCCCGTGATGCCGCGCATACGCCTCATCCATCGCGGCCGCGTCGCCGGTCCGAATGCGCCGAAGCAAGTCGGACAGCGACCTCGGGGCATCAGTCGCCATCCGCTGCCAGTGCCGCTACGGGCACGCGTTTTTCCATCACGACACGGGTTCCCTGGCCAGGGTGACTCTCAACGACGACGTGGTCCATGAAGGTTTCCATGAACAAGATCCCCAAGCCCAAGCGTTCGCCCTCGCCCGCAGCCGCCTGCCGGGCCAGCGCGACATCCTCGATGCCCCGTCCCTGGTCCGACACCACCACCTTGAGGCGGTCCTGGGACAGCGTCGCCTCTATGCGCACCCGGCCATCGCGCCGCCCGCCGTAGCCGTGCTGCACCGCGTTGGTGACCGCCTCGGATACGGCCACGCGAATCTCCTCCAGGTCGGGTACACCGAACGGCGCCCCCGCCGCCAGCGCAGCGACCGCCAGCCGGGCGAGGCCGACGTTGTCCGGATGGCTCGCCACGTCCAAGCTAAACGAGTTGGCCTCCGTCATCGGCTACCCCTCCCCTTTTTCGGCCGTCGTTGAGGACTGCAGGATCCCACGTCATGATTTGCCGGACACCGGCCACCGTCAAGACGGCCGCGACAGCAGGCCGCACTCCCACCAGATGCAGGGTGCGCCCCGAGGCGGCCAGTCGGCGGTACCGCCCCAGCACCACCCCCAGCCCGGTGCTGTCCAAAAAGCTCACCGCGTCCAGGTCGAGCCGCACATCGCGGTCCGGGTATCGGTCCAGCAGCGTGTCCAGCGCGGCCCTCACGGCGGGGGCCGTGGCTAAGTCCAAGTCCTGTTCTAATCCCACCGTCAGCAGATGGGGTTCCACCCGATAAAACATCGTCACCCCGCCCCACCCCCGGCCCCATGATATGCCACACCATGTCCTTATTGGCAACCCCGGGCCGTTCCCCAAGGAATTGGTCTGGCAGCCAATGCCAGGCGCGCCCTCAACCGGTACCTTCAGAGCAGGGGAGGCGCACACGCGCGTGGGGCTGTTGAGGCGCTATCCGGGGTCTCGATGGCTGTGGATCGGTCAAATGCTTTCCCAGCTGGGCAACGCCGTGTTCCTCATCATGGGGCTTTGGGAAATTCAGTTGCGGTCGCCGTGTCTACTGGCGGGGCCGGTCTGGTGATGGTGGTCCCGTCCGTCCTCGCGGCTGTGGGTGGGGTGCTGGTGGACCGGACCGACCCCCAGCGTCTGATGCTGATGACCGACGTCCTGCGCGGCACCGCCGTGCTGGTCGGGCTCGTCGGGCTGACCATCCCTGGAAGCCTCATCCCGGTCATCATCGGGCTGCTGAGCATCACCAGTCTAGGCAACGCTTTGTTTGGCCCCGCGGAAGGCGTGCTGCTGCCCTGGCTGATGTCGCCCGACGATCTGGCCACCGGCAACGGCCTCTATTCGTTGACCAACCAGCTCTCGAGCCCCATCGGGTCTGCCCTCGGAGGAGCGGCCATTGCCGCGGTGGGCGTCACGGTGGTGTTTGGCGCGGATTTGGCGTCGTTCTGGCCGTCGGCGCTGGCCATCTGGCTCATGATGCGCATGGTGGCCGCACGCCCGCACGCCGTGCACAGCCCGGCCAATGGTCCGGAAGCCAGTGGACTTTGGCACGAACTGACCGCCGGGTGGGCCAGCGCCCGTGCGATCCCCGGGCTGGTCCAACTGCTTCCCCTCGTTGTAATGGTCAACTTTGCCTTTGTGGCGGCGTTTACCATGTTCCCGTTTTGAGTGCGCCACGTGCTGCATGCCAGCGTCCTGTCTTATGCCCTCGTCGATGCCAGTTGGGCCGTTGGGCTCGTCATCGGCAGTCTCCTCGTCGGTCGGTTGCGCCACCTGCCACTTCGCGTGTCGACGGCCTACATGGTTGGCGCCCAGGGTTGCCTCATCGGGGTGTTCTCTCTGTTGCACGCGCCCACGCTGGCCGCCGCGACGCTGCTCGTGGGTGGGGTGGCCAACGGTACCGGCAACGCCCTCAAGTTCGCCATGATGCAGCGCCTGATCCCGGAGCACGTGCGCGGGCGCGTGTTTGGCGTCCTCATGACCCTGCTTGGCCTGGCCAGTCCGCTCGGGGCCCACGCGGCCGCTGTCTCTCTCCCCATCCTCCCCCTCTGGTGGGGTTGGGCGCTCGGCTCCCCCCACCAGCCTCATGGTGGCAGCAGGACCGAATCGCTGGATTCCGCTGCACCTGGACGGCCAGACCACCCCGGACGCCGCGCCCGCCAGTCTTTAGCCCAAGTCCCCGGGCGCGACCAGCCCACGTGGGCTCGTGAGCCAAGCGACGCTCAGCTCCAGTCGCCCGGGCCGCAGTGCACATCCAGCACGTCGCCCGCGGGATCGCCGGCGATGAGCGTGGGACACTGTCGCGGTGCCCCCACGTGCGGGGCGGCCGCGGGCGCGCCGTGCAGAGGGGCGTTTCGGACAGAGTTCAAGCCAAAGCGATGAGCGTACGCTGTCATCGTCCGCTCTTCTTGGGACGTCGTTCCCGGCAAGCCCTGATCCAGCCCGCCAAACGCGGGCGAGAGGGACCTGGCGTGGGCAATGCCACTGCCCACGTCCGTATCGATCATGTCCATGACCATCCCCGGCGTGCGAGCCAGCACCGGTTTACTGTAACGGTCCAGGTAGGCACCATAGAGAGACCACGTGGCCAAGAAAATCACGACGGTGCCGCTCTTGCCCCGCGCCAGCGCCACAGGTCGGCCATGGAGGTTCACGATGCCCGGTGCCGTCCGCGTGGCGCCGCCCTCCGTGAGGGGCCCACCAGACCTAACCAGTACTCCGCAGCCGGTGCCGCCGAGAAGACCATCGTCTCCCGGGCCGTCGCAACCGAGCAATCGGTGTCCCGCACCAGCCGCGACCGTAGCTCCGGCGGCCGCGCGCACCGCCGGCGCATGCCAGATCCGGGACGGCGGAATTCCGTGCGGTCGACACCATGCCGGGACAAGCCCGTGGGGTCGGCGCAGGTCGGTAATGTTACGGCATCGGCCCGCGTTATAGCGGTAGGGGAATGGAGGCGGGTCAACCGATGCAGCACCAACCGCCCGGCGCCTCGCGACCCGCCATCGAGACACCGGGAGCGGGCGACCCGCGCCACTCCATGCTGGCCCAGCAGTGTACTGAGTGGTTCGAACGTCACGCGGACTCCCTGCTGCGATATGCGCGCCATCTCACCGACGATGACGCCGCCGCCGAAGATGTGGTCCAGGAAACGTTCGTCCGACTGTACCTGCACTTGGAATCGGGGCGCGCCGAACCCACTGTGGGCTGGCTGTACACCGTGGCCCGCCGTCTCGTGGTGGACTGGCACCGACGCGGCCGCTGGGTGCTGGCAGGCGACCTCGCCACCACGCCCACGCTGTCCGATCCGGGGGAGACCATCTCCCGGCGCGATTATGGGGCTTGGCTCCTGGACCAGCTTCCTGCCCATGAACGGAGGGTGGTGCAGCTCTTCTACTACGAGGGGCTGTCGGCCGAGGCCATCGCCAAAGGGCTCGGGACAACGGCCAACGCCGTGCGGGTACGCCTAACCCGGGCCCGCCATCGATTGGAGGCGCGCCTGCGAGACGAGGCCGCCGTCGCTCAGAAGGGAGGGGACCCGCATGCCCAGGAATAGAGACTTTGACGAAGCGAGGGAGCGCGCGTGGTGGCAGGAACAGCTGGTCGCGGCCAGCCAGCCCGTGGCGGATCGCGCGCGGTGGCGTCAGGTGAGTCTTCCGCGGGCGTCGGCGCGAGCGAACCAACGTCGTCAGCGTCGGCGTCAGCGCCAGCCCCTTCGGGTGGGCGCGGCGGCGGCGGTACTCCTGTTGGCGGCAGCCGCCGTCCTGCACGCGCACCAAAGCGCTCGGGGCCCGGCGGCGCCCGTGCACCCCCAAGCCGCGCTCGCGGACCTTTCCGCGTTGGTATCCCAGCAGGTTTGGAAGCAGCACCCCGGCGCTCAGCTCATCCGCGTCAACACCGTGCTCAGCAGTCCAGCCGGCCCCGGAAGCGGTGTGGTGCCCACCGCTGGCAGCATGGGGATGTGGTTCGAGGGCGAATATCGCCTGCACAGTTTGGTGTGGTGGGAGCAGGTGCGCGTGGACTTCGCCCCGCCCAAGGCCCCGCGCCTCTTGGGACCGCTCCACCCCTACGCCTACCCTGGCGAGATTGTGCCACCGCGTCCGGTGGCTGCAATCTTCTTCGCCCCCAAGTCCCATGCCACGTCTAGCTCCAGCATCTCCATTCCGTCGACTGACTTGACCCGACTCGTGGCGCTCCTCAATCAGGCGCACCCGCTGCCGGCCAGCAGCGCCGAGTGCCAGGGGGCGCACAGCACGGGAGTCGGCCCGCTGACGCTGGTGTTCAGCTATCGAAACCAGCTTCAGACGGGCGTGTACGTGGCCGGGTCCTGTGCCTGGTTCAAGCCATACGCGTTCGCCGCCACCGGCATGACCATCTCGTCCCGGCATTCGCGGTTCGTGCGGTTCTTGTTTTCCGCCAACTGGTATCGCATGCCGGCTGGCATTGCCACGATCATTCGACAAGCCGAGCAGCACCCGTAATGCGGCCAGCGCCGGACGAGCGCGCGTTAGGCAGGCTCGGTCCGCGTCACCACCAGGATGTCACCGGATTCGGCAATGGCCTCCTCCGCGCCTTCCGTAAGCCGGTACCCTGCCACCGCGGGCCGCGCGCGGCCGTAGGCCCGGCCAAGAATCCCCGCCCGCCGGCTGGCGCGGCGCACATCGTTGATATCCACGGTGGCCGACACCTCCACCGCGACGTGGACATCGCCCACTCCGTCCCGGCCCCATACCACCGTGTCCACATGGAGAAGGTCCTGGCGCTCTTCTAACGACACCGCGCCGCGATCCACGGCCTCGTCCACGTCGGCAATCCAGTCGTTCACCTCCATCACGCGCGCCCGCTTGAGGCCAACCCGCAGCAGCGCGGCCGCACCCTTTTCGTGAAACCAGTATTCCAGCAAATGCCCCCGGAGGCTGCCCACGCGTGATTCGGTCCGCGCCTGCGCCGCGGCCAGTTCCTCCATCCGCGCCTCGGTCCGCGCCTGGGCCGCCGCCAGTTCCTCCATCCGCGCATCCAGCCGCGCCTGGGCCGCCGCCAGTTCCTCCATCCGCGCATCCAGCCGCGCCTCGCTGTCCGCCTGGGCCGCGGCCAGTGCCTGCATCCGCGCATCCCACCGCGCCTCGCTGTCCGCCTGGGCCGCGGCCAGTGCCTGCATCCGCGCATCCCACCGCGCCTCGCTGTCCGCCTGGGCCGCGGCCAGTGCCTGCATCCGCGCATCCAGCCGCGCCTCGCTGCCTGCCTGGGCCGCGGCGGCCGTCTGCAGCGACGCAGCAACCCGCTCCAGGGCCGCCTCCGCGCGGGCCAGGCGGTCCGGTACACCCACGAAACCCTCTGTCAGCACCCGTTGCCGCAGCTGGGCCTGCCACTCCGGATGCGCATCAAGAAGCCTCAACAGGTCCTGAAAATCCTCCACGGCGAAGGCCACGCCGACACCTCCTCGGCTAGGATACCACCGGTCGGGCTATCCGAAGGTTGGCTTCGCTAAACTATGCTCGTTATCGGTATAGACCGTCTAGACGTAGCGAATTCCGGGTCCTAGGCTGTTGGTTTATCCCCGCAAATGAAAAAGCCCCCGCGCGGGGCGCGGGGGCGACGAGGTCCAGGGCGGCACCGACCCGGTCGGTCAGCGGCGGGAGCCGCCACACGCCGGGCCCGTCCACAGGGGGACGGCCGTGTGCGAGATGGGAACGGGTCGAACCTGCGAACCGTTGCACCGCCCCGGGCGCCCGTTCACAACTTCTCAGGCGGAAGATCTCGACCG
>JAJZWS010000082.1 GCA_021846565.1 Bacillota bacterium
CTCTTCACATACGCCACATACTTGTACGTGCCGGACTGGCTCGCCGTGAACGTAAACGTGTTGCTGGACTGGTAGTTCCCACTCTGCACCCATGTGCCATTCGGCTCTTGGTACCAGAACTGATACAGCGGGCTGAAGACGTTCGTCTCGGTCGCCGTCAGGGTGACCTGCGTGCCCGCCGCCACAGAGCCGCTGGCGTTGGACATGACCGACAGAGACGAGCCGTTGAACACGCCGTCTGGCAGCGTGGTCTGGGCCATGCTCCAGTCGCCCGCCGCCACCTGCGCCTGGTCCATTACCTCGACCGCAACCAGGTAGTCGCCCGCCGACGGGGTGGACAGGGTGAACGTGTTGTTGGTCGAGAAGTTCTGCATGTCGGTCCACGCGCCGTTGGGCGACTCCACCCAGAACTGATACTCCGCGGTGCCATTCGGGTCACTGGCGCTCGCGGTGAACGTGGCCGTGCCATTCGTGGGCGTAATGGGACCACTGAGCGTTACCGAGCCCGGGGTGACCGTCGGGGTGCTTTGGGCAAAAACCGCCGTGGCGGGTAGAATCGACATCCACGCCAACGATGAGGCCATGGTAAGCCCGGTGAATACTTTGCGGTTCCGAGGCAAGGGCATTGCTCATTCCTCCTCAAACACCTATAACACCTACCGTGGTTCAGCTGGAATCGCCTATCGACTGCTGCGCGGATGACGGTACCGGACCCGCTGTCCAGAGATGATGCGCGGTCTCGACGCTTGCCCACGCGCTGCCGCCCGTCGCCTGCGGAGACATCTTTAGTAAACACGCCAAGTAGCTCGCAGGCCACCGGTTGCTTGGTTCGCCACCGCACGACCGTTTCCTGCTGGAGCCGGGTCCTGGTCCGGGGCCGCGTCAGGCAGGGATTTATGGACCAAGACGCGAACTGTAGGCCCTACCGGACTCGGGGGTAGCTCGGCGGCGACCGGCCGGCCCCGTGCCCTGAGGCTCCGCACGAAGGGATGGCGTTAGATGACACGCCGAGACGATATATTAGAGTTGTTGCAAAAGGAGCACCAGCCGACGCCCGGCTATGTCCTGGCTGAGCGGTTTGGCGTATCCCGGCAGGTGGTGGTGCATGACGTCGCCCTTCTCCGGGCGGGCGGCGCCCCGGTTGAAGCCACCCCGCGCGGCTACGTCCTCATGCGGCCGCCCGATGGGCTTTGCACCACCGTGTTTGCCGTCAAACACCGTCCGGAAGAAACGGCCGCGGAGCTGACGAGCCTCGTCGACGCCGGGGTGTCCATTCTCGACGTGCTCGTGGAGCATCCGGTGTACGGCGAGATCCGCGGAGCACTGAACCTCCACTCCCGGGCCGACGTCCAGGACTTCATCGACCGCATGACGCTCCAGCACGGCCAGCTGTTAAGCCTCCTGACCGACGGGGTGCACTGGCACACGGTGCGTGCCCGTGACGGGGCTACGCTGGAACGCGGCCGACGGGCGTTGGCGCAGTTGGGGTTTCTCGTGGGCGACTCCAGTACCAGTACGTGATGCCCGCCACCAAAAATCCCATATAGTACGCCACGTCGGCGCCGCCCCACGCGCGCGCCACCCACCCGGTCCAAAGCGTCTGGGACATGAACGGCACCGACGCGGCCACCCCGACGACAAAGGCCCAGACGCCGGGCCCAACCGGTCGTGCGGCCGCCAGCGGACGCACATGGTCCCAAAACAGAATCGCCAGCCAGGGCGCCACCCAGTACGACAACAGCAGCAGGAAGTTTTCGTACTGGGTGGCAAAGCCCCCATTGATCCCGATGATCGTGAGCGCCGCGCCCAGGATGCCGGTCAGCACCGCCGCCTGCACCCGATCCCGCCCAATCCCCAGCGTCAGCGTGGACGTGGCGCCGGTGTACACGTTCAGCACGTTGGCCGTCACGGTGCCCCCCACCACGGCCAGGTACGCGATCGGTGCCAGGTGCCCGGCACCCGCCGCCAACAGCCCCATGTCCGACGCCACGCGAAACCGCACCGCCATGAGCACCCCGAGTGCCATCACACCCGCGGTGGACACCAGCGACCCCAAAAAGGCCCACCAAAACACGCGCTGGACGGGCGTGTCCGCGGGGAGGTAGCGGGAGTAATCGGCCGCGTAAGGCCCCCAACTGAACAGATACGAGGCCGAAATCGCCACCGTCAGAATGGCCATGGGCCAATTGGCCGCGCCCGGGGCCGCTGGGCCGGCCGCCCCCACCGTGTGCACCGCCAAGTAAGCAAACAGCAGCAGCAGCACCACACTGGCGGCCCGCTCTACCCGGTGGATCATGTCGTGACCGAAAATCGCGAGCCCCACCTGCACCAGCACCATCACGGCGAACGCCGGAGCTACCGGCCACCCCATGAGGCTCTGAACTGCCTGGGTGCCCAAGACGGTGTTGACCGCGAACCAGCCGGCGCAGGACACCCAGTTCAACAGCGCCGGCAGCTTCACCCCCACTCGGCCAAACGCGCGCGCGGACTGGGGCAGAGACCCGAGACCCGTTCCCGGCCCCAGCGCCGCCGCCCCCGCCACCAGCACTGAGCCGATGAGCGCTCCGACCACCACGGCGCCCAGCGCCAGACGCCAGTCCGGATCCAAGGACACCGCCAGCACCCCGATGAGCCAGGCGGGAAAGCCCAGGTTCGCTGCAAACCACAGAGTGAACAACTGCGCCGGCCGCCCGTGCCGGGCCTCGGGCGGCACTCGCTCCACCCCACGCCACTCCAACATCTGTGCCGCCACCCCATCTCCCCCTGTTCTCCAGATGTCTTTCCACGTCAGAATCTGTGTTGACAGCTATCTTGTCAATAGGAGAAACGCCGCGAGCCACTGCTCTGCGCGTTGTGGTACTATCGCCCCCTGGCGCTGACCCAGGAAAGGGGAACCCCGATGTCAAATGAGACGAGTCCCCCGGAGCCCGCATCCCCCACGGATGAGCAAAAGGTGGCGGACGCGTTTTTCGCGTGGGCCCCCGCCGAGCTGATGCGGCGCCGCCAGGCGTCCCAGGAGGCCCTCGCACGCGCTCGGGTGGGCCGTGACGAGGTGCGCTGGCGGGTGGCGGAGCGGGCCGAAGCACGCCGGCAGCAGCTGAGCGAGATGATGACGACGCATGCGCCCTAGTTCGCGCGCATTCGCTGTACGCTCGCCGACGAGGCCGGGGACCCCGTGGCGCTGGACGTGCGGGGGTCAGCAACTACGCCCGCTCGGAGTCGTTCCCCGTGCCGCCCGGTCCAACGGAGATGCTGGACATAAGCCATCTCACGGTGACCCTCTCGGAGCGCCAGCGCCTGCAGGTCGTCGGCACGGGCCGACTCGTGGCCACGGACACCGTGGTGGAGGACGTCGAGTGGGAGGGCGACCGGATCCAGCGCATTGCACCCCGGTTTGGGGTGGTGTTTCGGGACCGGGTGCGGCGGCGCCTTCTGGGCACGGCCTCAACCAGCCTGGAAGCCATGGCGGACGTGTTGGATTCGGAACAGAGCCAGATTCTTTCGCAGCGAGACGCCCGCCGCCGCGTGTTCCTGCTGGAGGGACCGGCCGGCACCGGCAAGACCGGGGTGGCGGCTCCCCCAGACCGGCCGGGACTTTACGTGGTCCCGTCTGCCACGCTGGCGGCCTACCTCAAGCCGGCGCTGCGCCGCCTGGGCCTCAGTCACCCCGACACCCGCGTGGCCACGCCGCAAGATCTCCTGGCGGAACTGGCGCCCGGTCTCCTGCGGTGGGTGGTGCCCGAGCCCCAGAGCGCATGGCCCGCCGATGGCATCGCGCGCATTCGGCCCGCGTCCGTAAAGGACCCGGGCGACTTTCTGGAGGCCCAGTCCGATGCGTTTCGCCGCCCCGCCGCTTGGTTGCTGCTGGCCGTGCGCGCGGGCGCCCGGCTGGTCGTGCCCCCGGCGTGGGTGATTGTCGACGAGGTCCAGTCCGTCCCGGCGCCGGCGTTGGCCGCGCTGGGGGCACTCGCCGCCCCCGACGCCTGGTGGGTGCTGGCGGGGGATCCCCTGCAGGCCGACCGGGACTCGTTTGTCTTGGCCGACGCCGCGAGGCTGTTGGGACGAGGACGCGGCGTCCCGCAGCGCGTGCATCTCCGCCAAGCCTACCGGCTCCCTCCGGTCATCCACGCCACCGCCGCCGCGCTAGCCGCGCGTCTGGCCCCGACGCCCCCGGGAGCACGAGCGTGCGCTGGCACCCCGTACCGGGGGTGGTGCGCCGCTGGGCGGTCCCGTCATTCGCCCTCCCCCCGGCTCTGGCGGACTGGCTGGCAATGGCCCGGAGTGCGTCCCCAATCGGCACGATGGCCGTCATTGTGCCCGACCAGATGGCACCGTCCGATGTCGCCGCCCTGGCCGAGCGCTCAAGACGTTGGGCGTGGTCCCCGAGCCGCTGACGGAGGACCCCGTGTACCGTGGGGGCGTGGTGCTGGCCCCGCTCGCTCGCGTGCGCGGCTTGGAGTTTGACGCCGTCCTGATTTGGGACGCCAGTCGGCGGATGTATCCCGACACGCCCGAGGCCGGCCGCCGGATCTACATCGCTCACCCGCGCCCGGCGGCTGGCCGTAGCGCAGGTGAGTTCCGACCCGGCGGATCCCATGAGTCCGTGGGTGTCGGGCTGGCCATCGCGGGAACGGTCCCCGCCCATTGAGACGGGCGGGATGGGATAATATAGGGACGTCAAAGCCCCGGGCGCGTCCGGAACCGCTGACGGGGTGGCCCTAAGGCCCACACGAAATTTGGGAGGCAACCGACGATGGCGACGCCGCTCACGCTGGTGACCCACGACCACTGTTTGGACGGCGCCACCTGCGCCGTGCTGGGCCTGGCGGCCGGGATGGTCCCGGCTTTTGTGTATCCCGACGGGGCGGCCGCCTTCTTGGCGGCGCTGCCGCCGGACCGGCCGGTGGTGCTGGCCGACGTATCCTTTCCGGCGGACGTGTATCCCCGGGAGGCCGACCGGCTGGTGGCCCTGATTGATCACCACCAGTCCGCGCTGCCGCTGGCGGACCGGCCGCGAGTGCACATTGACCAGCGCCACTGCGGCAGCACGCTGCTTTATGAGTGGCTCACCACCACCGGCCGCCTCGCCGCCGACGAAGCGCGCTGGCGCCCGCTCCTGGAACCGGTGGACGACTACGATTTGTGGCGGGCCGACCATCGGGCGGGCCAGGCCCTGAACCGGCTCAGGATGGCGCGGGGTTGGGAATGGTTCCGCGACAAGTTTCGCGATGGCTGGTCCCCCCTGACGGAGGACGAGCACCGCGAGCTCACCCAGCTGGAAGCCGACGAAAACGCGTTCGTCGAGCGGTACACCGAGCGTGCCGAACTGTTTCTGGTCGGCCCGTACCGGTTCGCCGTGGTGCGGCTCGAGGAAGAAGGCGCCGTCAACGAGCTCTCCCATCGGCTGCTGGGTGCGCATGATTTGGCGGCCGTCATTGCGATCAAGCCGGACGGACGGCTGTCGTGCCGCACCAGCCCCCAACTGGACGCCGCCCGGTTCATGGAGGCCGGATTTGAGGGCGGGGGCCATCCCCGGGCGGCCGGCGGGCGCCTGCCGGCCGGCACCGCACCGGCGGACGGCGCCATCTGGGTCAAGGAACAGGCCGTGCGGACGGTGACCGAGCAAGCCCTGTGAGTCACGTGGCGGACGGGATGGGCAGCACGGTCACCAGCGTTCCGTAGTGCATGTAGCCGTAGACGGTTTTGGCGGTGGCCACCGGGAGCTCCACACAGCCCGCGCTCTGGGGAAACCCGTACTGCTGGCGGGGGAAGCCGTGCACCGCGTCGTTGCGCTTGAAGTAGTTCACCCAGGGCACGTTGGGGTAGTAATACGCGCGGCCGGTGCTGGGGTCAATGCCACGCATCGACTGGGAGGTATAGCGCAGGAATACCGGGAAAGTGCCCACGTGGGTGACGCCGGGTGGCTTGGCGGTGTTCGCGAGCGAGTTGACCACCAGCTGGCCATTGAACCAGAGGCGCAGCCGCTCCGGGCTCCCCTGCGACACCTGGACGTACGTGTACCCTTCGGTGTTTTGGTCGTTGGCCGCCAGCTTGGCGGCTAGATCGTTCCAAAACAGTGCGTTGGTGGGAGTTTGGACAGGCAGGCCGGTTTCGCGTTCGAACTGCCACACCGCCCCGGTGGTGAGCACGTTGCTGGTTCCCGTCGTCCACAGCGACGTGAGCGAGGCGGGCATGGGATAGCGCCAGACAAACCGCCCCACGCCATGGGCCAGCCGCTCCCAGCGGAGCGGCAGGTAGCCCAGCTGCGCCAAATCCCGCTGCAGCGTCAGCACCGTCGAGCCGGACGGCACCCCGGTCCAGTGGAGCGCCGTCGGCGACGACCACGCCTCCCAGGATGCTCCGCGGGTTTCGACATCCACCGTGCCGGTCGCGGCCTCCGCCGCTTCACCCCGAGTGTCCCGGTCGGCCACGACGGAGACGATGTGGGGACCCAGCCCCCGCACCTGCCCTGAGCGCGTGAACGCCGCGAGGACCTGTGTGCCCGCCGTGACCGCCTCGTGCCGAAAAACCAAGGCGGGTGCCTGAGGTGTCACCACCTGACGCGACACCACCGCTGACTGCCCGGGTGCCCAGGCCAGCCACGGCGGCGTGGATACCGTGACGCGGACGTCCACGCGCACTCCGGCGGGAATCGGGGTCCGGGGGGTCAGCGAACCGGTGGACCCCACGGCCAGCGCCGTCTGGTGCCGACCCCACGACACGGTGGCCGAATCCACGCGCGTGGCGCCCGCGAGCGCAACGTGCGCGAGCGACGATCCTCCGGGTGTCAGCCGGGCAGACGGCCGGAGCGTCCCAAACGCCACCAGCCAGGCCAGGGCCAATACAACAACTACGAGGCGCCCACCGCGCACGCGGCGGCGCCGGCGCCCATGGGGGGCGCGTCGGACTGCATGTCTCACACCTCGTGCAACGCCTGAAGCGGTCGGGTGGTTACAGGCCACCGAAAAAGTCGTGCACCGGATTCCCCCGACCCCTCAAACCCATGCCCACTCGGAGGGTTCCGTTGCGGCTATCCGCCGCTTCAACACCCGTCCCCAGCACGGCTCGGAACCCACGACGGTCCATTGCCGCCCGACGCGACCCGAGGGGGAAAGCCGGAACATCGCCAACCCCCGGAGAAGGCGCGACACCCATCCGAACGCGAAGACGATGCCCTCCCCCATGCCTCGCCGCTGGGCATTCACCGATCCGACAAGGCTCTGATTGGGTGCACGGATGGTGGTGGTGAAGGTCCGCAGCGGATCGCCCACCGCGGCCAGCGCAAACCATGCAAAGCCGGAGGCCCTCCGTGAACAGCCAGCGTCATCAAGCGTTGGGCGCCACGGGCGCGCTGCCAACCGCCATGGCCGATACGTTTACCGGTCGGGAGCCACCAGGCTTGCCAACGCGGCCTCCACGCAGGCCAGCGACACGTGCGCCCCGGTGACGTCCAGGTACACATGCGGACGCACCTGCATCACCGCGCTGGCCGCCGGGGTTCCCCCGAGCGTCCAGCGGGCCACCTCCGCGGGGCGCCCGTCCAGCATGACGTGACGTACGTGGGGCGCCGGGTTGACGAATCGAGGCGATTCAATTTCCTGCACGTTGAGCGACCAGCCCGCCCCCTGGTACTGCAAGCCCACCCAGTGCCAGCGTCCCTGCCCATGTACAGAGACGGTCACCGAAGCGGGTCCGGGCAGGGTTGGCCGGCCCAGCGGCACCATCACCAGAGCCCCCACGCGTGGGGGGCCTCCGCCCTGAGGAAGTCTGGGGCTGCTCCCCCGCGCCGTCACAGTGCTCCCGACCGCCGCCTGAACGGCCCTGGCGGTCCACGGGTGGGATTTGACCAACGCCCCCACCACCACGATGGCGGTTGCTCCTACGGCCACGTGCACCCAACTCACACGCACCCTCCCCTCGGGAACCCTGCGCCCATTCGTCCCCTTCGCCCACTGGCATGGGCCGGTCGTTTCATCGCGCCCGCGACCAACCTCCAGCAGAGCGACGGTGAGCCCCACGGGGGTCTCGGTCGGGTCGACCGGGTCCGACCGCCTCCTGGCCCCACGGTCCGGCTCTTCGCAATATAGACCAGCCCGGAGCGGCATGAGGTCCGAGGCAGGTGGCTGGTCTCCCTTACGCTCCGGTACACACCGAAGACCTCCTCCCGGAGCCGCCACCGCCCATCAAACCGTATCCGTCCGTGCTCAGCGCGAACGCCGTCACCCGGTCGACGCCATTCGCCGCGGGGACGGCGCCGGCCAGCTCGACGTTCGCCCGCTGTGGGTACCGCTGGCCTGCGGACACCATAACCAGCCAGCCCCGGTCAGCATCGACAGTGAATGCCGCCCAGGCGGGACGGGCGTTCTGAATCTCCTCATCAAAGCTGCCCTAGAACTGCCCTCCGTCGTCTTGGGAGCCGCCGCCGTTAAGGTCGCATAGGTCACCTGCCCACACCCACGCACCCACCACCCAGTCACTGGAGACAGTGGCGTCTGCCAGCCACTGTAGCCCAACGCTGGCCGCCGGGAAAGAATTTGGGGACACCTGGGAAGGACAACGCACCAGTCAGCCAACCCGTCGTACCGTGTATTGCCCACGGGCAACAAAGTGATCCCCGGGCAACAGTCGGATCAACGAGCGCGGTGACCACACCGGTTCGGCCCGCACCGTGTTGGGAGACGCGAAGGAGGCATCCCGCGTGCAGGATTGGCGGTGGAAAGCCACGGACGACGACATGGAGCTGGAGGGACGACGGCACGACCGGCTGGCAGTAGAACGCGCTCGGCGCCGGGGGTCGCTTCGCGTGTTCTGGCTGATCCTGGGCCCGGGGCTCCTGGTGATGCTGGGCGAGAACGATGCCCCTAGCATGCTGTCCTACTCGGCGACCGGCGCAAAGTATGGTTTGGGATTCTTCCTGCCGTTCGTCGTCCTGACGTTCGCGATGGCGTTTGTGGCGCAGGAAATCACGGTGCGGCTCGGATCGGTCTCCCAGGCGGGACACGCCGAGTTGATTTACCGCCGCTTCGGCCGCTTCTGGGGTCACTTCGCCATGGGTGACCTGTTGGTCACCAACTTCCTGACCCTCATCACGGAGTTCGTGGGCATGGTGGCGGGCGCGGGCTTCTTTGGCATCCCGGCCTGGGCGGCGGTGACTTGCGGCCTGAGCCTGAACATCGTGGCCATTCTGTGGCAGCGCTACTGGTCCTGGGAGCGCGTGGCGCTGGCGGCCGCGCTGGTCAACCTGGTGTTCATTCCCGTGGCCATCGCCAGCCACCCCGACTGGGGCGCGGTCGGGCATGCGGTGCTGAGCTGGACACCGATGCCAGCGGGGGGAGTCAACTCCGCCAACCTGACGCTGCTGTTGGCAGACATCGGCGCCACCATCACGCCTTGGATGCTGTTCTTCCAGCAGGGCGCGGTCACGGACAAAGGCCTCACCCCCAAAGATTTGCACCACGGCCGCTTGGACACGGCGCTGGGCGCCGCCCTGGCCGCCCTCGTGGGACTCGCCGCCATCATCGCCACCAGCGTACTGTTCACCCACGGGATGAACGCCAGTCAGTACGGTGCCGCGCAGTTTGCCCAGGCGCTCCGTCCGTTTGTCGGGCACGCCATGGCGGCACTATTTGCCATTGGGATTGGGGAGGCCGGCCTCATCGCCTCGCTCACCATCTCGAGCGCGTCCGCCTACGCCGTGGGCGAAGTCACCAGCCAGCCTCACAGCCTGAACCTCTCCGTGCGGCGCGCCCCGATCTTTTACCTGGTGCTGTTGGGGCTGGTGGCGCTGGCGGGCGCCCTTGTGCTGCTGCCGGGCTTTCCCCTGGAAAGCGTGGTCATCGTGGTGAACGTCATCGCGGTGCTCACGATGCCGCCCGCCATCGCGTTTCTGCTGCTGCTGGTGAACGACCAGGCCGTGGTGGGCGCCTATCGCAATACGCCGCTGCTGAATGGGCTGGGTATTTTCGTGGGGGGCCTGTTGACCTTGGCCGGGATCCTGTTCGCGCTGACGGCCATTGTCCCGACTCTGCATCTGTGAGCTGGACCGCGACCGTGGCGCAACTGCTGGATGCCCCCCTTGGACTAGTGGGATGGGTTGAGCGATTGGGACCGAAAGGAGTGGATCTGATGCACGCGATGCAGCCGATGACGGGGCGAGTGGCCGACGTGACGGAGGGGCTGGGAGACGGGGACGTCCTCGCGTACCACCGTACCGCGCGCGAGCAGGTGGACCGACTTAGAATCGGTCAACTGGCCCGCGGCACCCGCGTGCTGCTGTGGGGGCTGAGGGCCTACGTCGTGTTCATGGCCGTGGTGGTGGCGGTGCAGGTGGCCCAGGCCTGGCACTGACGGCAGGCAATGTTTTATCCCGGCCGTGCAAGAGGGTACCGCCTAGCGAAGGCGAAGTCATCGGTCAGTAACCAGCGTGCCAAGCGGCAGCGGCACGGTCGGCGCCTCGCGTCCTCTGGACGGGGAACGGGAGGCGGAGGCGTGCGCGTTGGTTTTAGCCTGGAGCACCCCGCTCCGGCCCTGGTGACCGGCCCCGATACCCCGGTTGATGGGCTGGCGTGCATGCGGCGGCGCGACGTGGGGTCGTTTGTGGCCGTGGTGGACAACGAACGGCAGTGGCTGGGGGCAGTCCGGGCCAAACACTGGCGGCCGGGCCAAACCCTGCGGGACATCATGCCTCCCAACGAGCGGGCGCCGCCACTCGATCCGACCGACTCGCTGGAGGCGGCGCCGGCTGGCGGCACGGTTTGACGACTGGCCCATCATCCCGGTGCTGCGCGGTGGGACGCTGGTGGGGGCGCTGGGTCGCGGACCTGCCCGGGGAGGCGCCCGCCGACCTGCCCGACTGGTCCGTGTCCGTCGACGTGCTGCAGCAGCAGTTGGTGGCGGCCATGTTCTCGGGCCTCCTGCTGCTGTGGATCCCGAAGCCGCGTAGGCTCTGAACCCTCGCGGGGCGGAGAACTCCTGGGAGCCTCCCCGACGCCCTGGTGGGACGTCCGTAGGCCGAGGTGGCCCAGTACCTTTTCCCCACATGTCCCAGTGCCGGTCGGAAACCGTCACGCCGAAGCTCGTCAACGAGCGGGACGTGCTGTTCCACGTCGGTGCCGTGCGTGACCAGCGCCGCCTGGTGGCCGTGCTCATCACGTTTGCCGACGTCGCCGCGGTGCATGCGGCCTCGTGGCGCGCGCCATGAGGCCCAGGAGGCCGACAAGGCGTTTCGCCTCACGCTGCCCAACAGCCAAGTCGACGCCCAGCTGAAAAGCCCAGCGGCACCGCGGTGATTGGGGACGGCACGTCTCGGCACGTCATCAATGGACTCCGAATTATGGCTGAGGTGAACACCCTGGGGCTCTTTCACCTGGTGGGGTCGGACCAGGACATGCTGGTGTCGGCGCTCATCTGTCACGACCTGGGCAAGGAGCAGCCGGCGCGCCCACTGGGACAGAAGTTTCGGCCCGCCGACGCCTTCGAGCCCAGTCGGCGGCACGCGCAGCAGCGCCGACTGGGCCTTGAAGTACTATCGCGGGTCGGACGACGTGGCGGCCCTCATCCGCCATCGCCACACGCCCCTGCCGGATTTGCCCGCCGAGTTCCCGGGCGCTGGTCCCCATGCTGCGCATCATGCAGCTGGTGGACGGGCTGCCGGCCGGGCTGACGCGGCGATTGTCGGCCGTGGGGCCGTTTCAGCTGGACGGCATCTTGCTCACCGTGCGGGAGTACAACCGCGACGCCCGCTGCCATCGGTCGTTTCGTTTAGCGGTGCTGAGTGGTCAGGAGCAGACCATCCCCGAGCTCGGTCCCGCGCCGCCGATGCTGGGAACCTGGAAAGCGCCCCACCACGCATGCAATAAGGGGCGCAGAACGTTCTCAGACAACTCGGGGCGCCTCCCAGGACAAGTCCCGTGACCCCTGAAGCGGCTCTGGCCATCCAACACGCGCCGACGCGGTTGACGATCCAGGAATCTCCTGACATCCTGAAACAGGGGTGGAGTTGGGTGGACCGGCGGGATCGGCTAAACATCACGGTGGTTTTGCCCCGGAACCTGGTGACCCAGTTGCGGCACCATGCCGTCGATGAGGGACTTTCTCTGTCCGCGTACGCGGCAGCGATCCTGGATCGTGCCGCCGAAGCAACGGACCGCACTGACTACTATGAGGCCGCGCGAGCGCGACAGGTGGCGTTGATGCATCACGGCCTGAGTCTGGGCTTCGACCGGGCTCTGTCCAGCCGGGATCAATTGCATGAGCGGTGAGTTCTGTGATACCAATGTGCTCATCTATGCGTACGACACGGAGAGCGCCGATAAGCTTAGAGTCGCCAGCGCCTTGACGTCGCGCCTCTGGGAGGAACCACTGGCATCCTTAGCACACAGTGCTGAGCGAGTTTTACGTCAACATCACGAGAACAATTCTCCATCCACTACCTGTTTCAGAAACTGCCGCCATCCTGGAAGATCTCTCCGCGTGGACTGTCGTTTCCCCGACGGCCACGACGATCTCCAGAGCCATTGTGGACGTGGCCCTACGATACCACCTAAACTTTTGGGATGCCCTCATTGTTCAGGCCGCGTTCAGGCCGCGTTCAGGCCGTGAGGGAAGCCCGCGTCGGCGTGTTGTGGTCAGAGGACCTCCAAGACGGCCAGTTGCTTTTGGGGTTCACCGT
>JAJZWS010000083.1 GCA_021846565.1 Bacillota bacterium
CCTGCGGATGGCCTGCCAAGAGAATTTGGCGCACGTACCCCTGCAGGACCGCTTCACGGCAACTGGGATCGCTGGAGGGCGTCACCCGGCATGCCTCCGATCGTTGCTCGCTCGGCCTTATGATAAGTCGCACCACGGTTCGGTGCACCCCCACGCCGGCGCGAGGGAGCGCGGCCCCAAGCGCTCACACCCGCGGGGGACGCCCCGCCAGCTAGGGTCCGGGCGGTTCGACCAGCCGATGCCGCGCGCATCTGGACCGAGCCAGCACGCTGAGGTCCACCAACTTCTGCAGACGGCGCGTCACCTGCGCACGGGGCCGGCCCGCGCCGCCGGGGGCTCGCCCCTGGTCACGCAGGTCCAAACACCCGCGGCGTAGTCACGCCCCGGACGTCTCGCCCCAGGGCGCTCGAGTAGCCGTCCAGGTGGTTGAGCGACTCCTCTTAGGCCAATAGCATGTCGTCGCCAACGATGTCACGCGTCTCTGCCTCCTTCACTCCACCACCGCCCGCTCGGCGAGCCATCGGCGGGCTGCTGCCGGATTGGGCAGGCGAAACATGGCTCGCGTGGGTTCGCGGTAGCCCACCTGCACTGCGAGCCCTTGGGGGTCCACCACCTGAAACAGATCTTCGTCGGTCGCGTCGTCCCCGAGCGCCGCCACCAGCGCCTGATGGCGCCAGTCAGCCCCGATGTGGCGCTGGAGCCACGCCGCCAGCGCGGTCCCTTTGTTGGCGGCCCGCGGCACGATGTCCAGCGCCATGTGGCCCCAGCGCGCCAGGTACACCGGGTCCTCGGCGGCATCCAGAAATTCCTGCACCTGTTCCAGTAGCAAGGGCCGCGCTGCCGATTCTACGGCCCGCCAGTGCACGCACCACGTGGCGCCTTTGTCCTCAAGCCACACGCCCGGGACGCGGCGAGTCCACTCGGATATCACCCGGCGCCACGCCCCCGGCGGCACGGTGCCCAGCGCCTCGGCTCCGTGATTGCCCAGGAGCACGCCGGCAAAGCCGGGGAGATGGCGGGCCAGGTCGTCCCGCGCCCGCCCCGAGATGATGAGCACCACTCGGTCCGGTGGCTGGTGCAGCCGATTGAGCAATGGGGACAACGACGGAGGCACCACGATGGCGTCGGGGTGCCCCGCCAAGTCCACCAGCGTTCCGTCCCAGTCCAGCGCCAGCACATGGGGCGACCGCCCGGGGGCTTTGTCCTGCCAGGCCGCCGTGAGGGCCGCCGCATCGGCCAACGGTGTCACTCGACCGCGGCCAGCACGTTTTCCGCCCATTCTTGGACGGTGTGGAGCTGCAAATGGGCACGCATTGTGGCAATGCGGGCCCGTCGCTCGTCCGGCGGCACGCGAATGGCCATCTCCAGCGTATCGGCAAACCCCTCGGGGTCCAGCGGATTGATCGGAAACGCCTGATCCAGTTCCGCCATGGCGCCCGCCAGCTCCGACAGCAACAGCACGCCCCGGCCGTCCACCTGCGCTGCCACAAATTCTTTGGCCACGAGGTTCATGCCGTCGACCAGCGAGCTCACCACGAAAAAGTCGGCGGCACGGTACAGGGCCGCGAGCCGCCTCAAGTCCAGCGGCTGCAGCAGCGTCACCACCGGTTGCCAGCCGCCTTCGACGCCCCAGCGACGATTAACCTGCGCCGCCGCCCTTTCCACTTCACCCTTCAGGCGCGCATAGTCGGGCACCGAGCCCCGGCTGGGGGCCACCACCTGCAGAAGCATGACCTGGTCACGGCGGTGCGGGTGGCGCTGGAAAAACAGGTCTAACGCCTCCAGGCGCGGCAGGATGCCTTTGGAATAGTCCAGGCGGTCCACTGCGACTCCCAGAATGCGGTGGTTGCGCTCCAGCCGCCGCCGAATGGCGCGCGCCAGGCGCGCCGCCGAGGGCGCCTCGGCGGCTGCCTCCACCAGCGACGTGTCAATGCTGATGGGAAAGGATTCGACCCGTACCTCGCGCCCCTGGTACTGAACAATGCCAGTGGCGTCGTCGGCCGGGATGTCAAGAAACTGTCGCACGCAGTCGGTGAAGCGACGGCAGTCGTCCTCGGTTTGAAAGCCCAGCACGTCGGCGCCCAACAAGCCCGTCAGGATGTCGAGCCGATTGGGGCACAGCCGCAGCAGCGTGGCGGGGGGCCAGGGAATGTGCCAAAAGTGCGCGATGCGCTGGGTGGGGCGGCGGTCGCGCAGGAGGCCCGGCACCAGCGCCAAGTGATAATCGTGGCTCCACACGGTGTCCTCGGGTCGGGAGCCGTTCAGGATGGCCTCCACGAAGCGCCGGTTGACGCGCCGATACGCCGTCCACGCATGACGATAAAACCGGACGCGCTCCACCGCCAGGTGGCACAGCGGCCACAGGCCGCGGTTGGCGTACTCCACGTAGTAGCCTTCCACCTCTTCGGGGCTTAGGCGAATGCGCTGCAGCACGTATTCCGGGTCGCGCGGGGGGATGCCCAGTTGGCCGGAGGGGGCTTCCTCCCAGTCCCGCTCCCCGCTGCCCCACGCGATCCACGTGCCCCCCCTGAGCCGCAGCACCGGATCGAGTGCGGTGACCACGCCCCCGGGGGTGCGGCGCAACACGGTGTGACCCGCCTTGGTCGCGCGGTGCAGGTAAGGCTCGCGGTTGGTGACCACCACCAACCGCGAGCCTTCGGCTGCATCCGCCTGCGCGGCCACCGTGCCACCCCCCGCCGTCGCGCCTGTGTGTCTAGGATACACCTTTGGCGCCGTTTATGGGGTGCGGTGGATGGCTCGGGGGAGCGTGGCACGAACCAAAAGGAAATAATGGCATAGGCTGGGAGTGTCGCGTGGAGGGGGGCTCGCAGCACGATGAGCGAAGTGTACGGCATCGACGTGTCCGAGTTTCAGGGCGCGCCCAAGTGGCCGCAGGTGAGGTCCGCGCGTATTTCCGGGTCGCCGGTGTCGCTGGTTTACGTGCGCAGTACCTACGGGCCGTCGGTCGGGGATACCGCGTTTGCGGCCAACTGGACCGGAACCGCCCAGGCTGGCCTTGCGCATGGGGCGTATCACTTTGCCCTGCCGTCCGGCAGCAGCCCGAGTGCGCTGGTCGCCTCCGCCCAGCGGCAGGCGGCCTTCTTTTTGGCGAGCGTCAACCGAGAGGGTGGGATCACCGGAGGAGACGCCCCAGCGGTCCTGGACCTCGAGGTGACCGGCGCCCCTGGCGGACCGGCCCTGGATGGGGCGGCGCTCACGGCCTGGGCCACGGCTTGGCTCGACGATGTCAATGCGGCCGTGGGCAATTCTGCAGCCCCTGCGCTGCTGTACACGAACCTGAACTTTTGGCAGAGCTATCTAACCGGCTTGAGCGGTAAAGTCCGGCTGTGGGTGGCTGATTACGGCGCGTCGCCGAGCATCGCGCATGTGGGCCACCAATACACCAACACCCTTTCGGTGGCCGGCATCGCGGGGGCGGTGGATGGGGATCGGTTCGATGCGGCACTCGTACCGGTGGCGGTTCCGCCAGCGGCCCCGGTGGTGCACTGGACCCTGTCGCCGACGCGCCTCACGTGGCAGTTCACCCCGCCGGCCGTCCCTCTGTACGCGGGGTGGGCCCAGTCCGTGAACCATCCGGCCCCGGCCCCCGCGTTCCACACGTCCGGCGGGTATTTCTCGAAGGCGTGGAGCCCGGTCAGCGGAGCGACGCTGTACCTGACCTTTTTCTTTGGCCAAACCACCCGAACGGTGACGCATGCGCTGGACTGGGCTTCGGCCGGCCCGTCGGCCCCCCGCCCCGTGAGCCACCCTACGGGATCCGGTTCGGCGCCCACCCATCATTGTGTCCTGGACCGCGGTGCGCGGCCCCTAGGATCGTCGGAATCTGAGAGGAGCGTGTCCGGATGAACTGGCCGGTTATCGAGTTGGATGCCCTGCGTGCGGTGCTCCCGCTGTTGGCGGCGGCGGCGACGGCGCTCGTCGGCAAGGCGGCCCAATACGGCCTGCACGCGGTGGCCGGTTTGAAGAACCAGCAGGTGCGGGACGCGCTGGATTGGGCGCTGTTGCGCGCCGAGACGGTGGCCCAGGACGTGGTGGTGGCCTTAAACGCGACCGAGGTCAATACCTTGAAGGCCAGCCACAGTTGGAATGCGACCACGGCCGCCCGCGTGAAGGTCCATGCCCTGGACACGCTGTCCACCAGCCTGCCGGCGGCCGTCCGCGAGGTGCTGGGTGCCCAGCAGCCGGACCTGACCGGCTGGTTCGGCGTGCTCATCGAAAACGCCGTCGCGTCCGCGCCGAACCATGTGCCGGGCTGACGTTCCCCCAGCAACTCCAGGATCGACGGTATACTAGCAGGCAATACGGAGCAGGCGCGAAGGGCTCGGGCATCGCGTTGCTCGGCTTTTGGCATGCAGGGAGAGGGTGAACGGTGGGACAGGGGTTCGCGGCCGTGGTGGATCAGTTCTCGGGGTTGGCGCCGTGGGAGGAACTTGTGGAGGCCGTCACGCGCGGTCGCTCGGCTCAGGTGGCGGGTTTGGCCGGCGGCTTGCCGGGGATGGTTGTAGCCGCGCTGGCGCGTGGGCCGCATCCCCTCTTAGTGGTGAGTCCCGGCTGGCGCGAAGCCCAGGCGCTGGCGGCCGAGGTGGCCGAGTGGATGGACCCCACCCGCCTCGCTCTGCTGCCGCCGCGCCCGCAGGTGGCGGGCGAGGTGCGCGCCGAAGGCCACGAATGGGATCGACTGCGGATGGCGGCCTTTCGCCTGGTGGATCGGGAACCTGTCGGTGCGGTGGTGGTGGCGCCAGTTGAAGCCGTCCGCCAGCTGTTGCCGCCCAAGCGTCCCGAGGCGCTCACGCTGTCGCGGGGCGGCCGGGTGGATCGCGACGCCCTCATGGCGGCGCTGGTGCAGATGGGCTACGAGCGGCTGCCGCTCGTGGAGCAGGTCGGCCAATTTTCGGTCCGCGGCCCTATCGTCGATGTATATCCCCCCGGAGGATCTGCGGTTCGCCTGGAGTTGTTTGACGACGAGGTGGACCTGTTGGCCGAGTTGGACCCCGCCACCCAGCGCAACGGCCGCCCGCTGGCCGAGGTGGTGGTGGGCCCGAGCCGCGAGCTGCTATGGTCGGCGCCGCAGCGCGACCGGGCGGTAGGGCGCATCACGCGGGAACTGGATGAGGCGGTGATGGGACTGCACAGCACCGGACACCACGAGGAGGCGGACGCGCTCGCCGCGCGTTGGGGAGAGCGCCTCGCTCATTTGATGGATGGCCACGGGTGGCCGGGCATGGATCGGGCGGCCGCCGCGTTTGGCTTACCGGTGCCGGTGACGGCCTGGTTTCCCCGGGCGCCGGTGGTGGTGCTGGACGACCGGGAACGTGTGCTGGAGGCGGCGCGCGGCCGCGCGCTGGAAGAGGCCGGCGAGCGGCAGCGGCGTCTGGAGCGCGGCGATCTGCTGCCGCTCGAGTGCGAAATGTCGCTGCCGGCGGATGCCCTGCCCGGGTCCCTGCATGCGCACGCCGTCGTGGACCTGTCGCTCTTGCCCCACCACCACGCGGGGGGTCACGCCTCCGTATCGCTGGCGGGCCGACCCGCGCCCCGCGCGCACGGCCAGTGGGACCTGTTGGTCACGGAGCTGACGCGCCTCGTCAAGGCGCGCCACCGCGTGCTGGTGAGCGTGAAGAGTGAAGAGGCGGCCGCGCACCTAGTGTCGCGGCTCGTGGAGGCGGGCATCGCGGTGCACCGGGGGGTGCCCCAGGCGGCCTCCGTGGGGGTGGCGGTGGGACGGCTCACCCGGGGCTTTGTGCTGCCCGAGCTGCTGCTGGCCGTCCTGTCGGAAGCCGAGCTCACTGGGCGGGAGGTGCATCCGGAGCCCGTGGGTCGCCGCGCGGTGGCCGGCCATGCCCTCCTGCGGCTCGCCGAGCTTTCAGCGGGCGACTACGTCGTACACGTCACGCACGGGATCGGGCGGTTTATGGGGGTGCGCACGCTGGAGGCGGGCGGCGTCACGGGGGACTATCTTCACATTGCGTACGCGGGCGAGGACACTCTCTACGTGCCCGTTGACCAGTTGGACGTGGTGCAGCGGTACGCCGGCGGCAGTGACGCGCCGCCACGTCTGTCGCGGCTGGGCGGCAGCGACTGGGGCCGAGTCAAGGACCGGGTCAAGGCGTCGGTGCGGGACATGGCCGAACAGCTGCTGGCGCTGTACGCGGCGCGGGAGTCGCGCCCGGGATTTGCTTTCGGTCCCGACACCCCATGGCAGCAGGATTTTGAGGACGCATTTCCGTACGAGGAGACGCCGGATCAGCTTCGCGCGGCGGAAGAGATCAAGCGGGACATGGAGCGGCCCCGCCCGATGGACCGGCTGTTGTTGGGGGACGTGGGCTACGGCAAAACCGAGGTGGCGCTCCGCGCCGCGTTCAAAGCCATCATGGCGGGCAAGCAGGCCGCGATCCTGGTGCCCACCACCTTGTTGGCCGAGCAGCACTACAGCACGGCGCGCTCTCGCATGGCCGGGTTTCCCATCAACGTGTCGGTGCTGTCGCGGTTTCAGACGCCTGCCGAGCAGCGTGCCACCCTCGAGGCGGTGGCCGATGGGCGGGCCGACCTGCTGGTGGGGACCCACCGGCTCTTGAGCCAGGATGTCCGGTTCAAGGACCTCGGCCTCTTGGTGGTGGACGAGGAGCATCGCTTTGGGGTGGCCCACAAAGAGCGCATCAAGGCGCTCAACGAAACGGTGGATGTACTGACCCTGTCCGCCACCCCGATTCCGCGCACTTTGAACATGGCCATGATTGGCGTCCGCGACTGGTCGGTGCTGGAGACGCCTCCCGACCAGCGCTTCCCCGTGGAAACGGTCGTGGCGGAATACGACGAGGGGTTGATCCGCGAGGCGATTCGCCGGGAGCTGGAGCGCGAGGGCCAGGTGTACTACGTACAGAACCGCATCCGGGCGATGGACATGACACTGGCGCGTCTTAGGCGCATGGTGCCCGATGCACGCATCGCGGTGGCCCACGGGCAGATGGACGAAACCCGACTGGAAGACGTCATGGCGCGGTTTTTGGCGGGCGAGTACGACGTGCTGATGGCCACCAGCATCATCGAGTCGGGGCTCGACATTGCGAATGTCAACACGCTGGTCGTGGAAGACGCCGAGCGGTTGGGCCTCGCGCAGTTGTACCAGCTCCGAGGGCGCGTGGGTCGGTCGTTCCGCCTGGCGTATGCGTATCTGACCGTGCGGCGGGACACCGTGCTGACCATCGAGGCCGAGCGGCGGCTGGCCGCCATTCGCGACTTCACGGAGCTGGGCGCCGGGTATCAGATTGCGCTCCGCGATTTGGAAATCCGCGGTGCCGGCAACCTACTGGGCGCTGAGCAGCACGGCTTTGTGGCGCTGGTGGGCTTTGAGCTGTACACCCAACTCCTGGCCGACGCGGTGGCCGAGCTTAAAGGGCAGCCGGTGGCCAAGCCGGTCGACACCCAGCTGGAATTTGGCGTCGAGGCGTACTTGCCCGGCGACTACATCGAGGATGAGCGGCAGAAAATTGCCCTGTATAAACGCCTGGTGTCGGCGGCAAGCCCCGACGAGGTGGACCAGTTGGCCGAAGAGATGGAAGAGCGATTCGGCACGCCGCCCGAGCCGGCGGTGTCGCTCATGAAATTGGCCCGCATCCGCGTGGCCGCCCGGCGACTGGGGCTCTCGCAGGTGATGCGGCGGGGCGATCGGGTGGTGTTTCGGCTGAGTGACGCCGGCCACGTGGCCGGCGAGGCGCTGGCCGACCTGGGCCGCCAATACCCGGGACGCCTCGTGCAGATGCCCAGTCGCGTGCCCGAGTTGGGGTTTCGCCTCGATCCCCGGGGGCGCGAAGACGTCCTGGAGGTTACCCAAATGGTGCTGAGCACGCTCAGTGGGTCGTCGTCAGCGTCCGCGTAGCCGGCGCGTCTGCATAACCTCCTGCGCCGGGGGCCACGCTAGACGGGAAAATCCGACGCTCGCCGACTCCGTTCGCCATTTCCTGCGCAATGGCGCAGTTGATGGACGAACCGACGAGAGGACTGGGCAGCGGTGGATGTCCGGCCTAGCCGGCGCACAGCGACGCTGTGCACTGGGAAGAAATGCATAGGTCTTACGGGCGGTCCATATGCTACCTCAGGACTCGCGGGGCGCGAGGGCAAGGGGAGGCGCAAGTTTGAAGGCGACAGGCATCGTGCGGCGCATCGATGACCTTGGGCGGGTGGTGATTCCCAAGGAGATTCGACGAACGCTCCGCATCCGCGAGGGTGATCCGCTGGAGATTTTTGTGGATCGCGACGGCGAGGTGATCCTGAAGAAGTACTCGCCGATCGGGGAGCTGGGGGATTTCGCGAAAGAGTACGCGGATTCGCTGTACGAGGCGGTGGGCCACATTGCGCTCATCGCGGACCGCGACGTGATTATTGCGGTCTCGGGGGCGGCCAAAAAAGAGTTTCTCAACAAGCCCATTGGCGTGCTCATTGAGAAGTCCATGGAAGACCGGAAAACGCTCATGTACAACCGGGGCGACCACAAGCCGAAGGGCAGTGCGGTGGGGGATGACGATGATGACAAGTTCATCGCCGAGGTCATCAGTCCCATCATTGCGGAAGGCGACCCCATTGGCGCCGTGATTCTCTGTACCCGCGAAGCGGATGGCCGTATGACAGAAATGGAGCTGAAGCTGGCGGAAACGGCGGCGGGGTTTCTGGCCAAACAGATGGAGCAGTAGGGAGACGGCGTCGCCGCGGCCGTCGGATCAGCGTAAGCCGAACCGGCTCGGTCTTGGCAATCCCTTTCACCCTCCCAGGGGGTTGTGTCCGTCGGACGTGAAGTAATCGGGGTAAAGCGAGGGCGCCAGGCGGGAGCCTGCGCCCGGCAGCGCTGGGAGATACGCGAGGCCGGTTACCCGAAGCGAACCTGGCTTCACCTCCTGCACATACACGGTCACCAAACCCCGAGCGGTCTCGGGGACCGGTGCGCCGCTGGCCCCCAGGGAAAACCACCGCTGATCCACCACGCGAAACTCCACGTAGCCCCCCGTCCCGGTCCACGCGGTTTTGGCCACCGACAGCGCCACGAGGCGGCTCGACAACATCGTGACGCCGGAAGCCCCCCTCGCCCGCGCCGTGAGATATTGGGCAAACTGGGCCGCCTGACTGCCCTCCTGCACCAATCCGGACGCCCGGGCCGAGTGGCCCGCCACCCCTAACCGCGCCTGCCACTCCACGCCGCGGGACGCCACCGCCAACAGGGCACGGGGAGGCGTCACCGGCCGAAACGCCTCCCAGGCCACGCGGGCCCCCACACCCAGCAAGCTCAGGGCCACCACGGCCGCGGCGAGGGAAGCAACACGCCCGGCGACCGTGCGCCACCCCGAAAAACTTGCCCCCACCCGGCACCTCCCTCGCCGATCCGCTACCATCACACTAAATCGGCCGAGTGTGTCCAACCGGCAACCGCCCGCGCCGACTCAGCGTACAGCAGGGCCAGACAGAAACCAGAGTAGCACCAGAGTCTTCGATCCGAGAGAGAGAGAGAGGCGAGCGGTCGTGACCCAGCGTGAAACCAAAGCCGTGCTCGGCACCACTCACTGGTGGCACCGTGCCCAGCAGGTGATGCCCGGGGGGGTGAACTCCCCCTCGCGGTCGTTTTATGGCGTGGGGGGTGGCGTGCCCCCCATCATGGTGCGGGGAGCGGGTGCCTGGATCGAGGATGCCGATGGTCGCCGCTATGTGGACTACCAGGCAGCCTACGGGCCCCTGGTCCTGGGCCACGCCCACCCCGCGGTCGTGGCGGCGGTAGCGCGCCAGGCGGCCCAGGGGACGGTGCTAGGGGCGACCCATCCGTTGGAGGTCGAGTGGGCCCAACGCATTCAAGCCGCTATCCCGGGGATGCGGTGGGTGCGGATGGTGTCCACGGGTACGGAGGCGGTCATGTCGGCGCTCCGGCTGGCGCGTGCGGCGACCGGACGTCCGGTCGTCGTGAAGTTTGCGGGGCTGTATCACGGACACAGCGACGGCATGCTGGTCAAGGCGGGATCCGGGGCCGCCACGGTGGGCGCGGGGACCAGCGACGGGGTTACCCAGGCCGTGCAGGACGAGGTGGTGGTGCTGCCCTACAACGACTCGAGCGCTGTGGCGTGCTGCCTGGACCAGCGGGGGAGCCAAGTGGCGGCGATTCTGGTGGAGCCGGTGGTGGGCAACAGCGGCACGCTGCTGCCCCATCCCGGGTACTTGGCCGAGCTTCGCCGGTTGGCTGACCGCGTGGGCGCGCTCCTGATTTTTGACGAGGTGATCACTGCCTTTCGGTTTCGCTGGGGCGCGGTGGAACAGGAAGCCGAGGTCGAGCCGGACCTTTACTGCCTCGGCAAAATCATTGGGGGGGGCTTGGCGGCCGGAGCATACGGCGGTCGTGCTGATTTAAAGGCTCTGCTGGCTCCGGACGGGCGAGTGTATCAGGCGGGCACCCATGCCGGCAACCCGCTGGCCGCCGCGGCGGGCCTGGCGACCCTGTCCGTACTGGAAGAGACCAACCCGTATCCGCGTATGGCAGAGCTGGCGGGCGTGCTGGAGGCGGGTTTGCGGGACCAGGCGTGGCACCAAGGGGTACGGGTGACCATCAACCGCAAGGGGGGGATGTTCACCCTGTTTTTCACCGAAGGGCCTGTGCATGATGCCGACGGCGCGTCGGCAGCCAGTGCGCCGCAGTTCCACGCGTTTTACCACCACCTCCTGGCTCACGGGATTTATCTCGCCCCCAGCGCGCTGGAGTGCTGGTTTGTGTCGGCCGTGCACACCGTCCAGGACATCGAGGCAACCCTGGAGGCCACGGCGGGGGCGCTGGCCGCCGCGGCCGCCGTGACTGTCTGACTCAGTCGGGTGCGTCCGGTCCCCAGCCGTACTCGAGGAGCCAGGGCGCGGCGTCCGGTTGCGCGAGCGCCCGCCGCACGTACGCGACCGTGCGGGGCGGCAGGGTCGAGCGCGGGAACCAGGCAAGGTGGTCACACTTGTGCGGTTCACGGTTGTACGGTGGGCCTGACCAGTTGCGAGCGCGGAAGAAGAAATCGATCTGCTCCCGGTCCGATCGGCGGTGCATCACGCCCGCCAGCGCGAGGGCATCCACCGTGGCGGGCACCTGGACCCCACACTCTTCATAGGCTTCCCGAGCGGCCGCCTGCCGCACCGACTCATTCCCGTCCAGGTGGCCGGCGGGCAGGCTGTACCACCCATCGGCCCATCCCGTCTGCCACCGGCGCAGCATGAGAACATCGGCCCCCCGTTCAAAAATCACGTGCACCGTGGCCACCATGAGAAAACGGGACGGGAGTACGCTAGGATCGCCGCGGGCATTTCCTTCGATGGCACGTTCCCCCTTCGCGACGCGTGTAGCGCATCGCGCTTCGATGGGTCGTATCGAGCATATTCACCCGCCACGGGGCTGTCCATGCCAGAGATCTCCATGCGCGTCTTGCGAAGGCTGGTCCGGGGCGGACAGGAAGAACCGTCGTGGCGCACGGCGGTTCTTCCTGGGGTGAGTGGGGACTAGCGAGGGCCCGCCGCCACGCGTCTGTCCGGCGTGCGTGCGAGCTCCCCGGCAGGAGGTCGGTGAATCGATCCGCTGGCTCCAGACTGAGGGAGCGGACAGCCGGGGCGATCGACGCAAACTCGGCCCGGGGGGCCGTCCGTGAGACCAGTTGGCCGATGCGTTGGATTAAGGGGTGTCCTCCTCATCCACCACCAGCCCGGGGGCGCCAGCTCCTCACGGTTCACGTCACTGGTGCGCTCGTCGGTGGGTTCGGCACCGTTTGGCGGTTGTTGATGCCGTGGAGCGCCGCGGATTCCGGCTGAACATCAGAAAGGTCGGGTCGGGGTCGTCCACGCGCCGGTGGATGCCCGCGATCCAGAACGGCAAGTCCACGTTGATTATGATGTCGACATGCCCGCCTCCCGTGCGCTCGTAAGCGGACCCGAGGCCTGGCGGCAGGTCGCCCTCCGGTTCGGGAGAAAAGCTGTTCGGAACATCACGTGCGACGCATGGGCGATCTACATTGCGCCGCACGCAGTGAACATCACCGGTCGCCCCCGCCGCCGACGGTTAGCCCAATGTGGTGCCCGTGGTGTCGGCAGCTGCCCGTTTTGCTTGACAAACCCGGACATCCGCCGTTCGTGCCGCCCCGACGGCGGGACGGGTACTGGCTTTGCCAGTGGCCCGGCCCTCCCCGTTTGCGCATCAGTGCGGGAGGGCAGTCCGTCGGGAGTCGTTCCGCGCCTCTGGCGGCCAGCCGCTGGCGCACTCGCACGGAACCAACACCAGCCCCACCACCGGGAGTCAACAACCCTCCCTCTAGGGCCTGAGGCCGCCGGGG
>JAJZWS010000084.1 GCA_021846565.1 Bacillota bacterium
GGGTGCGCGCGAGCGAGGATTCCACGGAGGTTGCCCCCGATTACGGTGTGAGCGCCGAGGCCCGGGTCGCCGGCAAGCGTCGTTCATTTGGCGCTCCATGCTGCATCGCCGGGTGATCATCGACACCCCGACTTACGGGGGGCCTTTCTTTTGGGACGCCCCGCGTCACCCATCGGGTGGTCAGGGACCGAGCGCGGTGGCATTGTATCCCTGGCTCGGCGGCCATGCGATGCCCGGGTACGCCCACCAGCATCCCGCGGTCCCCGCACGGGAATGGGGGCCACCGCCTTCAGCCCGACCTCTGGCCGGCATGCCTGGCGACGGACGCGTGGGACCGATGAGCGCTCCTGGCCGTGGCCCTCCGGCCCTGGGCCGCGCCGGCCAATGCCGGAGTCGGGTGACAGACTCTTCGTGGCAGTAACGCGAAGCCAATTCTTACACTGACCACACGGCATCCTTCGCTGTTCCCCCTCGTGGGCAGCTTGTGGGGACCCGCCGCGGACGACGCCCGCTTATGGAAGCGCCCTCCCTCTTCCTCCACGAGGCTGCCACAGCCGCCTGCTCGTGCGAACGCGTGGGCGGCATTTTGGTGCCCAGCTACAGCCCGCACTCGCTGGACGACTTTCGGTAGTGCTGGCCAGTCAGCTCGACCCGTCGCCGATATCGTGGCCTGTCCCCGTGCGGACCGGTTGTCCCAGGGGTTCGCGGGTCTGCGACCCGGCATACACATGCTGTGGAAAGGGGGTCTCACGGTGACTCAGTCCCAATCCCAGACGACTCGTCCCTTCCGCGTTATTCTCAGACAAGCGGGTACCGCCGAAGAATGTGAAGCGGCGGTGGAGCGGGCCCTGCGCTTCGTCGCCCAGAGCATGCGCCAGCGTCACATCCAGCCGTCGGATGGAGGTCGGCATGCGCGTCGCCATCTACAGTCGGGTTAGCTCCGATGAACAGGCCCGGGACGGCTACAGCCTCGCAGATCAGCGACGGGTGTGCCGCGCCCGGGCCGCGCAGCTTGGGGCTATGGCCGTCGTCGAATTCTCGGATGAAGGCGTCAGCGGCTCCGTGCTGGATCGCCCGGGGCTCACCGCCCTGCGCCGCCTCGCCCGCGACGGCGGCGTGGACGCCGTAATCATTTCCGATCCCGATCGATTTGCCCGCCATCTCTCGCACCAGCTGCTTGTGACGGAAGAGCTGGACCGGGCCGGGGTGCGGTTGGAATTCGTCAACGTTGAGTTCCAACAGTCCCCGGAAGGGCGGCTGTTTTTCGCCCTGCGCGGTGCGGTCGCTGAGTACGAGCGGGAGAAGATCCGCGAGCGTACCACGGCGGGGCGCCGCCAAAAGGCGCGTCAGGGGCTCTTGCCGTTTGCGGTGGAGCCCTATGGCTACCGCTACGACTCGGCCCGGGCTCTGTTGGCGATCCACGAACCGGAAGCCGTGGTCGTTAGAGGGATCTTCGACGACCTGGCGCTGCGCCACCTGGGGCTTAACGGCATCGCCCATCGGCTCACCGCCGAGGGCGTGCCCACCCGCCGGGGCGCCCGGGTTTGGCATCGTCAGGTCGTGCGCCAGATCGCTCGCAATTCCGTGTACGCGGGCACCTACTGGGCGAACCGTCGCGACATGACCGGATCGAGTATGAACCGGCATCGTCCGCCAGGGGAGAAAGTGTGGGGAACGCTGCGCGATGAGGCCGACTGGATTCCCGTCGCGGTGCCGGCCATTGTGCCCCAGAGCACGTGGGATGCCGCGCAGGCGGCCATGGATCGGCGGGCCGACACGTGGCGTCAGGTCAGTCGGTCGTCCTATCTCCTGTCGGGGTTCGTGCGGTGCAGTTCTTGCGGGAACACCGTGACCGGACGGCGCTCCGTCGACTGGGGACGCCCACGCCGCACGTATACGTGCCGAAAAAGCACGGCTGGGGCTCGCTCTCCAGGGTGCGGACTCACCCTGCCCGCCGAGACGCTGGAGAACGCGGTTTGGGAACATGTCGCGGAGACGGTCCGCCAACCGGAGCGATTGGCCGACCTCCTTGAGTCCGACGATACGGCTGCTGGGCTGGCCGAGGAACTCGAACGCGCCAACGACACCTTGACCCGCATCCAGCGGGCCCAGGACGCTCTCCTGGGGGCGCTCGAGAGCGGGGTGGTTTCGCTCGACGCGGTGTCGCCACGCCTCAAACGGTTGAAGCGCCAGGAAACCGCTGCCCGACGGCATCACGACCAGGTGTGCCGCGACTGCGATGCGGCGCGTGGCCGTCGCCCCCCGCGGGACGACCTCAAACTCCAGGCGCAGCGCTATGTCGAGGCCCTGGACCGGGCGTTTTCCTTTGACCAACGCCGCGCCCTCGTCCGGGAACTGGTCGCCTATCTGCTGGTGAGCCCCGATACGGTGACCGTCGGGCTCCGGGTCCTGATCCCGGAGACGACGGATCCGTTGCCGGTCACCGTGCCGCTGGTGTCCGAAACACGCCGCTAACCCAGGTGGGACAAGCATTTCCCGCCCACCCGGCCATCGTGTCATCAACTAGTCATTTTCAATGCAACGCGCCGCATAGGTGGCCAGACGCACCCCCTTGTCGGGGTTGAAGGAGTCAATCGCCTTGATGAGACCCACGGTGCCCGTCGAAATCAGGTCGTCCGGGTCTTCCCCGGTGTTGCTGAACTTCTTCACCACATGCGCCACCAGACGCAGATTGTGCTCGATCAACAGGGCCCGAGCCTCCACGCTCCCGCCTTGCATCCGCCGGAGCTGCCGCGCCTCCTCCGACGGCGACAGCGGATGAGGAAACGCGTTTCCGCCAATGTAGCCCACGAGCAGCCAGAGACCGGGCACCACGCCCGCCAGCGCCACTACCACCAGCGACAGCAACATCCGCGGCACCTCCTCTTCACCCCCACAATCCGGGACTAACAGGGTATGCGAGGACGGCAGGGCCGCGTGCCAGTCCCACCGCAGTCGCACGGCGACGCATGGCGGGACCCACGCGCTCCCGCGTGGGTTGTCCGTGACGCATCTCATTCGTCGCGCCAGCGCGCCCACCACAGGGTCACCGTCGTCCCTGTGCCGGGCACCGACGCCAGGTCGACGGTCCCGCCGTCGTACTCAACCAGGGCACGGGCCATTGCGAGCCCCAACCCACTACCGGGCTGATGCCGGCCAGCCCGGCCTCGATAGAATCGGTCAAACACACGCTCTTGCTCCTCCGGGGAAATGCCGGGTCCGGTGTCCTCGACACGAACGCCGGCCCGGCTGTCGTCAACCACCACCGCCAGTGTGACGCTGCCCGCCTGGGTGTACTTAATCGCGTTGTCCAAGATGGTCCACAGAGCCCGCTCCACCGTCCAGGCGGTGGCCCGCACCTCCACGGGCCCCTGCCCCTCCACCGCGATAATAAGCGCCGGCGCCAGCGCGGCCGCATCCGGAGCGGCTTGCTGCACCACGGTCAAGAGGTTTACGCGTCCGGCTGCCGCCGCGCGCCCGCCCCGCATCCGCTCCACCGTCAGCACGTCGCCTACGACACGAGCCAAGCGGTCAATGACCTGCCGGCTTTTGTCCAGGCTTTCGACCCGCATGGCGTCCCCGTCGGCTTCGCCCTCACTGGACGCGGCCATCACGTCCAGGTTGCCGCGGAGCACCTGGAGGGGCGTGCGGATTTCGTGGGCTACCTCCCGCAGCATTTCGCGCTCGCGCTCCGCCTGGGCGGCCAGAGCTGCCAGCAGCGTGTTGAAGACACGGCTCAAGTGGCTGAACTCATCCGGGGTCTCGCCCACGGTGGGCCACTCCGGCAGACGCGTCGCCCCGCCGCCGGACACCATGGCTTCAACCGCACGGGTCATGCGCTCGACGGGCGCCAGCATCCGTCCCGTGGCCCAGCGGGCCAGCCACCAGCCCACCCCACCAGACAACAGACCCAGGAGCGCCAGCACCAGCAAAAGGTCCCGCATAACATCCAGGTCGGCGCTGAGCGGCCACGACACCACCGCCACGCGCCCGGAGCGGCGCGCGGCCACCACGACGGCCGGACGACGCCCCAACAGGTGCTGAAAGCCCAGCGCGGGCGGCGCGGACGACAGGGCATTGGGACTCCGCACCACGTGACGACCCACCTCGAGCCACACGGCTGGATCGCCGGCAAACCGATACCGGGGCACATGCGCCGGACCGGATGTTGGCTGGGCCAACGCGGCGGCCGCAACCAGCGCCTGGGCCCGCGAGACCGCATAGAGATGGGCCGCGGTGACGACCCACGAGAGGCAGCCAAAACCCAGCACCAGGCCGAGAATGGCCCACGCGGCCTGGCGGGTGAGCCGGTGGCGCAACGTCATTCTAGGCCAATGCCTGTGCCTTGAAAGCATAGCCGACGCCCCGCACCGTCACGATCTGCGGGTCGCCCGGGGCACTCGGGAGCTTCTGGCGCAGGTAGCCCACGTAGACATCCACCACATTCGAACCCCCGCCAAAACCCCACCCCCAGACGCGATCCAAAATCATGTCGCGCGTCAGTGTGAGTCCGGGGTTGTGGACCAAATACAGCAGCAGGTCAAACTCGCGCGGGGTGAGCCCCTTGACCTCGCCGTCCACCACCACTTCGCGGCGCAGAGGGAATATCTGCCAGGTCCCCAATACAATCGGTTGGTCAGGGTGCGACAGGTACCCGGGCCGCCGTGAAAGCGCACGCGCGCGGGCCACCAGTTCATCGGCCGCAAACGGCTTGACCACGTAGTCGTCGGCGCCCGCGTCCAACCCGCGCACTCGGTCCTCCACCGCATCGCGGGCGGTGAGCATCAGCACACGAACGTCGGTCACGGCACGTATGGCTCGGCATACGTCGACGCCGTCAATGTCCGGGAGCCCCAAATCTAGAACGACGAGGTCATAACCCCCTCCGAGTGCTTCGGCAATGCCGCCCCGGCCTGTGGGCTCCACCTTGACCTGGAATCCCGCGTGCCGACACGCGAATTCCACCACCTGGGCCACCCCCGCATCATCCTCCACCACCAGGACACGCATGTTGAGCCGCCTTTCTGGGCGCGTGGCGACCACTGCCACCCTTCCCGTGAGACTCCCCGCTATTCATGAGCCCTGCGGGCCGCCGTCCTAAGACTTCCCCAATGAGCGCGCCGCCGCAAGAGCCCCGCGAACCCCCTGGGGGACGGTCCGGACGGCATCCGGGCCCCAGTTCATCAGAAAGTTGGTAGCCAGCGCGGCATTGTTTAGGGATGCACCAAATGTCCTTCCCCAGGTGCACGGCCCGGCCCGCCCCAAGCGCCAGGAGGGAGCCGATGGGCCCGCTGAGGCGCGTGGTGCTGCAGCTGGGAGTGTGCCACCTCTCTCCCCCCATCCATCGCATGGTGCATCACTTTCCCATTGCGCTCTGCATGCGAGCGCCTGCCCCCACCCGCTCGGCCGAGCGGGACCGGTTCTGGAACCCCGCCGCCAATTGGCGGTTGACGCTGTCGGACTCTGCCGGCGCCATCTCCGAGCACAGTGTTCATCTGACCCACACGACCGCCGGGCGGTTGGCCGCCCAACACCGGGGCGTCACGCTTACCGGACTGTTCGTGCTGCTCGCCGGGGGGTTCCCGCTCGCGGCCCGACTTGCCGGAGTCGGGGGGCCTTCCGGGTCCCTCCTGGGCACCGGGCGACGGCGCGTCACAGCTGCGGTGCTGCCGTGGGGCATCGCCGCCGGCATGCTCAGCCTTCCCGGGCACGCACGGTGGTAGTATGGTGTACCAGCTTGTCTGCGCATCCCCACGGCCACGTGCCAGGCGCCGGCGCATTCGCACCGCGCCGGTGCCGCCGGCAAGCGCAATGGCGGGAGACAGGAAGGCGAGGTAGAGAACATGTCCAGGGCCCCCAAGCATCCTCGGCGGCCACGGCATCTCCCCGGCTTTCGGCGCGCAAGTCAGGTGCTGCGGCTCTTGGGGCGGGCAGCGCCTGTGCCCGACGCCCCGCCCAGCACCAGTTTCGCCGCGCTGGACGCCCCGGTCCGGGTGGCGTTCGACCCCCGGGGGGTCCCACGGGTGGAGGCCCAATCGGCCCGCGACGCCCTGTTTGCCCAAGGCTTTCTGCACGCTCGCGAGCGCGCCTTTCAAATGGATATGGCCCGCCGCTGGACCGCTGGCCGGCTCGCGGAACTGCTGGGACCGGCCGGTCTCCCGTTCGACCGCTTCACCCGCCAACTCGGTCTCGGCGCCCCGGCCAACGAGGCGCCGGACACCTGGCCCGAGGCCGTCCGGCGGGAGGCCGACGCCTATGTGGCCGGGGTCAACGCCGCCTTCGCCACGCTGCCCGTGCCCAGTGAGCACCGATTGTTAAAGGTGACGCTGGAGCCTTGGACGATTCGCGACACGGCGGCGGTCGCCGGGCAATTGGCTTGGCTTCTAAACGACGTGTGGCAGGTGCGCTGGGCAGAGTCCCGTCTGGCCCAGCGGCCTGAGGTGTGGGCCTGGCTCCATCCACCCGGATGGCCCCCGGTCCCAACGGTGATTGTGCCCGGCACCGGGTCGGCCGCGATGGTCGCCGGTGCCGGGGGTGTGGGCTCCAACAACTGGGTGGTCAGTGGCGCTCACACCGCCTCAGGCCGACCCCTGCTGGCCAACGACCCGCATCTGCCCATTCTGTTCCCATCCACGTGGTACGCGGTGCACCTGGACGCCCCCGATCTGGGGGTGTTTGGCGTCAGCATTCCCGGCCTCCCGGGCGTCATCATTGGGCAGAACCGGGACCTTGCGTGGGGCGTGACCAACGTTAACCCCGATGTGCAGGACCTGTATCGGGTGGTGTTGGAGGAGGATGGCCGCCACTACCAGGTGGATGGCCAGCCCTACGAGCTGGACACCCGGGTCGAGGCGGTCGCCGTGCGGGGTGGGCAGACGGTGCCGGTGACCTGTCGCCGCACGCTGTGGGGACCCGTGATGGCCGAGGACGACGCGGGGGCGGTCGTGTCGCTGGCGTGGACCGGGCTCAGTCCCTCCCCGGTGGTACCCGCAGTCCTCGATCTGAACCGGGCGCACGATTGGGACACGTTTAAGGCGGCGTTGGCCCAGTGGACCGTGCCGGCTCAAAATTTCGTCTACGCCGATCGCGAAGGCCATATCGGCTACGTCATGGCCGGGGAGCTGCCGCGCCGACCCGAGCGATCGCCGACGCCTCTGGTCGATGGCAACACCCGGCGATTCGCGTGGGATGGCTTCTGGCCGCCGGCGCGCCATCCGTGCATGTTCGACCCCCCGACCGGCCTGATCGTGACGGCCAACAATCCGGTGGTGGGGGACGAGGCCGCCGTGCCGGTGCCGGGCCGCTTTACCCTGGGGGACCGGGCCCGGCGCATCCATGAACGCCTCGCGGAGACCGACGCGCATACCCTCGACACCTTTCGCGCCATCCAGCAGGACGTCCACGCCGAGCGCCTGGTGGCGCTCTCCCGCCGCCTGGCCCAGCACCCCGCGCTGCCTCCGCGCCTAGCGCCGCTGCTGGCCCAGTGGGATGGCCGGTTGACGCCCGACGCCGCTGCGCCCACCCTCCTGCACCTTTTCTGCTGGTCTGCCGTACCGCCGCGGGTACAGGAGGCGCTGAACCAGCCGTTCTTTCCAGGCGAGACCCCGGGTGCTCCCGGGTCTCATCCCTATCCCGAACGCCTGTGGGAGCTCGTGGGCGACCGCCTAGTGGCCCTGGTTCTGTTCCACTGGGACACGCTCGATATCGCCGCCGGCCTCTCAGCGGCCGTGGCGACAGCGACCCGGGCGCTGGGGCCGGATCCGGCCGCTTGGGCATGGGGCGACGCCCGCGTCATTCGCGCATTCCATCCGCTGGCCAGCGCCGCCCGCTTGGCTCCGGTGTTTGCGCGCCCCAGGATGCGCCTCGGCGGGGACGCGCTGACGGTCCTGCAAACCCCCGAGATTCCCGACGCTGTCTCGTGGCCCCGACCCGTGCGCATCACGCCTAGCTGGCGCGTGGTCCTCGATCCCGGCGACTCGTCGGCCGCCTGGAGCGTGTTGGCCACGGGTCAAAGTGGCCACCCCCTCTCTCCGCATTATGACGATCAGATGGACGCATTCGCGGGCGGCGCGCTTTTCCCCCTAGGTCCCGGCATGGTGGTGGCAGGCGGCTTCACCCTCGCGCCATCGGACGAGACCTGACGCCGGGGTGCGTCCCAGAACCAAACCCCCGACGGAGATCCGTCGGCCGCGCGGGGCGCACGGCCCTCGGCAGCCGGGCAGTGCCGCGCCAGCAGGCAGCGTGGGCACTGCGGCTGGCGCGCGCGGCAACACAGCGCACCAAAGTCCATGATGCCCTGGTTGAACTGCCACACCTGCCGGACGGGCACGATGGCTTCCGCCAGGGCCCACAGTTGATGCTGGCGCTCCGCGGTGCCATCGGCCGGCAGCTGAAAGAAACGGCCCAGCACCCGGCTCACGTTGGTATCCAGCACACCGGCCCGTCGTCCATACGCAAAGCTCATCACGGCACCCGCGGTGTACCGACCCACCCCCGGCAGGTCCATCAGGGTGGCGAGGGTGTGGGGCATGCGTCCTCGGTGGGTCGCGGCCACCCGCCGAGCGATCTTCCAGAGCCACATCCCGCGAATCTTGTATCCCAGCGGGTCCGTGATGGCCTTGACGGCGTCAAGCTCGGCGCTCGCCAGCGCCTCCACCGTAGGAAACTGGGCCATAAACACTTCGTACACCGGCTCGACGCTGGCCACGGTGGTTTGGTGCAACAAAATCTCCGACACCAAAATGGCATACGGATCGCGGGTGCGGCGCCACGGCAGGTCCCGTCCCTCACTTCGATAAAACTTCAGCATGGCGCGGCGAAACCGGCGGAGTTGGGTGGGTGCAATCTGTGCCTGATACTTGATGTGCCGCACGCGTCACCCCACCGGAAACTGCCGACGTTCCACCTGCCACCGCAACCCGCCGCCCCGGCCCACCCATCGGTTGTACAGGCGGGCCGCTGTCCGGGCCCACAGGCCCATTAGCACCGCCGCCACCAGCCCCAGGCCCGCCAGCGCGAATCCCACGAACACCGCCACCCCCAACCCAAAGTATCCGGCCGGGACATGGCGCGCCAGCACCGTCAGCCCTACCATCAACAGCGCAATGGAGATGCCGCTGGCCGCAACCACCCAGGCAAACACCAGGGTCGCCACCACGGTTCGCGCCCGGGCCGGATCCACTGCCCCGATGCGCGACCACGGCCCCTTTGCGCCTCCGTCGGCCGGGAGCCACTCGGCCGCCAGCGTCGTACTCACGCCGCCCACCACGCGTGTGTACAACCCCGCTGACCCCGCCATCATCACCATCTGGAGGGCGGGGCCGCCCACACCCACGGCCCAGACCCAGCTGCTGCCCAAAAACGTCAGCAATCCTACCGCGTAAAGCGCCAAGCCAAACAGCCAGGCCCCGGGGATGCCCCACGCGCCGACCGCCAGGGCGCGATACGTCCGCGCCGACTCCAGCTGCGGCCCCGAGATCCAAAGTTCCATTGCCTGCCGCCCACGCCAGCGCCGAGTCGCGTTGTACCAGTGGGCCATCAGCCAGCGTACCACCAGAAACGCCGCGGCGGCGGCGGCCCACTGGGCCACCAGCGGCCCCGACAGAGGCGCCCGATTCAGCAGCCAGACCGCCACCACCAGGGGCGGCAACACGAAGAATCCCGAGACTCGACACCAATCGCCGGGATGAATGGCCACCACGATCACCCGCTCCCACACGCTTGTCACCCCTTTTCGGCGTTAAAAGCCAAACGGCCGAAAAAATTGCGCATAGAAGCCCGGCGACACCGACAGCGCCACCACCAGCACCGCGATGCCCAGGGCGTAAACCCCCGCCAGCCACCAAAACCGCCGGGCCACCAGGCCACTGGCCTCACGCAGCACAAAGGCCCCGACGGCAAACGCCACACTCACGCCCATGACCATGTACAGCACGCCGTCACGGCTTTTCCATGGCCTGCACCCGGGCGACATTTTTGAGGTGCTCCGCATAGGTCGTCGCAAACAACGAGCGACCGTCCGGCATGGCCACAAAATACAGGTAGGGCACGTGGGCCGGATGGAGAACCGCCCGGAGGGCTACCAGCCCGGGGGCATCGATGGGACCGGGCGGCAGGCCCGGCGTCACATACGTGTTGTACGGCGACGCCACGGTGAGGTCAGCGAGCGTGAGCCCCCCGGTGACCGGATGTCCCAGCGCATATCGCACCGTGGCGTCCGACTGCAGCCGCATGCCCTGCGCCAGCCGGTTGTCAAACACGGCTGCAATTTTGGGGGCGTCCGGTGCGTAGCCGTACTCCGCTTGGACGATGGAGGCCAGTGTCACCCAGCGCCAGAGCGTCAGATGATCGGCCGCCAGTTGCCCGCGGAGGCTTGCCGTGCGCGCGCGGAAGTCGGCCCACATCGTCAGCACCACCTGCCGCGCGGGGGTACCGGCCGGAAACGAATACGTGTCGGGATAAAGAAATCCCTCCAGGGGATCCCGCACGCCTTGAAGCGACGGGGGCAAGGACAACCCAGGCAACCCCTCTTTGAGCGCCCGATCCAAAGCCGCCCGGGTGGCCACGTGCCCGGCCACCAACCGCGCGACGGTCGCCTGCACAGTGAGCCCACCAGGAATCGTGACCCGGTGCACCAAAATATCGCCCTGACTCAGAACGGCCATCACTTGGGCCAGTGACATCGACGGTGACAGGACGTACACTCCCGCCCGGAGATGTGACTCCAGGTGGTTGACACGGCTCCACGCACTGAACAGCCACCCGCTCTGGATGAGTCCCTGGCGCGCCAGCAACGTCCCCACGTCGGTCGCCGTGTCTCCGGTCGCCACGGTGAACAACTGCGTGGCGCGGTCCGTCGGCCGCGGGGCACTCACCAGAGCATGAAGCCAAAGAGCGCCCCCCACCAGCGCCACGACCACCGCGGCCGCCACGGCACGCCACGTCAGACGCACCGCGCGGCCACGGCCCATCGGCCGTGGGTCCGGGCCGCCTCGGGCCGCGAGCGGGTTACTTATCGCTCGCCCTCGTCGTCGCCCTCATCCAGCATGGCTTCGTAGGCGTCCACGACCGACTGCCACTCCTGTTCATCGTCGATCTCCACCAGCTGCTCATCACCGGCGTCATCTTTTTCCATCCGAAGAATCACGGCTTCCATCTCGTCTTCTTCCTCCGAGGTCTCCTTGGATTCCCCGTGGCCGCTGGCCTCGTCAAACGGTAGCAAAATCGCGTACTCCCGCTCGTTCAAGGTCAAGATGTCCACCAGCACAAACTCATGGTCCTGGCCCTCTTCGTCGGTCAGGGTGAGAATCTCGTCCGTCTCTTCGTCGTTGATCGGATTCAGGGGGATCGGGGGATTCTTCTCGCTCATCTTGTCACTCCGTTCGTGATGGGTTGGACTGGCTGCGTTCCCGAGTCAGAAAAGCCTCCAAAAACACGGCCGCTGCGGCTCCGTCGATATGCTCGCGCCTGCGCTCCCGCCGCATACCCAGGCCTACGAGGCGCGCCTCGGCCTGCCGCGAGGACAGGCGTTCGTCAAACAGCGTCACGGGGCACGACACGCGCCGCTGCAACGCTGCCGCCACGTGCTCGGCACCGTCGGCCATCGGCCCCCGCGACCCATCCAAGTTCAGAGGCCACCCGATGAGCACGTGCGCGGCGCCATACTGACCCACGGCCGCCTCCACCGCATCCAGCAACTCCGCAGGGCTGTCCCCGGACAGAACAATGGGCGGTTTGGGCGTCGCCAAGAAGCCCAACTCGTCGCTTACGGCCAAGCCCACGCGCCGGGCGCCCAAGTCCACCGCCAGCACGCGACCTCCCGTGTCCATGTTGCCCGTTGGCGACTCCTTTCATCTCACCGGCTCGCTAGCCTTCCGGCTCGGCCTCCAACTTGTCCACGTACTGGCGCAACAGTTCCTCCACCAGCTCGTCCCGCTCCAGCCGACGAATCAGGCTCCGCGCCTCCAAATGGCTGGTGATGAACGCAGGATCGCCAGACAGCAGGTAGCCGGCCAGCTGGCTGATGGGATTGTACCCTCGATCCTTAAGGGCTTGGTAGACCCGGCGCAGAATGAGGTCGGCTTCGTTGGGGCCATCCGGGCGGCCGGAAAACCGACGGGTTTCGTCCAACTCCCCCACTCCCTCACCTCCCTCGTAAGCCGCTACTTCGCGTTCGACGC
>JAJZWS010000020.1 GCA_021846565.1 Bacillota bacterium
CCCTTGGTTCGTCCCGTGGTCGAGGGCTATCATCAGGAGATCCTGACGGGCAGCGACGTCGCGGACTATCTTGGCGTGCGCTGGAAGCACATTCCCCAGCAGAAAAAGTGATGAGCTCTTGGCCTGAGCGCGCGGGCAGATAAACTTCGTTGTGCCATTGGATGGTCCCGTTCAGCTCGCGGCGTCCGATATCCTGGCCCAGTTTTCCAGACGTGGTGGATGCCAATGCCACAGAAAACAGTGCTGACCCCTTCATGGTGGCGCTGGCGCGGGTTCATGGCTTGATGGCGGTCACTCAGGAGCGGCCCAATTCGGGCCGGCCGCACATACCCGACGTCTGCGGTACGTACCAGATCGCGTGCTGTGACCTTTTGGGGCTGATGCGGCAAGAATCCTTCGCGTTCGGCTAACGGCCGCCGCGCCGAGGCTAATCGCCTTCGTGGCCTACGGTGGAGATAGTGCTGGCTCGGGACCCAGGCGAGTTGCCGCGAAGTCGGCGCCTTTTGTCCACGCCTGCTCCCAAAACAGCCACTCATAGCGTACGCTGCGCCAGTGCGCACGCGCGGCACGGGCCGCGACCGTCGGGTCCAGTGTGGTCCCCAGCCGATTGGCGAGCGTGGTCATCTCCGCGACCGCCTGGCCGTACTCGTCGCCCGCATACGTGTCGATCCATTCCCGGTACTCGTAGACGCCGGGCTCGCGGGCACGGGGCGCCATGGCGCGAGCCACTTCCTGATACAGCACGTAGCAGGGCAAGAGCGCCGCCACCAGGACGGCCAGCGGTTCGGTCCAGGCGGCGCGCACCAGGTGGTCCTGGTACGCCACGGTCACCGGGCCCGGCACCGTGGCGGCGAGGGTTTCCGCGGATAGGCCCAGCCGCGGTCCCAAATCCTGATGCAGCGCCGCCTCCACGGCGTGCACGGTGTCCGCATGGCGCAGGAACAGCCGCTCATCGCTCCGCACGTCGCTCTTCGCCGCCCCCATGGCCAGCACCCGGGAGAAGTCCAGGAGATATACGGCGTCCTGCCCAATAAAGTACGTAAAACGGTCGCGCGGCAAGGTGTGGTCCGCCAGTGCCTGCACGAAGGGATGCTGATGCGCCGCCGCCCAAGGCAGAGCGGCGTGCTGAATCAATTGCTCCGTCCACAAGGCGGGCGGACCATTCGACAGTGCCAACAGCCAAGCCTCCCCGTTCTATGATTAATAACGGCCGTGGGAGCCGGCTCCCACGTCAGGGTAAGCCGACCTAGCCGCCAACAGTGCCCGGACGGCGGCTTTGGGGTCGGGGGCGCCGCAGACCGCCTGGATGACCGCCAAGCCGGCGACGCCGGTATGCCACACGGTGGCGGCGTTGTCAGGGAGTATCCCTCCAATGGCAACGGCCGACGGCGGATTGGGCTGGTTCTCGAGCCATGTCACCAAGGCGCGGAGACCCGCCGGTGTGAGTGGAGACCCAGCGTCCGGTTTGGAGGGCGTGGCATACACGGGCCCGATGCCCACATAATCCGCCCCGCTCTGATAGGCGACTTCCAGTTCCTGAAGCGTGCCGGCCGACGCACCCAGGATGAAGTCCGGAGCGCCACGACGGGCCTCGGCCAGGGGGGTGTCGTCCTGGCCTAGGTGCACACCGTCGGCACCCGCCGCCAGCGCCCAATCCACGCGGTCGTTGACAATGCTCACCAATCCGAGCGCGCGCACCCGCGCAACCGCGCGCTCCGTGTAAGCGAGGCCGTCCGCATCGGTGGCGCCCTTGACCCGCACCTGCACGACCCGGGCCCCGGCTTCAGCAATGTCGCCCAAAAAGCCGTCGAGGCGGCTTGTCGGGACCCGTCCCGGATCAATAAGGACATGAAGGCCGCGGACGCTCAGTTCTGGTGCCATGGCTTTAGGTCCTTTCCGATTTTCCGAGCCTCGTGGTCTTCCGGGCTTTGGACGGGACCAAACGCCCACAGGTGGTTTAGGGGACCATGTCCGCGACCCAGACCGGGCGCATGGCGAATCGCCCCGGCTACGTAGCGCTCCGCCAAGTCCACGGCCTCGGGTACGGTCAGCCCCCGGGCCAATCCCACGGCGATGGCACTGGAAAGCGTACACCCGGTGCCGTGGGTATGGGGCGTGGCGATGCGGGGGTGGCGGTAGTCCTGGGGCTCGGGTCCGGCCAGGTAGTCCACAATCTCGGCTCCCGCGCCGTGGCCGCCCTTCACCAAGACCCACCGGGGACCGCCCGCCAAGATGTGCTGCCCGGCGCGCACCTGGTCTCCGACCGTCTCCACGGCGAATCCCACCAGCGCGGCGGCTTCCGGCAAGTTGGGGGTGACGACGGTGGCTAGTGGCAAGAGGTTCCGCCGAAGCTCGGCCACCGCGTCGGTGGCCAACAGCGCGTGACCGCCCTTGGCCTGCATCACGGGGTCCACCACCAGCGGACAGCCGGGCAGGTGCCTCTTGAGCGCCTCGGCCACCGCGGCCACCAGAGGGGCGCTTGCGAGCATGCCCACCTTCACGGCGTCAACGCCTAGGTCCTGGGCCACTGCTCGAATTTGTTCACTCACCGCCTCGGGAGGCAGTTCCCACACGCCCGACACCCCCTGGGTGTCTTGCGCGGTCACGGCCGTGACCGCGCTCATGCCAAAGGTGCCCAGTGCCGTAAAGGTTTTGAGGTCAGCCTGGATGCCAGCTCCCCCACCCGAGTCCGACCCGGCCACTGTCAGCAGTCTCAGCATGCCATCCCTCCTGGTGCCCGGCCGGCGACCGGCCACGCCCGAGTTTAACAAAAAGGGCCCGCCGCAGCGCACCCACTGGCCCCGTTGCGTGTTGGGACGCGTACGTGATCGTGTACACCAAAGAGTACGGAGGTGTTTGAGTGCGGCTAATGTCCTCCCGCGCGTGCGCGAGCAACTGGGTGACGTGTGGCGGATCCGGGAGTCGGAGGGGGAAGTGGTGGTGACGTCGAACGGCAAGCCCATCGCCCTCATCACTCCAACGTCGGAGAGCTCCCTCGAAGACGATCTGAGGGCCGTGCGAAGGGCGAGAGCGGTCGCAGCCCTGGAACTGTTGCAGATGGCGTCCGCGAAGAGTGGTGCGGACCAACTGACGGACGAGGACATCGACGAAGAGAGTCTGACGGGGCGCCGAGCGCGTAATGGGGCGTAGCGTCGGTCGGGTCCCGGTCCAAGTCGTCTTGGACACCAACGTGTTCATTTCGGCCCTGCTGAAGCCCTTCAGCAAGGCGGCGGACGTGCTGCGACTGGTGCTCTCGAACCAAGTCCGCCTGCTGTACGACGGCCGGATCTTGACCGAATACCGTGAGGTGGCCCTGCGGCCGACGTTCGGATTCGACCCGGACCGAGTCAGGATCCTGTTGGACGTGTTCGCCTACGATGGGCTGTCCGTCGAAACGACCCCCTTGGCTGCGCCTTTGCCGGCTCCCGATGACAAACCCTTCCTCCAGGTGGCGCTGGCCGGCGGAGCTCACGCCTCCCTGGTGACCGGCCACCTCCGGCACTTCCCCCCGGAACTTCGTCAGGGGTGCCTCGGATTAAGTCCGCGAGAATGGGTTGACGGCTGGATGGCGAGCGATTCCTCAGTCACCTTCTAAGTACGATGGAAGGTGACGAAGTGCCTGCTGGCCCGATCGTCAGCGTTTCGCTGTGATCCGCAAATCGCTACTCCGAGTGGCATTAAATGTCGCGAGGCAGTCTCCGTCGACATTCCGATGACACCATCGTACTATCTTTGATGGTGATTAAGTGGTATGGTGCCCGGGGGGTGATCCCATCGGACGCCATGGGCCGCCGCTCGACTTTGGCCGACTGTGGCTGGGCCAGGGGCTAGCCGCCGCCGGGACTCAGGTGGCCACGCTGGCCCTGCCCCTGACGGCTATTTTGTTTCTGCATGCCTCGGCCGGCGTCGTGGGGATGCTGAACGCCCTGCAGTGGGCGCCTTTCCTGGTGCTGAGTCTCGTCGTAGGCATCGTCTTGGACCGCCGTCGCCGGCGTCCACTGCTCATCCTGGGGAACCTGATGCGCGCCGGAGCGCTGGGGGCTATTGTCTACCTGGCTTACACGGGGCACCTCACCGTAGCGTGGCTGCTGGCTCTGGTATTTGTGCTGGGATGTGGCGCCGTGGTGTTCGAATTGGCCTTGCCGGCATACGTGCCGGGTTTGGTAGGCACGGGCGATCTCATGGCGGTCAACCAGCGTCTGCAGTCCGCCGCCACGGGGGCGCAACTGGGAGGACCCATGGCATCGGGGCTGTTGGTGCAAGTGCTGACGGCGCCGCTGACCCTCGGCCTCACTGCGCTGGGATTTGTCGGGTCGGCCTGGGCGTTCGGGACCATCAGACAGGCGGAAGTGGCGCCCTCCCTGGCCGCCACCCGACCGTGGCGTGAACTCCGTGAGGGGGTGCGGTTCACGTGGTCTCATCCCTACTTGCGGTCGCTCATTCCCGTGTCGGCGTCTTACAACCTGTTCAACGAGTGGCTGCTGACGGTGTACGTCGTCTATGCGGTCCGCGACCTGCACCTGTCGCCCTTCCTGATTGGTGTGACGCTGGCAGCGGGTACGGGCGGCGCGTTTTTGGGCGCAAGGGCTTCTGGGGCAATGTCCCAGCGGTTTGGCTTGGGCACGAGCTTTGTCGTGGTCGTCATCGCGGAGTGTGGCGCGGCGCTGATGGTGCCGTTCGCGCCACGGCAGTCACCCTGGGAACTGCCTCTCTTGCTGGGAGCCTTTGCTCTCATGGATTTCGGCGCCACCCTCTCGGGGGTGATTGCGATGGCCGTGCGTCAAACCGTAACACCCAACGCCCTATTGGGCCGGATGACCGCGTTCTACCGGATGGTGTCCTACGGAACCATCCCGATCGGGGCCGCGGCGGGAGGGGGGGTCGCCGAATGGCTGGGGCTGTGGCCGGGTGTGTTCGTCGGCGCGGTCTTGCTGCTGACGACGATTGCGTGGGCTGCGGGGTCGCCGCTGTTGGGGGTGCGGAGCCTTATTGAATTACCCGCCCCACCCCGCTCGTCCTGAGGGATGATAGATCCGGCGTCCCGGGGAAGAAGGCGACCGAGCGCCGGGGCGCCGGTCGGCATCGTACCCGGGTCGCATTGCAGGAGGGGGTATGCATCATGGCACCTTCAGCCAAGGCGGGAACCGCCGTGACACCGGCCGTGGGCGTGTTGCGGGCTTTCTTGAATACCCGCGAGATGGCGGAAGGCACCGACCAGCTGGCGTCGTCCGAGGGCTTGCGTGACTGGATGGCGTCTATGGGGTTGGTGGGTTCAGAGCACGAGGTGGCGCCGGGCGACGGCGAGTGGGTGCGTGCGGTCCGAGAGGCGCTACGGGACGTGTTGGCCGCACACAATGGCGCCGAGGTGCCGCTAGACAGCCTTAGCGTGCTGAATCAGGCAGCGACCCGCACGCCACTGGTGGCAGGCTTTGACGAAAGCGGGAACCTGGCCATGAGGGCGGCGGCCCTCGGCGCGCCGGGCGCCATCGGTCGCATATGGAGCGCGGTGCTGACCTCGCAGATGGAGAAGACGTGGCCGCGCCTCAAAGCGTGCCGACGCGATGACTGCCGATGGATCTTTCTGGACCAGTCCAAGAACCATTCGGGAACCTGGTGCACATCGGAGGGGTGTGGCGCGCTGATGAAAGCGAGAGCCTACCGGCGGCGGCAGGCAGGCGGGGCGGCAACCGGCTCAAGCGCCTCGCCGCGGGCCCGAACCGACTGAGCGCCAGATCGACTCTCAGGGACGGGCTGTGGCCGCGTGTAGCGCATGGCGGCGGCCTCTCGTCGAGGGTGCGCTGCCTCCAGCGCCCGGATCTGGGCGTGAGCCCGCTTACGAGCGCCAACCCGATGGCACCGCCAGGCCTTCTTTGGCGGCCTCTAGCTGTCAAGCGTCGGTGGCGCGGAGCGGGAGACGCGCCGACAACTGTTCGGCGATTGCTCGGCCGGCTCCGTCGTGGGCTGGCGGACGATCAGCGGCATCAGCGCAGCACTGTCCAAAAAGGTCATGGGTCGGTGCGGCGTTCATCCAGCAGCGCGGCGAGGCTGCGACCTTGGGGATCCCTGGGCTGCGGCCGGTCCCGATCCCAAAACGCTGGCGGTACCGCGCCGCCGCCTCGGGCGGCGTACCCGGCCCGCAGCCGTCGCCCGGTCCGGGCGTCCACCGCGACGTCGCCTTCCAGTCCAGTGAGCGGGGCGACGGGCACCCCCGCGCCGTCACACCATCTCGCCACCCAGGACGACCGGCGTCCGGTATGTACTTAAGCGTGCTTTCACTTGGACGACGCTGGCCGTCTCCACGGGCATCCCCGCCGTAACATTACAGTCATGTTGCCGTCGGTCGGTTCGGGGGGCTCGATGCTCCCGGGCGTGTGCCACTCGAGCTTGGTCCCCGATCTTTGTCCGCTGGAATGGCCGGGTGGTGCGGACCGGGCGCCCAGCACAGCGCGTGCGCCCTTTCGGTTGATCGCCTGCCTGCCATCCGACACAATGCGACCGAGGCGGCGGTTGGCGTGGGCGCTGCCCGCGATCGGGACCAAACCGTCAAGGGAATGTCGACCTGGACCCGGTATGGAGGGGTGGCATGCGGCGACGCCGACGCTCGCGCCGGTCCCATTGGCGCATCCGACTCAACTGGGGCGAGGTGGGGCTGGCAGCGGTGTGGGTGGCCACCAGCCTCTCAGCCGGCTTTTACTACCGACCGTATCGGGATGACTGGGTGTTGCTGGGCCGGGCCGCCACCTGGCCGCACGGCAGTGCGTGGCAGTTTCTCTTGGCCCACGCCCTTTACGGCGACCGTCCCCTGTCGTTCGTGGCGGACGTCGAGCTGTGGGCCCGCTTCTGGCCCGACGCCACGATTCCCTGGGCCATTCTCATGGCGCTGATGCTGCTGGCCGTGCTCATGGGCCGGCGGCTGGTGGAACGCGTGACCGGCCACGGCTTTTGGCTGGGGGCGGTCGTCGTGCTGCTGTTTCCGGCGGTGGTCGAGGGGCAGTACTGGATCGCTGCGTCGTCAGGCATCGTCTTGAGCCTTTGGCTGCTGGTGCTGGGGGCCTGGGCCGCCTACCGGGCCCTGACCGCTGCCGCCGCCAACCGGGCGTATGGCTGGTGGATCGCGTCCGGCGTGGCGTTGCTGCTGGCCGACATGACGTACCCACAGGTGTGGCTGCCGTCGCTCGCGGTGCTGGCCGCGCTCGCGTGGCGCTGCGGGGCGCCCTGGCTGCGTAGTGTGCTCCCTGGCGCCGCGGCGTTGGGCCTCACCGGTGCCTGGTACGTCCTGCAGCGTGCGGCGCTCCATGCCAACGGCAAACACGCCGTGCACACCATCGCCCAGTTCCGTCACGAGGCGGCGCAGGTGGACCTCCAGCTGGCCACCCTGTGGCTGCACACCGTGTGGCAAGCATTTGGGCAGGCGTGGCAGGGGCTCACGGCGATCTCGGGCTTGGGGGAGGGCGGATGGTGGTGGCTCGGCGTCGTCGGGGGCACGCTATTGGTGCTGTGGGCGGCGGTCGCGCGGCCACGGCAGGAGGGGACCGGGGCCATAGCACCCACCCCGCTCGCGTGGGCAGGCTTCGGCGTGGCGTGGGGGGTGCTGTCGGTGGTGCCCTGGTATCTCGTCACTCAGGGGTTCGTCTCGGCGCGGACCGCTGCCACCACGGTGGTGGGGGTGGCGTTTCTGGCCGAGGCGGTGGGGCTGCTGGCCCAGCGAGCCCACCTCCGTGCCGGGCGCGTGGCGGCGGGTGTGCTGGTGGGGGTGATGCTGCTCTTGGGGGCAAGCCTCCGGGCGCAGGATGTTCAGGCGTACCAGCAAAGCGGCCGCCTCGACGTCTCGTTGATGCTCACGACGCTGGCTGGCCTGCATCAGGAGGGGATAAACGGAGGGGCGCTGGTGTCCTATGTGGGGCCGTACACCTGGGTGCCCTATCTATATGACTTTGGAACCCCGATTGAGAGCACCGTTCATACGGCATCGGTTTTCCAGGCCGGCCTTGAGGATCTGACGGGCGGTCGCGACGCCTTTGTGGTGCAGAACGCCAACTTGGGCCCGCCGGTGCCGCCGGGGGCGGTGGGCATTGTGGTCAACACGGTGCCGCCAGAGGCCAGCGCGCTCGCGCTGACCCACACGCAACGGGGCCTGGTGATTCAGGTCTCGCTGACGCGGGGCGACCCGCACATCGTCCAGGCGGCGTGGCTTACGGCGCCCACCGCGTCGGGCGGCGGCTAACCGCGCGCCCCGCGGAGGCTATACGGTACGCGAGTAGAACGTGATCCCCCATCGCTCAATGTGCTCGCGCACATCGGGGTCCCGCATCTGATCAAACAGCGACAGGTCCACGCGGTAGGGGATGGGGGCGTCGCCCCGTTCGTCCATGATGTGCAGGAGCGTGCGGTGGGTGAGTCCCGCGCCCACCAGCGTCAGGTCGATGTCGGACCCGGGGCGAAAGGTGCCCTGGGCCCGGGAGCCGAACAGCACGGCCCGTTCGACGGGAGGATGGCGCCGCAGCACGCCGACAATGAGGTCGATGGTCCCGTCCGGCAAGCCAAACCTCATGACGGGTCCTCCAGATGGCGGTGGTGATCCAGCGTGGCGTAAAGCCGGTCAAACTGCGGGAGGTATGCCTCGCACACCATTTGGATGATGGCGGTCGCGGTGTCGGCGTCGTATGTGTGCGCGGTGAGGTTTCGGCTTTGAATCATCTCCATCCAGACCTCGGCGCGGCCCCCGTCACCGATGAGGCCTGCCTCGTGACCGGCTCGCACGGCATCTCGGGACCCGAACAGGTTCTGACCCCTCGACTGGAGAGGAAGTCCCTCAGCGTGTTCCAAGCCAGCGCGAAGGTCAACTCAAAAGACTTGACCACACCCTGTTGCTCCAGCTCTGAGAGCGGGCGGTTGGCGGCCAAGTCGACGGCTGCCCGCAACTGAGCCAGCGCCCGCCGGAAATGTGCCAGGCGCTGTCTCCCTCGCACATCGGCGTCCATGAGTTCTCCTCTCTTTCCCCACCCGGGTTACCGGGCTCAAGAGGGTTGCCGCAGCCTAAGAATACGTCGCGGCGCAACGCCCGCCAACGAGGTTTGGCCAACCTTCGGTCCCCAAACGGCCCCGTGATCGCGGGAGCGTGCGTCTGGGCATAAAGAGTACTCCTCGTGCGCGCCGGCGCGTCCAACGGGCGGATGGCGTGTGCCGCCACGTGACCGCGCAACGTGGCTTGCGGTGGACAGCCTACTTGCGGAGTGCCTTCGCCGGGACACGCGGGCAAAGCGTCTAGGGCTGCCGGACCGCCGCCCGGTGGGTTTCCGGCAGGCGCCACGCGATGAATCCGGTCGCGGCCAGCACCAGGACGCTCACGACCAAAAGGCTCGCCCGCATGCCGACGGCGGCCAGCAGCAGGCCGAGTCCCACGCCCCCGACGGCATAGCCGCCGTCCCGCCACAGCCGATAGACCCCCAGCACCGCGCCGCGCTCGTGCGGGGGCGCCACGTCGGCCACGGCGGCGTTTAAGACGGGATAGGCCATCGCCATTCCCAGTCCCATCGTGGCGGCGGCGGCCGCCCAGGGGATGGTCCCGGTGACCAGGATCATGGCGGCCAAACCCAGACCGACCAACAAGAGGCCGGAAACAATGAGCGGCTTGCGGCCGGTGTGGTCGGACCAGAGGCCGGTGCCAAACTGTCCGAGTCCCCACACGCCCGCGTAGATGCCTGACAGGAGCGCAATCACCGGCACCGACTCGTGGGCGCTGGCGAAGTACAGCGGCAGGAGGCCCCAGGCCACGGTGTCGGCGAGCTTGTTGACAAACCCGCCGACGGTGAGTGAGGACAGCGCCGGATGCCCCCAGGTGGTGTGCGCCAGGATGCGGCCAAAGGGCCGGACGCCCTCCGCGGCGGGGGCGGGCGGGACATGCCCGTGGGTTTCCCGAATGATGGCCAGGCTCTGGATGCCGCCCACCAGGACGATGGCGCCCGCCAGGTAAAACGGCCGGGTGGTGAGGTGGCCGTGGGCGGCCAGGAAGCCGGTGGCCACCGTGGCCAGTGCCACGCCCAGATACCCCATCGCTTCGTTGACCCCCATGGAGAGCCCGCGCTCGTTCGGGCGCACCAGGTCCAGCTGAGCGGTCACGGTCATGGTCCAGGCCAGACCCTGGTTCGCCCCCAGCAGCACGTTGGCCACAATCACCGCCCACCACGCATGCACCAGCAGCAGCAGCACCACCAGCGGGACGGCTGCGAGCCACCCCGCAATGAGGAGCGGGCGGCGGCCCACGGAGTCGGACCACCGGCCCGCCCCCATGTTCACGAACGCCTTGGTGAGGCCAAACGAGGCGATGAACGACAGCGCCAGGGCGGCCGCGACGTGATACACGTCGCGGCCCAAGAGAGGTACGACGGCACGCTCGGTGCCCAGCACACCACCCACCAAGAGGACATTGACCGACAGCCAGAGAAACTGAGTCCGGTTCTTGGAAAGTCCCGGGGTGGCTGGGGCGGACTGCGTCACGGCGCGCCCACCTCGGTGTTGGCCGCCACCACGGCCTCGAAGTTGGGCGGCTTCTCAGGCAGGGTGGACAGGATGAACTCTAAAAACGCATCGGGCGTACGGGGACGGAGCGCCGGGTTGAAGCGCCGCTCAAAGCCAATGGTGGAAACGACCTTTCCACTTAGGTCGCGGCCTCAGGTGGATCCGCTGAAGGCACCGGGATACACCTCAACATAGTCCGGCAGCGTCAGGAGCTTCGCCAGGCTTTGCTGCAGGGCCTCGGCGCCCTGCACGGGCGCAAGGTCCGGCCGGCCGGCGTCGCCAATCATCAGAGCGTGGCCCGTGAGTACGAACCAAGGATCTGGCCCGCGCCGCCGGTCGGTCACGACGAGGCTCACGTGATCCGGCGTGTGGCCGGGGGTGTGCCAGATGGCGACGTCCACGTTGCCCATGTCCAGATGATCGCCATCGACCACCCGCCGAACCGGAGATCGGACGGGGGCATCGGCATGCCGGACGTAGGTGGCACCGGTGGCAGCCACCAGGGCCCGCGAGCCCGACAGGTGGTCGGCATGCGTGTGCGTGTCCACGACGAACCGCAACTTGAGTCCCAACGTTGCCAGATCATCGAGATATGGAGCCGTATGAGGGAGTGGATCCACCACTGCCGCGATGCCCTGGCTGCCTCACCCAAACAGATAGGACGCCGCCACCACCGGTTCGGTGTGCAGATACTGGCGAAAAATCATCGGTCAGCCCCCTAAGCTTGTGAAAGCCGCATTGGTCCTTCCGTCGAGGGGATGGGTGTCCGGTCCCTCCGACGCGATGCGTTCAGCCTATGGCCTGGGGTCTTGGGGGCCAGTCGCGGACGCTGGCTTCCGTGCGGCGTGCAGCGATGCCCTGTTGGGCCAGGTAGCGAACGGCGTCGCGGGCGTACAGGCAGTAGCGGCCCCGGCAATACGCCACCACGGGCTTTTGACCCTGCCAGCCGCGGAAGTGCTCGGCCAGCATGGGCAGCGGGACGGAAACGGCTCCAGGCAGGTGCTGAGCGGCATACTCCGCCACCGGCCGCACGTCAATCAGGTAGAGAGCGTCGGACGCCATCAGGGACTGGAGCTCGCCGAGCGGCACGGGGTCCGCATCGGCCGGGTCGGGGAAGTACTGCTGCCGGGCGACCCCTAGCTCCAGGAGCAGGGACTCTCCCGCCACTTCTACGGACTCCAGCAGCCGATTCACGGCTGGGCCGGCCAACTCGTAGATCACGTAGGTGCCAGCCTTGTGCGACCGCACCAAGCGGGCGCCCTTCAGCTGGTGCAGATGCTGCGAGGTGTTGGCGACGCTGGCCAGAAGCTCCCCGGCCAGCTGCTCCACACTTTTCGGACCCTGCGCCAGCAGGTCCAGGATCTCCAGCCGACGTGGGCTGGCCATCGCCTTGCCCATGCGCGCCACGTGGCCGTACACCTCGTCCTTCCACGCGCGATGGTCGTCACGCATCGGCTCACCCCTCAAGTATTCAAGTGAATACGATAATACCAGGGCGCCAAGCCATATGCAAGCGGTAGGCCGAGGGTTCGTCGCGGAGTTGGAGGCGTTGATTGGAGCCCAGGGTCCCGAAGTGAATCCGGTGCGCATGGGTTTTCCCCAACGGTGGGAAGCGTATCTACGAACGGGCGATCCTTCACATCAGTCGTAGAACCAGGGCGGCGCGGCTGCGACGCAAGTGGCTACTGCCCAGCGTTCCGCCCACCCTGCTGGCCACAGCAGCCAATGACCGGCTTCGCGCGGCCTGCTCCGGCTCTCCTGCGTGACCGCGGCCGCAGTGGGCAGCGCCGGAACCAAGACGGTCCGCCGGACTGCGATGGATGTGCGTGTCCAACGTTTTCGATGGGTGGGCCATCGGCCCAGACGTGGGCTGCGTCCGCTCACGGCCCAACGGCTTCCCGCGCGTTCTCTGTCGGATCCCTGGCACTCATGAGAGACGCGGAGATCCCACGGGGCCCTTCCGCCAGTGGTGGGCGTTGTCATAAAATGAGCCACGTGGTTTTCGGAGGGGGCCGCACCGGGGTCGAATGCCATCACGTGGTGTGTTCGCTGCGTGGGCGGACGGCAACGGTGCGCGACCAGTATGCCGGTGGCGCTGAGAAGCCCACCGGCGACACGGAGGTGTCGTGATGACCGAGAGTCTAGGACACGACGAGTCATTGGCCGTGGCCACGTTCGCGGGCGGGTGCTTTTGGTGCATGGTTCACCCCTTTGACCAGTGGCCCGGGGTCAGGCGCGTGGTGTCGGGCTATACCGGTGGCACCACGGTGAACCCCACCTACGAAGAGGTGTGCAGCGAGGTGACTGGCCACCGTGAGGCCGTGCAGATCACGTTTGACCCGCGGGAGATGCCATACGAGCGGCTGCTGGAGCTTTTTTGGCAGCAGATTGACCCGACCGATGCCGGCGGCCAGTTTGTCGACCGGGGTTCGTCGTACCGGGCAGCCATCTTCTACCACACGGAAGAGCAACGGCAGTTGGCCGAGGGGTCCAAGGCAGCGCTCGCGGCCAGCGGCCGGTTCGACCGTCCCATCGCGACCGAAATCCTGCCGGCGGCGCCGTTCTACCCGGCCGAATCCTACCACCAAGACTACTATAAGAAGAATCCGGGGCACTACGGACGGTACCAGCAGGGATCGGGCCGCCTGACGTTTGTGCAGCGCCACTGGTCCTGACGGGCGATGCCCCAGGACTTCACCGTTCGGCCCGCCCGCGCCGACGACGCGGGCGCCATTGCCGACTTCGCGGACGTTCGCCGGCGCATCTACCAAGCGTACTCTCCCGTGTTTTGGCGGCCCGCAGCCGATGCCCGAATGCACCACGCGCCGTTTCTTGCGGCCTGTCTGGCGGACGGGCACCATACCGCCTTCGTGGCGGAGTCCCGCGGGGTTGTCGTCGGGGCAGCCATCGCCAACCACCGGGTGAGGGTGCCGCCGTTCGCACTAGACGACAAAGCCTCATGGCTGGTGGATGACTTCTATGTGGCGGCGCCGGATTGGTGGCGCACGGTGGGGGGCGCCTTGCTGGAATCGGTGGCCGCCGCTGCACGGGTGAGCCGGCCAGACCGCCTCATCGTGGTGTCGGCCGGGCGGGATGGCGCCAAGAACGCGATGCTGCAAGACCGGGCGTTTCGCCAGGAGGCGACGTGGTGGGTGCGGCCGTTGGACCCACCGGAGAGCCCGGTGCCCGCCGAGGAGGAGCCCCTCCCCATGCTGGTGGGGTCGGCGCCATCGGTTTACGATCCAGGCGGTCCCGTGGCGCTGGCACTTGATACGGCGCCCCCCTTTGCTGTCGACCGGTTTGAGCGCCAGGCCCTCGCCGCCGAGGCGGTCTTGGCCATTGTGCCGGTGCGCACGGCGGCCGGCACCCTCACCGAAGTGCTGGCGGCCGCGGGCTATGGGGTGGCGAGTGTCTGGTACGTCCGTGGGGCCTAGACGAGGTTGAGACGCACCCCGGGCCCAGCGGGCCCGACGCGGCCGAAAGCCCTCACCCGCAGCCGAGTCGGCGGGCGACCCGCGCGTGCGACCACTCGTAAGCCACACGCACTACGCCCTGTCCATAGCGACGCTTCGCAGCGGCGAGGGTGCATTCCCCAGCCTGCAGCACCCGTCGTCGTTCGCCCGAAGGGTTTGAGATCGGGCGATGAAACCCTGCCAGCCCTTGTATAAGGGCGGACGAAGGCTGTCGAGCCGGACGTCGGAACGTTAGCGAAGTGTAGGTGCGCGACTACGCCGGGCGACACCCCGCTTCTCGAAGAACCAGACTTTGTTGGCCCTACCGCAACGGATTCTGCACCAGCACCCCTTCGATAACTTGCCCGTCATTCAAGTCCTGGGTCCATAAGGTGGCGCAGCCGAGCGCACGGGCACTCTGGACGATGAGCGCGTCCCACAGAGAGATGACGTGCTCGCGGTGAATGCGAACCGCCGCCAAAACGTCCTCAGCATTCGGCGAGTGCACCCGCCACGCCGTCAGGTCCTCCAGCAGGGCATACGCCTGATCCACGTCGAGGGGACGCACCAGCTTCCGTGTTACCGTGACAAAGCATTCCTGAAGGACCTGAACGGACACACATCCGTTACCCTGCAACCACAGCCGCTCCATGAGTTCCCGGGCTTTGGCCTGTTCGCTCGCGGATTTTGGAGACCGATCATGTGCATAGACGATGACATTGCTGTCCACAAACTCACGTTCATTCGCGCTCATGAAGTTCCTCTCGTGACCAGGCATAGGAGTTGCCGACCACGCCCACGGGGAATCCCGCGTGCAGTCGCGCTAGCGCCCTCACCCGCGCCGCTGCGTAGTTGTCATGTTCCTCGACGATTCGCTCTAGATAGCTGGTGAGAAGTCCCGATACCGATGTGTCGCCTTGGACAGCCAGCCACTTGGCTCGCTTCAAGAGATCGTCGGGCACGCTGAGCGTGATGTTTCTCGTCCGCGCCATGGAACCCCTCCTCACGCAAACCAGTGTACCACTCGTGTGCGTGCTCGCAAAGCGCGGAGCGGGCCATCCGTTCTCCTTACCTCGGCGTCCTGCATTTTCTCTCTGGCGGCTTGGGGTGATGCCTCGCCATGGGGCAGAGGGGGACGGCACGACTTGGGGCGGCAGTGGCCCCGTGAGTGGTGGCGTGGCCAACCGTGTGGGGCCAGCCGACACGTGCCGTCGTTCAGCCGGGGCGGGCCCCACAATGTGTCGGGCGATTTGCCACCGTGCCGCCAAAGCCTGTCAGGTTTCCACGGAGAGGGCTGTTACCGTGGCCATGGCGGTCGTCGGTGCAGACGGTTGCCGCCATCGGGAGGGATCACCGTGGCGGTACACGTGCCAAAGCCCACGACGCGCATCCCCTGGAATGGGTGGCACTGGCCGCGCTGGCCGCTGGCCCTCGGGATCTCGCTGTTGGCCCTGATATTGGGACAAGCCACGCTGTACGCCCACGCGGCGCCGTTCGCGTGGGCACTCGTGGTCGTGGTGTGGCAGACCGACCGCGGCTCACTGGGGCCGGCGCTGGGGGGGGCGTCTGCTGGGACCGCGCTGGCGGTGGGCTGGCACCCGGCCCTGCTGCTGCTCCTGATGGGCCTGGGGCTCTGGTCGCTGCCGCGGGCGCGCTGGCCGGTGTGGGCGGCCGCCGGGCTGGGTGGCCTCGGGGCGGTGCCGCTCGTGGTGCTGGGGTGGGTGCTGGCGGCCGCCGACGCCCCCATGGCAGGCTTGGCGGCCGCCATGGGCGTGTCGGCCGTGCTGAGCATGTCCGCCGCCGTCGCCTGGGTGGCCGCGGGCGTCCCTCGCGGGCGGGAGGCCGTGCCGCTGGCCGTGGTCCTGTACTGCGCGGCGGCGATGTTTTCCGGACTGGAGGGATTTCACTGGGGATGGTTTCTCCCGGGATTCACCGTCGGGACGGCGGCGGTGCTGCTGGCGGCCAGTGTCGGCGGGCCGGCCGGCGGGGCGCTGGCGGGCGCCACCCTGGGGGTGGTGTCGGTACTCCGGGCCACGGGCGTCCTGGGCAGCGTGGGCATGCTGGCGGTGGCGGGGTTTGTCGCCGGGTTGGCCCGGGGGCGGTTTGAGAGGGCCGCCGGCGTCCTGCTGGTGGGGGCCACCGTGGCGTACGCCGTCTTCTTGTCGTCGCCGCGGCTATTTTTCCCGGAGCTCATGTCAATGGCCCTCGGGGCGGCGGCGTTTTCCCTGCTGCCAACGGCGGCGGTGCGGTGGCTCCGTGCCCGGGCCACCCAGCTCGCCCCCCGCGATCCGCCGGGCGTCCAGGAACGCATCTTGGATTTGGCGCGCGTGCTAGGCGAGATGGCCCGTCTTTTTCAAACGGCTGAGGGCATGACCGAGGACCATCCGCCCGACGCCGTGCCCGCGGTGGTGAGCGCTGTATGCCGACGCTGCTCTCTCTACGGCCAGTGCTGGGAGATGCGGCGCGACGCCAGCGTGGCGGGTGTCAGGACCCTGTTGGACCGATCTCGGCGGCAGTCGGTTGGACCAGCCCTGGTGGCCGCCGAACTGGATGGTCGATGCATCAAGCCCGAGCGCGTGGCCGAGGCCGTGAATCGGGTGGGGGTGGAGCAGGGCCGGCTGGAGCGCCGCGACCGCCTGTTGATGGACACTCGCCAACTGGTGCGTCGGCAGCTGAACGCCATGGCCGACCTGGTAGAGGACATGGCGCGCGAAACCGCGCAACTAAAACGGCCCAAGTCCGTGCAGCGCCGACTGGCCTTCTCCGTGGGCGTCGCGAAGCGGGCCCGCGGCGGGGCCGTGGTAAGCGGCGACACGCATCTGGTGCAGGAAGTGATGCCCGGGCGCGTCGCGATTGGGTTGTCGGATGGCATGGGGGTGGGCCAGGAGGCGGCCTGGGAGTCGGCCGCCGCGCTGGCCCTCCTGGAAGAAATGCTGCGTGCCGGGTTTTCGGAAACCTTGGCGGTGCGCGCGGTCAACACGGCGCTGTTGGTGCGCGACCCGGCAGAACGGTTTGCCACGCTGGACGTCATGGTGGTGGATCTGGATGAACACGAGGGGCAGCTCCTGAAAGTGGCGGCGGCGCCGACGTTTTTGGTGCGTGGCAGCCAGGTGGAGGTGATTCGCGGAGAGAGCCTGCCGGTCGGGATATTGGATTCGGTGCAGGTCACGCCGGTCTGTCGTAAATTAGAAGCCGGTGACGTGGTCGTGATGGTGTCGGATGGCGCGCTGGTGGTTCCTGACGCCAGCGGGGAGGAGCGGCTGGCGGGCTACCTCGAGACGGTCACGGTGGAGCGGCCCGACGTGATGGCCGAGACCCTGTTGGCGCTCATGCTGGACCTGGACGAGGAACGCGCGGCCCGTGACGACGCGCTGGTCATGGTGATTCGGGTCAGCGGGACGCCGGTGGCGATGCCGGAACGCGTCGGCGGTCAGATTATCGGGGAGTGGCGGCGAATCACATCGCGGCACGTGGCGGGAGCCCGGGGATGAGGTGTCGTGGAGCGTCGGAGGCACACCGGAGGCACACCGGAGGCACAGCGGAAGGAGTGTGGGCAGCGCGGGGCTGTGGGAAAACTTTCACACCACGCTCGAGCACGAGGGCTGGCTGCCCTACGGCGGGCGGGTGGTGGCGGGTGTCTCGGGCGGGTCGGATTCCATGGCGCTGTTGGGGTTGTTGGCGCGCTCCGCCCCGTCTTTTGGCTGGGACCTGTCGGTGGTGCACGTGCACCACGGGCACCGCGGCGAGGATGCCGACCTCGATGCCGACCTGGTGCGCCGCTGGAGTGCGGGCCTGGGCATCGCGTGTGTGGTCGACCGGGTCACCGTAGCCCCGCGTGGCGGCGAATCGTGGGAGATGGCCGCCCGCGACGTGCGCCGGACCGCGTTGTTGCGCCATGCCGGCTCGGATGGCAGGCTGGTGCTGGCCCACCACCGGGATGACCAGGTCGAGACGGTGCTGTACCGCATCCTGCGCGGCACGGGCGTGGCCGGCATTGCCGGCATGCGGCCCGTGGCCGGCCCCGTGGTGCGCCCCCTGCTCCCATGGTCGCGCGCAGAGCTGGCGGCGTGGCGCGAAGGCGCCGGCATTCCCTGCCGTGAAGATGCCACCAACCAGTCGCGCCGAGCCGTCCGCAACCGCATCCGTCATGAGCTGCTGCCCCACCTGGCGGACACCTACAACCCGCGGGTGGCCGATGCCGTGATGAGGCTGACCCAGTCCGCCGGCGAACTGGAGGACTGGGCGGACCAAGAGGCGGCCGCCTGGCTCAGCGGCCACTGGGACCGGGATGTGGCACCGGGCCAGCAACGCCTGGCGGGGGCCCGCCCGCTGCCGCCGGCGCTTCTGGACCGCGTGCTGCGCCGGGTGGCCCAAACGCTCGGGTTTGGCCTCACCGAGGAGCAGGTGCGCGCCGCCCGCCAGGGTGCGACCGGGTGGCCCCGCCGCCACCAGGTGGCCTGGCACGGGGAGGATCTGTGGATTGCCGGACCACCGCCCGATCCGGTGCCCTTCGTCGAGCGGCCGCTCGCGCTGCCGGGTATGACCGCGCTGCCGGACGGACAGCTGTGGGTGGCGGACGTCCCTGATGCGTCCCGCCCGCTCGAACCGCCGCCGCCTCACCTGGGGAGGGTCCTGGTGAGCCGAGTCCCCGCACTGACGGTGCGCGGATGGCAGGCGGGCGATCGGATTGCCCTCGCCGGAGGCACGAAGAAGCTGCAGGATGTGTTTGTGGACGCGCGGGTGCCGCGGCGGCTCAGGCCCTTGTGGCCGGTGGTCGTGGACGCGGACGGCGTGGCGGCGGTGCCCGGGCTCGCAGTGGCGGCCCGGCTGACGCCCCGGGTCAACGACGCAGCTTGGGCGCTGGCGTGGGTGCGGCCACCCGCCGGTAAGCCCGCAGCTCCCCCGTGAGGTGGGCGCCGCGCTCTAAGACGGTACGACGATCACTCGGGGGGAGTAGTTGGCCAAGATGGCGTCAGCCGTGAGCAGATGAAGCGCGGCGGCCTGGGCCTGAGCCACGAGCAGGCGATCGAACGGGTCACGATGGATCGGGGGAAGCTCCGTCACCCCTATGGCGTGGATGGCGAGCACCGGCAACTCGGCAAACCCGCTCGCGGTGATGTTGTGGACCAGCCCCGCGATGGGCGCGTCCAGCTTGCCGAGCATCATCTTGATGCAGGCTTCCCAAATGGACGCGGCACTGACGTACACTTCGTCGGCAGCTTGGACCAGCTTGCGGGCATGCGGGCGGAGCCGCGGAGAATTGTTAACGGCCCAAAGGTATATCTGCGTGTCCAGCAAGAGGTTCACAGCTCTGAGCCTTCGAAGTTTTTCAGCACGTCGTCCGGCAACGGAGCATCAAAGTCGTCCGCGATCCGGATCTGCCCGGCCAAAAGTCCAAACACCCGCCGGGGACGTTCCGGGACCAGCGGGACTAGGCGGGCCATAGGCTTGCCCGCCTTGGCAATCACGATGGGCTCGCGCCGCGTGGCCACATCTTCCACGAGGCGGCTCAGATGGGTCTTGGCCTCATGAATGTTGACGACTCGCACGGACCATCCCCCCCTGGAATACCGACTAGGTTTAGTTTAGTTTACTTGAAGCCGGGTGTCAACGAGTGGAGCCCGGCACCCAGTTGTCCCGTACCGCTGGCGCGGTCGCGGTATGCTATAATCCGGTTGCCGACTGCGGGTCGGCCAGTTTTCTTGTGCGCGGGCGCCGCGCGGTTGTGAACGGGAGGTGCGGCATGGCAGGCGGCCGTTGGCTGAGGGGCATTGTGACCATTGTCCTGGTGGTACTGTTTGTGGCGACGCTGATGGAACTGTTCAGCTCCCAGACGCCCACGATTCCCACCCGGCCCATCAGTCAGATGATGACGATGGCCAAGGCGGGTGAGATTCATTCGGTGACGATGAATCCGTCCAGCAGCACCATCACCGTCACAGAACAAAATGGCTCTAAGTACCAAAGCATCTATGACTCGGGGGGCACAACCTCGGTCAGCAATGCGCTCATGACCGACGGCATCGCCGTGACCATTCTGCCGCCGGCCACCACGTCCTTCTGGCTGTCGCTCGCGAGCAACTTCCTGCCGCTGTTGTTTGTGGCCGGGATTCTCTATCTCCTGTTCAGCCAGACGCAGGGTGGCGGCAACCGCGTGATGCAGTTTGGGAAGAGCCGCGCCCGCATGCATACGGAAGAACGCCGGCGCGTCACGTTTGACGACGTGGCCGGCGTCGAAGAAGAGAAGCAGGAACTGGCCGAGATCGTCGACTTCCTGCGCTATCCCAAGAAATATCTGGAGCTGGGCGCACGCATCCCCAAGGGCGTGTTGCTTTTTGGTGAGCCCGGCACCGGCAAAACCCTCTTGGCCCGCGCCGTGGCTGGCGAGGCGGGCGTGCCGTTCTTCTCCGACAGCGGCTCGGACTTCGTCGAAATGTTTGTGGGCGTTGGCGCGTCCCGCGTGCGGGACTTGTTTGACCAGGCTAAGAAAAACTCTCCCTGCATTGTGTTCATCGATGAGATTGACGCGGTCGGCCGGATGCGGGGCGCTGGTTACGGCGGCGGCCACGACGAGCGGGAGCAGACCCTCAATCAGCTGCTGGTGGAGATGGACGGGTTTGGCATCAACGAGGGCATCATCGTGATTGCCGCGACCAACCGGCCCGACGTGCTGGACCCGGCCCTGCTGCGGCCGGGCCGGTTTGACCGCCAGGTGGTGGTGCACCGTCCCGACGTCAAGGGCCGGATAGCGATTCTGGAAGTGCACACCCGCGGCAAGCCGCTGGACCAGGACGTGAGTTTGGAGACCATTGCCAAGCGCACGCCGGGGTTCACCGGGGCGGACTTGGCCAACCTGGCCAACGAGGCGGCGCTCTTAGCTGCCCGCAAGCGGGCCAAGCGCATTCACATGGAGCACTTCGAAGAGGCCGCCGAGCGCGTGATGGGTGGCCCCGAGAAGAAGTCGCGTGTTATCAGCGACAAGGAGAAGCGCGCGGTCGCGTTCCACGAATCGGGCCACACCCTGGTGGGGATGCTGGTGACGCACGGCGACCCGATTCACAAGGTGAGCATCATCCCACGTGGGATGGCCATGGGGTACACGCTGCCCTTGCCGGAGGAGGACCGGTACCTCCTGACGCGGGATCAGATCCTCGACCAGATGGCGATGGCGCTTGGGGGCCGGGCGGCCGAGGAGCTGGTGTTTGGCGAAATCTCGACCGGCGCCTCGGACGACTTGGAGAAAGTCTCGAAGCTGGTGCGCCGCATGATCACCGAGTACGGCATGTCGGACGAGCTGGGGCCCATGACGTACGGCACGCGGCACGACCAAGTCTTTTTGGGTCGCGACCTTATGCGGGACCGCGACTACGGCGAGGAAGTGGCGGCGGCGATTGACCGAGAGGCGCGCCGCATCGTGATGCAGCAGTTTGAGCGGGCCAAGCGAATCCTGGAGAAGCACCGCGAGGTGCTGAACCGCATTGCGCAGACCCTGATCGAGAAGGAGACGCTGGAAGCCGAGGAGCTGTTGAACCTGGTGGGCCCGATTGAGCGGGCCAGCTGACGCCGCCGAACTTGACAGGCGAAGGAGTGCGCGGACTGGGACAGGATAAGCCGAATCACGACCCCAATGCATTTGTGGGCGCGACGGAGCAGGGCATCGGTGTATACACGCATGCCACCGATCGGTTCAAGACGATCTCGCTGCATGCGGTGTGGATCACGCCGCTCGCCGAAGACACCGCCAGCGTCACGGCGCTGGTGCCGTCCCTGTTGCGCCGGGGTGCTCGCCGCTGGCCTGACTGGCGGTCGATGGAAATGCGCCTGGAAGAGCTTTATGGCGCCGCCTTTCGGGCGGCCGTGGAAAAAGTCGGGGACCAGCAACTGGTGTCCTGTCACCTTGAGATGCCCGACGGGCGCTTTTTGCCTGGCCACCCCGACACGCTCGCAGCGGGCATCGAGTTTTTAAACCACGTCATGTCGGAGCCGCACCTGGTCGAGGGCACATTTCCGCCCGAGGCGGTGGCTCAGGAACAGGAGACCATGACCCGCCGCATCCAGGGCATCATCAACGACAAGGCTCAATACGCCACCCTGCGCCTCATGCAGGTGATGGCCGAGGGGCGGCCGTTTGGCCTGTCCCGCTACGGGCGCGTGGAGGATGTGGCCACCGTCACGCCGCTGGCGGTCACCGAGCGGTACTGGGAGGTGTCGCGCCAGGCACCCCTGCTGTTCTTTGGGGTGGGGGCGTTGGACGGGGAGGCGCTGGAGCGCGCGGTGCGGGCCACCTGGCAGCCACGCCCCGCCGGCGTCGGCATGCCGCCGATGGCCCCCGTGCCGGGCCTGCACCAGCGCAACCTGGTGGTGGATGAGCAGGAGGTGAACCAGGGCAAGCTCAACCTGGGCTACACGACCGGGGCGCGCCTGCCCGATGCGGACTACCCAGCGCTCATGATGTACGCGGGGATCTTAGGAGGCTTCAGCCACAGCAAGCTGTTTGTCAACGTCCGGGAAAAGGCCAGCCTGGCCTATTACGCGTATGCCCGCGTCGACGGCGTTCTGGGCCTGATGCACATCGGCGCGGGCATCGAGTTCAAGGATTTCAGCGAGGCGATGCGCATCACCGAGCAGCAGGTGGCGGACATGGCCGCGGGGCGCATCACCGAGCAGGAGATGGACTTCACCCGGCGGGGATACGTGACGAGCCTCAAAACGACCGAGGATTCTCCCGGGTCCCTGATTGGCCTCCAGATGCAGCGCCTCCTCATGGGAGGGGGCCTCTTGCCGGCGGATCTCATCCCGGCGCTGGAGCGCGTGACCGTCGAGGACATCAGGCGGGTGGCCGAAGGCGTGTCGCTGGACACGGTGTACTTTTTGACCGCGAAAGGAGAGGGTCACGACGTCCGCCTCCCGGTATCATGATCCGCTGGTAGACGAAACGGTGGTGCGCACCACGCTGCCGTCGGGGCTCGAGGTGGTCGTGATGCCCCGGCCTGGCCAGCGCCGCACGTACGCGACGTTTGCCACGTACTACGGGTCCATCGACAGTCACTTCCGCGTGCCGACGACGGGCGCCGATCTGGAGGTGCCGGACGGCATCGCGCACTTTCTGGAACACAAAATGTTTGCCAAGCCCGAGGGCGATGTCATGGACCAATTTGCCGCGCTGGGGGCGTCCACCAATGCCTATACCGAATACCTCACGACCAGCTATCTGTTCTCCACCACCGATCGGGTGGCAGAGTGCCTGACTATCCTGATGGACCTGGTGCAGCGTCCGCACTTTACGGAGGAGAACGTCCAAAAGGAGCAGGGCATCATCGAGCAGGAGCTCAGGATGTACCTGGACATGCCCGGGGATCGGGTGCACTCCAACCTGATGCGGGCCCTGTACCAAAAGCATCCGGTGCGGCTTGACATCGGCGGCAGTGTGGCGTCCATCCGAACCATTACGCCGGACGTGCTGTACCGGTGCTACGAGACGTTTTATCATCCCAGCAACATGCTGCTGTTCGTCGTCGGGGATCTCGACCCCCAGCAGGTGATCGACCAGATTGCCGAGGCCCAGTGGGACAAGGGGCTCACCGAGAGCCAGGCCGAGATCGTCCGCTACCTGCCCGACGAACCGGACCCGGTGGCCGAGGCGTGGGTGGAGCAGGTGATGCCCGTGTCGCTTCCTCTGGTATCCATTGGCTATAAAGACCCGGTCAGCCGACTCGAGGGCCAAGACCTCCTGACCCGGGAAGTGGTCAGCGACGTCATGTGGGGCGTGCTGTTGGGCAAGGCGTCCCCGCTGTGGAGCCGCCTCTACGAAGAGGGGCTGATCAACGACCGGTTCGGCGCGCACTACACGGCCGCCACCACCTACGCCTATTCGTCGATGGGGGGCGAGACCCCCCACCCGGAGCGGCTGGCCGAGGTACTGGCGGAAGAACTTGCGCGCGTCGCCATTACGGCCGAGGACGTGGAACGCCAGAAGAAGAGCCAGTGGGGTGGGTTTGCCACGCTGTTCAACAGCCCCGGCGACTTGGCGTACCAGTACAACGCGTGGCATTTTCGGGGGGTGGACCTGTTTCAGTTCTCCGACGCACTCGCGAGCGTTTCGCACAAGGATGTGGAAGCCCGGCGGGACGAACACCTCCAGCCCGTGCACCGCGCCATCTCGGTCATTCGCCCCGAGTCCTCATGACCAGGCGGCCGGTGCTAGCGCTGGACGGGGGACATCTCACCATCGCCGACGTGGCCTTTGTGGCCAATCACCCGGGCGCCGCGCCCGTCTTGGACCCCGCGGCGAAAGAACGCATGGTGGCGAGCCGTGCGGTCGTGGACCGAGCGGTGGCCGCCGACCGCCCCGTGTACGGGGTGACCACCGGGTTTGGCCGTTTCAGCGATGTCGCGATTGCAGAGGCAGATCGCGGCCGTCTGCAGGTCAATCTCATTGAAAGCCACAGCGCAGGCGTGGGTGAGGCCCTCCCCGCGCCCGTCGCGCGGGCCATGGTGCTGCTCCGGGCCAACGCGCTGGCCAAAGGCTTCTCGGGGGCACGGCCGGTGCTGGTCGAACGTCTCCTGGACCTCTTGACGCACGACATCGTGCCCGAAATTCCCCGGTTTGGGTCGGTAGGGGCCAGCGGCGATTTGGCGCCACTGTCGCACCTGGCGCTGGTGTTGACCGGCCGCGGATTTGCCACGTGGCGCGGTGAGCGGATGACCGGTGCCGAAGCGTTGGCCCAGGCTGGCCTCGCGCCGGTGGTGCTCGAGGCCAAAGAGGGCCTGGCGCTTATCAACGGCACCCAAATGATGACGGCGTACGCCGCGCTCATCGTGGCCCAGGCGGAGACCCTGCTGGACTGGGCGGATCGGGCCGCCGCGCTCACGGTGGACGTCCTGCGCGGCATTCCCGCCGCTTTCGACGAGCGGGTGGCCGCCATCCGGCCGCATCCCGGCCATGCGCTGAGTGCGCGCCACCTGCGGGAGGCGCTGGAGGGCAGCCGGCTCATCACCCACCCCGGCGAGCTCCGGGTGCAGGATGCCTATTCACTTCGCTGCATCCCTCAGATTCACGGCGCGTCGCGCGACGCCCTCGTCCACATTGCCGAGGTGGTGGAGCGGGAGATTAACTCGGCCACCGACAACCCCCTGATTTTCGCGGATGACGACACGGCGGTGTCGGCTGGCAACTTTCATGGGCAGCCCGTGGCGCTGGTGCTGGACTACCTGGCCATCGCGCTCGCCGAGCTGGCGGACGTCAGCGAGCGGCGCATCGAGCGGATGGTCAACCCGGCGCTGTCGGGTCTGCCGCCGTTTCTGGTGCGCGAAGGCGGCCTCAACTCGGGATTGATGGTGGCGCAGTACACCGCAGCCGCGCTGGTGTCACAGAACAAAGTGTTGGCCCATCCCGCCAGCGTAGACTCCATCCCCACGTCCGCCAACCAGGAGGACCACGTGTCGATGGGGTCGGTGTCCGCGGTCAAGGCGCACGACGTGTTGCGCAATGTAACCTGGGTGATCGCGGCTGAGCTGATTTGCGGCGCCCAGGCGGCCGAGCTGGTGGGGCCCGAGCGGCTGGGCCAGGGGACCCGCACCGCGTATGACTGGGTGCGCCAGCGCGTGGCCCCGTGGGATCACGATCGGGTGCTGTCGCCCGACCTGGAACGGGTGGCGGGCGATCTGGCAAACGGGGCGGGCACCGTCTAGCAACCGTCCAGCGCTTGGCGCCCGGCGAAGGGTGGAGATCAGGCGCGCGCTGCCGACATGGCGACCCTCCGTCGCAAGCCAGAGGCGGTCACAACGCCAACCCCTCATGTCGCGGTCTCGGCCAGACGCTACCAATACGTGCACGATGAACCCATTCAGGGACCATGCCCGCGGTGGGGCAGCGCGAGACGATGGCGTCTGCCGGAAGACACGACCGAGGCGCTCACCGCGGACGCTTTAAAGTGTGCCGAGCCGTTCTGTCCCAAACCCTGGCACCGGTCCTCAAGCGTCGGCGTCGGGTGCAGGCGTGGCGCGTTGCAGCGGGTTTCGAGCCGGCGTACGACCCCACCCCGCAGTGCCCGTCCGACGTGGTTGTGTATGCCCGAGGCTCTCGGAAGCGGGGGGAGGGCGGGCGTGAGTCGATGCCGGGTTGCCACGGGCGTCATCTGGGTTCTCCGCAATGGGTCGGCGTCTGACCGCTTGGGCCAGAGCGCCCGTGTTGGCTGCGAGGCCGCGTGTCACAGTGCCGCCGTCGCAGGCGGGCCGGATGCGGTCATGCCCTTCAGCGAGGGGTTCACCGCCAGCGCCAGGGTGGCGGCCAGGTAGAGGACGGAGAAAATTAGGATGGCGCCCCACGGGCTGGCCAGCGCCGCCAGGCTGCCTGCCAGCACAGCACCCACCGGCGTCCCAAGGGTGACCCCGGTGGTGAGGGCGCCAAACACCCGGGGCTGGAGCCGCGGAGGAACGGCCTGGTACATAGCGGTATGGATCGCGGGGTTGAGCGGTCCAATGCCGATGCTCAAGAGGCCGGTTAACAGCAACAGCGGTGCGGCCCAGGGCACCAGGGCCAGAACCCAGAAGCGCGGCGCGCCAGCGGCCAGGTATCCGCCCACAAACGTGGCGCGCCGCGGGAGCCGATAGCCGAACCAGCCGTAGAGGACCGTGCCCACGACCGCACCCAGGCCCAGAGCCCCTCCCACCGCACCAAACAAGACGGCGCTGTGGTATGTGCTCCGAATGAAGGCTGGCGCCAGCACCGAATACAGCCCGCCATCCAGCAAGTTGGTCACCATGACCACAAGCATCAGGCTTCTCAGCATGGGGTGGTGGCGAATGAAGTGCACCCCTTCGCGGAGATGGGCCATCGTCGTCCGCAGCGCGGTCGGCGTCAAACGCTCGGAGGCGGCGAGGTGGGGAATCAGGAGGAGGAGCAGGCTCGCGGAGGCCAGAAAACTTATGCCATCTAGCGCGAACAGATTGAGGGCACCCATGACCGCGATGAGGATGCCCGCCAGGGGCGCCCCCACCAGCGTGCCGATGCGGTTCACCCCGTCCAGGACCGTGTTCACCCGGTCCAGGTTGGCGTGAGCGCGGTCCGCCAGCTGGGGAACCAGCGCGGTGCGTGCGGTGTTGCCCGGCGTGGTGGACAGGCCCGCCAAAAACACCAGTGCCAACAGCACGCCAAACGGCAGCGCCTGGGCCCGGTACAGCACCGGAACCCCGAGCACCACGAGGCCACTCAGCAAATCGCTCAGCACGCTTACCCGCTTCTTGCCCCAGGCATCCACCAGCACCGCGCCCGAAACGCCGGCTAGTGCCACGCCGGCGGTGGCCGACGCGGCGGCCAAACCGGTCAGGCCCACGCTGCCTGTGGTCTGCAGCACGAACCAGGGCAACGCCAACAGCATCAGGGTGTCGCCGATCCGGGATATCGCATTGGCGAAGTACAAGGCATAGAGAGGCAGGGCCGCCGCCACGCGCGGAACGTCACCGGGACGTCGATCGCCCAAGACTCAGCCCCCTCACTTGTACAAAGCCGCCGTTCATGAACCGGAGAGCGCCGCACTGCGGGCAGTCTACCACCGGCGGCGAGGCACAGTATCGGTCGGAGGTCCAATCCAACCGACGGCAAGCGCTGAACCCGTACCGGGCTGACCCGCAATCCCATCGTCAGTCACACGCGCCCCGAGAGAGGGCGACTGGACCGGAACGGTTCTCACAGGAGGGCTCCCCTTTTCGAAGGCGGAGCGCTTCACGCCAGCCGGTCCGCCCATTTCAGGAAACAGCGGGCGAGGAGTTCGTGTGCACAGCCAACCACTTAGGGCGGTGGACACCCGCTCGATGAAGCTCACTCCCAGACCGCCGCCTTATCAAGCCCGGTCTTGCCGCGGGGCCAGCAGAGTCCCTTTGCGCCGCGGTGGTCAAGTCGCCCCGCAGGATCTCTGGGTGCCAACCGCTCCGAAAGACCTGGAGATTTATAGGCCCCAGGGTTTCCTCGCCTGCAAGGATGTCAATCTGGGATTCGGAGGCATCGGGGGCCGCCGCCAGCGGCTCGGGCGGCATCGCGGGGACCTCGTCATTGCGGTCGAGGAGCTTGGCGCAGCCCCGGCCGTCGGCCTGCGCGCGAGTGTCCGCCTGGGCGGAAAAACGTCCGTCGGGGGCGTCCCCGTCAGCACGGCGGCCGTGCCGTTGATGGCCCTCACTGGGGCAACGTACGCGGTGGGCCCGCCGGGGAGCGGCTTGCCGAACAAGTGACCCCCGGTGCTCCCGGCGCCGGAGGAGTCGGGCGGCCGGCCCCAGCAGTTCGCGCCGTCGTGTCCCAAGCGGCGAGCCTGCCGAAGAACGTGGCGGGGCATGCCTGCGAAACCTTCGTCCACGGCTGCCTCCTCCAAGTGCCTGGCGGCACTCACAAGGGTCCGCGAGATGCGTGCCGCCCCGCCGGCGCTGCGTCTGTCATCCCACCGGATCCGGTCCCGGCTCCCACGGCGGCTCTAAGCCAAAGCGGGCCCAGGCCCAGCGAATGGCGTCCAACACCGGATCCGCCATGTCGGGCGTGGTGACGTAGTCGGCCACGCGCTTGGCTGAGTCGAGGCCGGTCCCCATGGCCGCCGCCATGCCCGCCCAGCGCATGAGCGCGACGTCGTTCAAGCCATCGCCGATAGCCAGGACTTCATCAGACTGGATGCCGAGGCGCTGGCACGCCTGCCGCACCCCGTCCAGTTTGTCGACCCCCGGGGCGCAGACGCTCACCTCGCGGACGCCGCGGTCGGGGTGGGGGAACACCAAGGTTTCATAACCATACCCTTTGGGTCCGAAGCGCTCCAGAAACTGGTCCACCTCGTCGGTGCCAAACAGGAACAGCTCCAGCGGCTTTTTGTCCAGCGTGCGGGCCAAATGGTCCACCACCCGGTCCTCACGCCGCTGGAAGTGCTGGCGGTGCTCGGTGGTCATAAGGTTGAACAGCACGGGCTCTCCCACCCCCAGATAGCACCGCAACATGATGTTGCGGGTGGTGGCCCAGGCCAGCATGCGACGTGCTTCGCCCACCGGGACCCGGTTCGAGTACCACTGGTTGCGGCCCCGCGTGTCGTAAACGTACGCCCCGTTGTGTGCTACAAAGGGCCCCCGCACCCCCAAATCCCGCTGAACGCGAAGCGCCGTGCGCCAGCTGCGGCCGGTCGCAATCACCACCAGCACGCCGCGGCGCGACATCGCGGACAGCCGCGCGCCCGTCTCAGCGGTCAGCGAGCCATCGGCTTTCAGCAGGGTCCCGTCCAAATCCGTGACTACCATGCGAATGCGTCGCATTCCGTGCCCCCTTCATCATCGTCCACCGCGTCGGGCCATTCATTGAGGCGGCGCCAGCTTTGGACCCATCATACATGGACCAGCCCTCTTGCCGCTGGACTGCTACGGTATGCGGGTCGGGAGGGGGAGTGCCACCGGCGGGCCCGGCTGGCGAAGGGTCGGCTCGTCAGGGGCTGGCCTGCGTCCAGCCAGCCGCTTTGCGTTGGGGACCGCTGGCGAACGCCCCGGCACGCACTGCCGCCTGGGCAGGCCGCCAGCCCGTGGCGCTGCTATCCCAGGCGCTCCAAAGACGCGAGGGATCGTTGTAGGACAAGGGCTCTGGCATCGGGGCCGCAAGAAGCGAGCGAGCTGTCGGTAAACAGATGGCGGTCGCCGGGATACAAAAATAGCTCTCCCTGGCTGGCGCCGACGGTGGCCACCAATTCCCGCGCGGCGTCCCAATCCCCTTCAAGCGCGAAGAAGGGGTCGCGGTCCATGCCATGGATCTGGACGGGCACCCTGGCGCGCCACGGGCCAAACGCCCACGCCCCGGTGAGGGGGAGGCACGCCTCGTACAGCAGGGCACCCTGGCTGCCGGGCCGCGTCTGTGCGAAGCGCTGTGCCTGGGCGCCCCAAACGAAAACCCCGCATACACCACATGGGCCGAGAGCCCCGTCACGGCCCGATCGGCCCTCTGGTTCAGTTCCGCATCACCCAGTTTCTCCGTGAGCGCCACGCCCGCCTTGATCGTGGGCGGGCGGGCACCGTTAAACAGGTCGGGTGTGTACACGGTGTGTCCGGCCGCCTGGAGGTGCTCCGCGAAGGCCAGCACCCCCTCGGTCAGCCCCTGCACGTGATGAAACAACACGACCTCGGCCACGCCGTCCCCTCCGTCCGCAGCGCCCATGGAATCTGTGGCCAGTGCCCGCGAGGTGAGTCTTGGGCTGTGACAGCCCGGAACCCCCCACCGCGGATCCCTTCCTTTGGGACCTCAGCAGAGTCTGGGTGCGCTCACGGCGGCGGGACTGAAGCTGCTAAACGGCCAGCAACCGCCTTACAAACGGATGCAGCGCGTCACCAGCCCGCTTCGCCAGTAAAGAAGAGCATCAGCCCAGGACTGCTCATGCTGGCTCTGGCGTCGCGCCGCATCTCGAGATACTCGTGCACGGCCTGCAGGTGGGTGACGTCGGCGGCCGTAATGGTGTCTCCCTTGTGCTTCAGGTGGCCGGTGGCGGTCAGATAGTTGAGCCAATCCAGGACGTTCTCGCGGCAGGTGTCCGGGTGCACGCCTGCGCTGTCGGCCGTCTTCTGGACCAGGGTCTCTGCGTCGGCCCCCTGATGGTGATGAATGAGCTGCTTCAGAAAGTGGTGCTTAAGGGTCTGTTCGTCCATGATGGCCCCCTCAATTTCAGTCTCTGGCCGCTCTGCACCGGTGGGTCGTTGGATACACGTGGTCGAAGGGATTCTATCACGATTCCGAATTTTCCTGGAGGTTTGCTGTCGTCGTCGGATTCCGGCGGCGGGCAGGCCGCTCGTGTGTACCCTCGCTCCCGGCAGGGTGTGCGGAGGCTTACCGGGTTGACATGGTGAACTTACCGGTTAGTATAGTGGACATGAATACAGTGGCATTGGGAACCCGAGACCGCATGGCGGCGGCGGCGGCCGACTTGTTCTACGCGGAGGGCATCACGGCGTCGGGGGTGGACGCCATCGCCCGACATGCGGCCGTGGCCAAGCCCACCCTGTACAGCCACTTTCGGTCCAAGGCGGACTTGGTGGTCGCCGCACTGGCAGCGCAGCATCGCGGGCGTGAGCAGATGATGGAACGCTGGCTGGTGGAGCGGTCCGCGGCACCGCCCGCCCTCCGTCTGCTGGCCGTGTTTGATTGGCTGGAAGCCTGGTCGGCCGAGGCGGGCGGTCGCGGGTGTCCGTTTCTGAACGCCGCTGCGGAACTGGTGGGTCCCCAGTACCAGGCGGCGCGGGAGGTGGTCCGCCAGCACAAGGCGTGGTGGCTGGCCCTCCTGGCCGGGCTGGCGCGGGACGCCGGCGCCCGGAACCCCGACACCCTGGCGCAGGAGCTGCTCCTGCTAATGGACGGCGCCAACGCCCGCGTCCTGGTGACGGGTGATCCCTCGATGGTGGCGGTCGCGCGCGGCATCGCCACCCGCTTGGTGTGCGAGTCCCTCGGGCTGGCGCCAGCGGTCCCGGGCGATGACCCTGCCAGGGCTTCCGACGCATGACGCCGGTATCTGGCCCGGTGCCACGACCGGCCCCTCTCTGGAGCGCGGCGGGTTTGGCGGCAGGGCCGCTGGTGGCACTAGGATTTGCGCGGTTTGCCTACGCGTTGGTGCTGCCGGCCATGGTTCGCCAGCTCGGATGGTCGCTGGCGACCGCGGGGGCCATGAACACCGCGAACGGTCTGGGCTATCTCTTGGGAGCACTGGCGGCCGCGCCCCTCGGTCGGCGATGGGGGCTCGCCCACGTATTTTTGGTGAGCTTGGTGGTCACGGTGGTTGCCGTTCTGGGGACGGGCGCCACCAGCAGCACCTTCGTGTTGGCCGTGGCTCGCCTGGTGAGTGGCGTGGGTGGTGGCGTCGTGTTTGTCGTGGGTGGGGGACTGGTGGCCGAAGCGAGCGAGACGGATGCCCCACGCCGCGCCAGCGTGCTGTTGGGAACGTACTTCGGGGGGGCGGGTGTGGGTATCGTGGTGTCGGCCTGGCTGGTGCCGCGGATCCTCGCGACGTGGGCGCCCGATCTCGCGTGGCGCGTGGCCTGGGAAGCCCTGGGGGTGGTGAGCGTGGTGGCGCTTGCGGTGGCCGTGCCGGCCGTGCGCCGCCTGGCCGCTCTGCCCCGGGCACGGGAGCAACGGGCCCGCGCGGCCCGGGGGCGCACGCCGCTTAAGATGCTCCGCCCGCTGTTGGTGGCGTATGGAGCGTACGGGCTAGGTTACATTGTATACATGACCTTCGTTGTTGCACTGCTGGAGCATCATGGAGCAGGAACCCTGGAAATCACCTGGTTTTGGACCGCGCTGGGTGCGGCGGCCGCGCTGTCGGCCTTTCTTTGGGGTGGCGTGGTGGGAAGGGCGTCCGGGGGCCGCGGTGTCGCCGCAGCCATGTTGGTCGTGCTGGCGGGCACGATGCTGCCTCTGTGGTCATCCGCGGCCATCTGGGCTCTCTTGTCCGCGTTGCTGTTCGGCTCCGCCTTTCTGGCCGTCGTGACGGCGGTGACCAGCGTGGCGCGTCGCAACCTGCCGGCCGAGGGGTGGACGGCAGCCCTCGGGGCCCTCACCGTGATGTTTGGCGTGGGCCAGAGCATCGGACCGGTTGCCGCCGGTCTCCTGGCGCCGACGGCGGGCGGAATCCAGGGCGGGCTACTTGTCAGTGCCCTGGTTCTCGCCCTCGCCGCCGCGATCGCGTGGGCACAGCGGGACGCGGGCCCGGCAAGGCCCCGCCCCCTGGACCGGGCGAGTGACCCACTCTTCGAGAAAGGGTGTAATCAATGAAGACGTCGTTGCAACCGGGCATTCGGCACGTGATGCAGTTCACGGTGCCCGAGTCCAAAGTGGTCCCCGCGCTTTATCCGGAAGCGCCGGAGTTCCAGAACATGCCGCGTGTGTTCGCCACAGGATTCTTGGTGGGGCTGTTGGAGTGGGCCTGCGTTCAGGCGGTGACCCCTCACCTGGATGCGGAGGAGCTGACCGTGGGCACTCACATCGATATCAGTCACGAGGCGGCGACGCCACCCGGCCTGGAGGTGACCGTGACGGCCGAGCTCACGCGCCGCGAGGGGCGGCGTCTGTGGTTTGCCGTGGAGGCGCATGACGGCATCGACCGGATCAGCGGCGGGCAGCACCAGCGGGTGGTTGTGGATGCCAAGCGATTTGTCCAAATCGCCGAGGGCAAGAAGCGGCCCTCGGGCTGATTTGACGTAGGGAAAGACGAACGGGTCCGCCGGATGGTCGCGTGCCCATCCGGCGCCCTCCCATGGCTCGGGCACGGGTGTGGCCGCGGGGGGTCAGGAGCGGACGGGGCCGTCCCCCTGGGCGGCTTAAGCCGCCGACCTGGCGAGCACCGCCGCGAGTTGAGGGCCGGCAGCCCCATCACGGCTTGCGCACCGCCTCCTGAAACCTCTCGGGATCATCGGCTCTGCATGGCAACCACGCTTCGCCGAATTCCTGCAGGGCATGAAGGACCGGTGCCACCGCGCGCCCTTTATCGGTCAGGGCATATTCGACCCGGGGAGGGGATTGGGCGTAGGAAGTTCGCGTGACGATCTCCTCATCGACGAGCCGCTGCAAGCGCTTGGATAAGGAACGGGGGTTGATGCCCACGCCAATAAAGTGGCCAAAGCGCTTTGGGCCATCTTGCAGTTCCCGCAATATAACGATCACAACCACGTCGGCAACCAACGTGGCGGCTCTTTGAATGGGACACACAATACTAGATATGTCGTCCATGGCCATCCTGACCGGCTGCCCTTCCCGCTCCACGACAACTCCCCCCTGCTTCCAGCCCCCGTCCGTGGTTCCGTCACTCCAGTCTTGTAATGAATCGGCCAACGGACGCGGGCTGGGTGAGTGCATCAGGTGGCCAGACCCCCCACAATTCTACGCTAGCGCAAGCCCTGAGCCAATCGCGCTGCTTCCGGGCGATGGCGCAAACGCGCCATCGCGATGCTCCCTAGCAACGGGCCTACGGCCAACAGCATCATGACGTGATTCCAGCCCCAGAGGGGCGCCAGCCATCCGACCAAGTCGATGGACCCAATGGTCAGGAGAAAACCGATGGCCATCTGGATGGTCAATGCGCTGCCCACGAGGTCCACCGCACTCAGTTCGGTGACCGCCGTGGAGAATTGGGCCGAGTCGGCGATGACGCTGATGCCCCAGATGATCGCCACGAGAAAGGTCCACGCCGGGCTTCCGCGATAGGTCAATCCAATGAGGACCGCCATGCTGCCGCTCAGGCTCATGGCCATGATGGTCGCACGGGTGCGCCCCCACCGGTCGGCTGCCCATCCTCCAGCCAAGGCACCGAGAAAGCCGGCCACGCCAATGGCCAAAAAACTGACGCCACTAATGACCCCGATAAGCGCAGACCCATGCCAGAAAGGGACCTCACTGGCCAGCAAAAAGGCCGGGAGCCATGTCCACATCGCATACAACTCCCACATGTGCCCCCAGTAGCCCAGGTTGGCCAGCATCACGGGCCGATCCTGCATAACCAGGCGGATCCGATTCCACCGGAAGGCTGGAGGGCGGACGGCACTTGCCCGCTCGGGCACCACCCACAGCACCAGCACACCGCCGATGGCCGCCAAACCGGCGCTGCCGGCCAAAACCGCTTGCCAATGGTGCGCGAGCGGCATGCTGGTCATCACATGGGGCAAGGCGGACCCGATCGTGAGACCGCCGATCAGAATGCCGACGGCCAGTCCCCGTTGGCGCGGGAACCACTGGGCAATCCACTGTACGGCCACGGGATACACGACCGCCAGGCACGCGCCCGTCACCACGCGCAAGATAAAAGGGCCCAGGCCGCCGGTGGGGAAGGCCAGCAGAGCCACGGTGCTGACAGCCGCCCCAAACGTGCCCAGCGCCATCAGGCGCCTCAACGGGACGCGATCGGCGATCCCCAACGTTGCGCTGAGCAGCGCACCCGCCACGAATCCCAGCTGGACAGACGCCGTCAGCCAGGGCACGGCGGATAGAGCAAGATGCCACTGGCGGACGAGGGCCGGGGTAACCGCGGAGGCACTGAACCACACGCTCATGGCCAGCAGTTCGGCAACGGCAATCCAAATCAAAGCCTTCCAGCGTCTTGCATCCGCACTTTCTGTGGTTGGCGTCATCCCGGGAACTCCCCTTCCTGCAGCACGTCGTGGCGCTGAGTCCGCATCCGCTCCCTGGGCGGGCTATCACCTGTGCCATTTAAAAATATACGATGTATACTTTTAAATGTCCAGCCGTCGCACCGATTTCGGAGCTTGGCGCTGTCCTGCGACACGCTCGTTCCCGACCAAGACGCGTTTGTCGCCGTCGAACCTGGGATCAGTGAAGCCGACCGCGGCCGCCGCGTGGCCCGTGCCGAGGAAACGTGGAGTCTCTCGATCCCACGGGCTGAAGCGAGCCGACCGAGCCCACGGCACCGGCCAGCCGCACGAAGTCCCCCGCGTGTCCGGCAGGGCAGTGGTCTGCTATCACAGAACTCGTGGCCTAGCGTTTTCCCGGTATTGGTTGCACGGGACTGCTTTGTCGGATTGTGGGGGGGAATCGGGCACGCGTGGGTGGCATTGTCTCCTGGGGCCGCCTGTGTGCTGGCAACGGAGCCTGGGATGCGGGGGTTGGCACTCGCCTGGCGCTGGGGGCTTGCCCACCCACCCCTTGGGTTCAGACGCCCGTGTCCTCCGGGCAGCACATCAGCCCCAGAACCAGCCGTGAGCAAACAATACGGCGTCGACCATGGCCCACGCAGCAAACGCGGCCACCGCGGCCACGCCCAGGCGGCGGGGCAACAGACCGGCGGCCGCGACAGTGATGGGCAGGTCGACGGAGACAAACAGGGCGGTCATGGCCAGCGGGAGTCGGTTGGAATAGAAAGAGAGCGGAATCAACAGCAGGATCACGCCAATCGCCGCCGTTGCGACGTGCCACTCGGAGCGGCGGGCGGCCACCACCACCCCGGCGGTCCCCAGCACCGCCACCGGGAGCATGGTGAGAAATGCCCCACCGGTGAGCGACAGCCGCCCGGTCAGTGCCTGGACGATTTGCACGCCGGGAAAAAGCCACCGCGTGTGCCAGGCCTGCTGCTCCCCAATAAACGCGAGCGGACGCCCGATGCTGACCCAAAGTGTGCCCCCCACCAGGGCGAGCGCCAGGAGGCTGCCCGTACCCCAGACCAGGCCGGATCGAACCCGGGGCCAGTCGCGGCGCAAAAACGCTGCGACCGTCCAGGCGCCCGCCCCCGTGCCCATGGCCAGCCCCAGCGGGTCCATGGTGCCGGCCAGCACCGCCCAGCCGGCCGCGCGCCACGGGTGGTTGGCCCGCATGGCCAGCAGCATGCCGGCCAACCCGATCGCCACCCAGGTTTCGGGGTACGCGGTGCTGTAGTACACGGTGGCCGGGGTGAGGGCGACCAGCGCCTGGGCCAGGGCGGCTGCGCGCGGTGGCAGCCCCCAAGCCTGGGCTAGGGCACGCACCTGGAACAAAAGCGCCAGCACGGCCAGCTGCATGAGCAGCAGCGCGGCCCAGGGCCAGTGCGTCAGCCAGAGGTATACCGGCATGCCGGGAAAGAAGGCCATGGAACTGGGAGGACTGCCGGCGTACCCGAGGTGGGTCAACTGCTCGTACAGGCCAACATCCCAGCGGAACCAGGGCAGGCCATACAGTGCGGTCACGGGTCCTGGGGCCAGCGGCACCCAGGCACCCACCCCTAAGAGCAGTTCGTGGGCAACCCACAAGCCCAGAGTCGTCCCGCCGAGGGCCTTTCTCCATTGCACCGGGACCGCAGGGTCCCTCGGGACCCCGTCGGTCCCCCGGCGACGCACAGCAACCATCTTCATCCTCGCTGCATCTTGGATGCATCCCACCTGTTCCTGACCATGGGGCACCAGGTTGACGGTGTCAAGCGCAGTAAGAGGCACGCGCGCTGCATCTGGCAGGGGGGCGCAGACGACCCGGAGACCCTGGGGCGCAAGCCCAACACGTCATGAGGACGCCGCACGGGTTGGGCTCGGGCTTACAGAGGGTAGTCCCGTTGCCGACGCCGTTGGAGCACCACGGTCGCGGCCCGGGCGTGGATCGTGCGCCTGGCGTGTCAGAAACCCCAGGATCTGGGCGTGGCCCCCGAGTGCTGGACCGAGGCCCGGCTCGCCCGCTCCGTGCGCGACCACGTCGCGGTGGCCGACCATCCCAGTGCGGGGCAGATCCAGCAGGGGACCCTCTCGACGCGGTTGGCCGCGCAGGACTGGCACCTGCAGCGGGTGCCGTACTCCCTCCAACGCAAGGTCCCGCACTGGCGAGGACCAGATGGTGCAGGTCCTCCACGTGTATTTATCATCTGACGATGAAATGTTGTTAGCTAGTAGTCTGCCAAGATGGAATTAATCTGTGAAGCTCATTATTGTCATATAGCCACGTGTAGGCCGCTATGTCTATGGCGATCGCTTCGTGTTTATTATTCGGATAGTACCCCAATATATTAAATGCCTTATGTAGTCTAAACCTAACAGTATTGATATGCACATATAACATCTCGGCAGCGTGCTCGCGTGATTGGCATATGCGTGAATAACACAATGTCTTCAACAAATCACTATTATGGCTAGCGTCCCAAGAAGACAGAGGATGAAATAATGTATTGGTAAAGGCTGTTAATGCGGAGTGTACTGCTTGGTTTGCCATCAGGAAGCGTAGATCCAGTGATTCTATGTCAGTAACATACGGTGAGTCTGGGCTTCCTGAAAGTGACCGCAGGGTTTCAAGTGCGCTGGAAATACCGTCCGCCAACATCTGCAGGTTATCAAATTTCCCGATCCGTACGACTCGAACTTGCCGAGCACCACACTGTGTCAACAACGCCTCTCTCACATGCCAAGGATCTGGCATCGTTACAGTTGGGAAGCAAATCAAGATGTCTCCGAGTGGAATCGATAACATCAGAAAAGTCGTCTCTAAAAACTCTTGTATAGATGCACCGCGGGCTGTTAACCGCCCCCCATCCCAAAGACTGTCGGTCATCGCGATTACCCAACAGATCCCGTCGGAGACTGGAATTCCCAGGTGGACGCCCGCACTGGCCATACGGTTCGACCGGTCTCCTCCCAAAAGATCCGACACCCATCCCTGTCGTTCTGCTGTGATCGTATTCGCAGTTCGGAAGTCTCTCTCATAGAGCAGGGCCGCCGCTAGCGAGACTTGACGCAGCAACTCGGGGGAATGTTCTTCTTCGGGTCCCATGAAGTGAACCAGCATGGGCGCATCGCGCCCGAGCACGGGCGCAGACACACTTACAGTGGTTTTCTCAGCCTTTTCATCGCCCTGCAACCAGTCATATCGGTGGAGGTCAGTGGCGAGGACGGGGTTGTTGGTGGAATCCGTCACCAAAACGGGGACACCAAGGGCTCGCTCCACCCAATCTTCAAGGGTTCTCAGATGCCCTTGCAGGAGGATGTCGGTTAGCTCGCCCCAGTGCGAGGTGTGTCCAGGAAGTCCCACGACCATCTTTCGGGAGGGACTGGTTCCCTCGGGAGCCTCCGTACGCGTCAACGACAGCACCAATTGGCGGATGACCGCCTGTTCTACAACCGAGTACGGGTTCACGTTTCTACGCGTAGCGTACAACACTCTCCATATTCGGTTGTTCCGGAAAACCGGAATTGCCATCCCAGATCGGATGTGCTCGGCATCGCAGACATCGCGGACGCCTGAATAGCGATACCGCGCATTCTGGTAGTCCACAGTTCCCAGGGTTCGCCCTCTCAGCAAAGCGCGTCCGCCAAATCCTTCTCCGATAGGGAGAGAAAACCCGAAGTTGGCATGGAGTGCTCCGACCTGCTGCTCCACGATGAGTTCCTTGCCGATGGGTCTGCCCAGATACACGAGATCGGAGCGGGTGCCGGCTCTTACGAGGCCGAGCAAGGCGCCAATACCAGTGGCAGAGGACGATGACGTACGGTTCGCGGCGGGATGCGGCGGCTCGCCCCACGGCACCAAGAATGCGATACGTTCTACAACTTCCAACACCGTCTGAATGGCACGCACCAGATCACCGACGCGAGATTGATTGTCGACATCTTCCCAATAAGCTTTGTCTCCCCACACGAAGACGGCCGCCTCGCCAACATGACGACTGCTTTCGACAATCCAAGAACGCTCCCTCAGTCGGTCGATCTGGTGGCTCCTCCGGGGCTGAACGATGGACCTCAAGGGTAGTTGCTCAGCTAGAGCCACCGAAAGATATCGACGGGCAGCCCCGGTATCGTCACCGGCGACAAACGTCCACCAACGCAAATGGGGTGGGTCATCGCGGAAGGTCGGAAACACCAAGGCCAAGACGGGAATCTTGAGTGCGCGCCGAGCCGCGTCAATGCCGTCCGCCAGATGCTCCCGAACGCTTGTGAGATGGAACGCCGCGGCGTGCAGCTTCCGTTCCCAACCCTCGCCCACCACGGCCACATCACCTCGCGCTGCAAGATTGTAGGGAAAACACAGCGGCGGCCTGCGTCGTTGGACCATAGAGACAATGCCTCGCTCTTCTCATGGTACTACACTCGGGTTCGAACCGAACATTGCGACAACGGCCGATCGGATGAGGGGGGGGAGGACCATGTCGGGCCACATTGCCATACGAGAGTCTCGGCCCGCGACGGGTTGCAGCACGAACTCGAGTTCGTGGCGACCGACCGAAAACTGGCGATGATTCGCGCGTTTTCGGAAGCCGGGTTCTCAAGTATCGAGGTAACTTCCTTTGCGCACCCACTGTATGTCCCGCAGTTCGTGGATGCCGACGAATTGCTACGAGCGCTCGCTGACCGTCCTTCAGCCGAGCTGGTCGCCGTGGTTATGAACGAGCGGGCTGTGGAGAGGGCGGTCCGTGCTCAGCAAGCTGGAGCCGGACCAGACCTCATCGGCGTTGCTGTCTCGGCTAGCGATGCCCATAGCTTAAAGAATGTGCACAAGACACGCGACGAACACAAGCGGGAGGTGGCGAAGATGGCCGCTGCCGCCCTGCGAGCGCACCTGCCCATAGAAGGAGCGGTCGCCACCGCCTGGGGATGCCCATTCACCGGGCCTGTTCCCTTTTGGCATGTGCTTGACCTCGTCCAGTTCTATTGCGACTTGGGAATTCATACAATTACCCTAGCAGACACAACCGGATTGGCAACCCCAACGTCTGTTACCGAGCGCATTGGTCAATTGCTTGTGCGCTATCCTAATATTACGTTCCGCGCCCACTTTCATGACACGCACGGCACAGGTATCGCTAATTCCATAGCAGCGATTACTGCCGGTATACGTCACCTGGACAGTTCATTCGGTGGACTCGGTGGGAATCCACCACGCATCCAATACTCGCTCGGATATACCGGAAATGTAGTAACAGAGGATTTGATTTGTGTTCTGAATGGAATGGGTTATGAAACAGGCTTGGATCTTGACAAAGTGCTAGAGGCAGCCGAACTGGTTGAACAGGTTCTGGAGCGGCCTTTGCACGGCCATGTCCTTCGGGCGGGTCCGCCGTGGAAACGACTTGATGATCCGGAGGTCACCCAGCTCATGGAGTCTAATGGCCTGCGGTTGAGCTAGCACGTTTACCGATAGAGACCACAAGGAGCGATCGTTATGGAGTGGGACGGAGCACCCGTCGTTGCAGATAAACAAGGGTTTGTCACCGTGCTGACGTTGAACCGCGATGCGTACCGAAACGCACTGAGTCAGGAGATTGTTGACGCGCTTCTCCGTCAACTAGCGATCGCCCGGGAGAACGACAGCCGTGTGGTGGTGCTTCGGGCGCGGGGCCGGGCATTTTGCGCTGGTGCCAAGCTGGATGAGCTGGTCGCCACGGCGGATGGTCCTGATGCGCGGCGTCGCCAGATGAGTGCTCGCAGACTCTTCTCCGACCTCGTGACGTTTCCAAAGCCCACGATTGCTGTCGTCCAAGGCCCTGCGGTGGCGGGGGGAGCCGGCTTAGCCACGGCTTGCGACTTTGTCATCGCAGCGGCTGATGTCTACTTTGCGTATCCCGAAGTGAACATCGCGGCTGCGCCGTCCATGGTGATGCAAATTCTTCTGCGGCGTGTCCCGTGGAGGGTCGGCACAGCATGGTGCATGCTGGGGCGCAAGGTTCCAGCTGGAGAGGCGAAGGATTACGGGCTCATCAACGATGTGGTGCCGAGCGACCAGCTGGAAGAAGTCGGGCGGAACTTGGCGGAGCTGTTAGCGAACAAGAATCCCGATGCTCTTGCTATTATCAAAGAGATGGCGTTAGTCGGCCCCGAAATGACTTTGCGTAACTCGCTTGATTATGCAGCCACTATGACGGCCCTTATTAGTGTCTCGGAAGCAAACCGTGAATCAGCGAAGCACGTTCTGTCACATAACGATCCAAAATGACGAATTACAGGGGGGGATGTGTGTGCGACCAATAGGACCGTTAAGCGGGATGAGAGTGCTCGACTTGTCGACGATGTTGGTTGGGCCGTATACTACTCAAATTCTTGCCGACCTAGGGGCGGATGTCATTAAGGTGGAGTCGGCGGCTGGGGACCCCATGCGCCATGTCGGCCCGATGAGAAACCCCGGCATGGGAGGGATCTTCCTTACGGCCAACCGCGGCAAGCGCAGCCTGGTATTGGACTTGAAAGCCAAAGGGGCCGCGGCGGTGATCCTGCGGATGTCGGAACAGTGTGATGTGTTCGTGCACAATATGCGGTCAAGGGCAGCCAAACGCCTCGGGATTGAGTATGAGAGGGTCCGCCAAGTGAATCCTCGCATCATTTATTGCGGCATTACCGGATATGGGGAGGGCGGGCCCTACGCCGGTCGGCCAGCTTATGATGACACCATTCAAGCGGCTGCCGGGATGGCGTATCTGGAATCATTCGTGGCGGGAGAGCCGCGATACTCCCCATCCGACATCGCCGACAAGGTGAGCGGGCTGTACGCCGCCATTGGAATCCTTGCGGCCCTGACAGAACGAGAGCGATCGGGGCAAGGCCACAAGGTCTCCACACCCATGTTTGAAAGCATGGCGGCCTTTGTCCTGATGGAGCACCTGTACGCCGCTGCCTTTCAACCCCCCTTGTCACCTCCATACTATGAGCGGACGGTTTCCAAGGAGCGTCGGCCGTACCCGACGAAGGATGGGTTCATTTCGGTGGCCATCTATACCGATAGGCACTGGAGCCGATTCTTCGAAGTGGTGGGCAGACGAGATTTGGCAGTCGACCCCAGATTTTGCGACTTGTCGGCCAGGTCCAAACACTACGATGAGCTTTATGCCCTGATCACCGGGTATTTCGCCTCGAAAACCACCCGCGAGTGGTTGGACATCTTTGCGGACGAGGACGTTCCGGCCATGCCGGTCAACTCGACGGAAGACTTGCTCCGCGATCCGCATCTGCAAGCGGTGCGATTCTTCGAAAGCATCGACCATCCCACGGAAGGCGCCGTCCTTCGCGTTGGGAATCCCATTCACATTGATCCCTATGACGGAGGTTCCAGCGAACTGGCCGACGGCTTGGGAGCCAGCGGAGAAGAAGTACTGGCAGAGTTGGGTTGGTCGGCTGAAAGCATCGCCGAACTGCTGTCCAGTGGCGTTGTCAAGCTGCCGAGGCACTCCGCGCAGGAGCGGTGAAGGCCGACTAGACACACAACGTAGAAGGAGGTTGCCTGGGGTGAACGAACGTGATAGGACGATCCTCGCGCGCTTGGAACGTCTGCCCGCATGGCCCTACTCGTGGCGGTTGTTGCTCGTGATTGCGGCCGCTTGGTTCTTTGCATTCTTCGACATCGGCAATATCGCCGACGTGTTGCCCAGCGCCCTCAGGACGTACCACGCCACGGCCACGCTGGGGGCAGCCGCCGTAAGCGCCGGACTATTTGGTTACGTGGTGGGCGAACTGGCCAACAGCACCCTGAGTGACCTGAGGGGTCGGCGGGTGGCAATCGTTTCTGCAGCGCTTCTGTACTCCGTCGGTTCCCTTATCAACGGGTTCAGCCCCAGCCTCGGTGTGTTCATTGCCACGCGGTTCCTGGTCGGAGCCGGGGTCGGCGCTACTATCAGCGTGATGAGCACGTACCTGAGTGAGATTCTCCCGACGGGCGTGCGCGGTCGGTATGCAGCGTGGGCCACCATGCCAGCGCTCGTCGGATTGGGCGTTGTTCCGCTAGTGGCACTTGCGATTGTCCCGGGGACCGTCTTTGGGTGGCGCTTGCTGCTGATGGTGCCTGTCCTGGGCATCGTTCCGCTCCTCCTCTATTGGCGATCCATCCCGGAGTCCCCGCGCTGGTTGATCGAGCATCGTCACCCTGAAAGTGCGGACCAGTTGGTGAGCGAGGCAGAAGCACGCGTAGCTCGCCGTGGCCGCGATCTTCCCCCGGTGTCGTTGCCCACCCAGCCCCGGGGGGAGACGGGACACCGGAAGCAGTCCCGACTGGGCCTGGGAGCCATTTTTCGCCCGCCTTTGTTGAGGATCACAGTTATCTTGCTACTCGTTTGGCTGTTCAACTATTTCGGCGCGTATGGGATCGCTGGTGTAGGGGTGACTGCCCTGGTGCAACACGGCTTTTCCCTCACGACCAGCATTCAGTTGACCATAGGTGGCAGTGTGGGAGGAGTGGTGGGGGCTTTAGTGGCACCCCATGTGAGCGACTTGTGGGTTCGCAAGTGGCCGTTGTTCGTGGTCACATTGGTCCTGGCTGCCTGCCTGGTGACGCTCGGAATGGCTCCGGCCAACTGGCTCATCTTTTTGGCATTCACCCTGCTGTATTTCCAGGTCGGCTTCTTTGCTCCCATCGGCTATCTGTTGACGGCCGAACACTTTCCCACAGCTGGCCGCAACTTGGGAGTGGCAGTCACGGATGGGCTTGGCCACCTCGGTGGGATGCTGGGTCCTGTCGCGGCACTGACCGTGTTGCAGCTGGCGGGGTTCGGCCCGATGTGGGTCATGTTTGGAGTGGGATTCATCTTGTGCGCCATCATGGTGAGCTTCACCCAACCTACCACTCGTCGCACCTTGGAAGCGATCATAGAGACCGAGCGCACCCAGGGACGCGCAGGCAGCACCGAGGTCGGCGCGTGAAGAACGGATCCCTCCAGAGGCGGCGGTGGGTTGTCGCCCCTGGCGACGGGAAGACGACGAGGTGGGACGGGGCGTTCCGTACCGCACACGCGCGGTATGTGGCAGAACTGCGCCGGCGTGTGGCGTGGGGGCGGGGAGTGTGCCGTGCATCGGGTGGACACGCTCTCCAGCCGGAGGTGTGGCATGACATCCCCTCCGCCGTGAGGCCCGGAAGCGATGAGATCCCTGGCCGACAGCAGTTTGAAAGCATCTGGTGAAGAGATGGAGGGTGAACAGATGAACCGACGAGAATGCTGGGTCACCAGTTCAAGCGGCGTGCGCTTGGCGGTAACGGACACCGGCAACCCCCGTGGTATCCCGATGGTGTTCGTCCATGGATTCAACCAGGCACGCCAATGCTGGGAGCGCCAGTTGTCGAGTGATCTGGCCCGGGACTTCCGATGTATCGCCTTTGACCTCCGGGGACACGGGGAATCGGACAAGCCCGACGACGCATACAACGCGGAGGACTGGGCCACCGATCTTCAATCAGTGCTGGACCAACTGGAGTTGGACCAACCAGTTCTTGTTGGCTGGTCGTTTGCCGGGATCATCATTGGAGACTACCTCCGGCATTTTGGGGACCGGCGTTTGCGCGGGATCGCGCTGGTGGGCGCCGTCACGCAAGAGCGGACAGAGACTGAAGAGGCTGTCACCAGCGCCGATCTGGCGATGTTGGTTCCGGGGTTGCTGAGCGACGACCTGACTGAGGGGCTCATCGCCCTGTCAGAGTTTGTCCGTTTGTTGTCGGCGGAATCCTTACAATCAAGTACATTTTATCAAATGTTGGGGTATAATGTCACTGTTCCTGTGTTTGTTCGTCGTCAAGGTTGGGCCGGAAGAGCTATCTCGCACTTTGACGTCTTACCAACCATTTCGAAGCCGGTGCTTATCGTTCACGGCCTGAAGGACAAAGTCGCTGTACCTCGTGTGGCGTACGTCAACGCTCATCTAATCCCACGTTCCATGCTGCGGGTTTATCCTGAGTCGGGTCACATGCCGTTCTGGGAGGAGGCATCCCGTTTTAATCAGGATCTTCGTGAATTTGTGCGATCCACGGAGTCTTAGTCGATCCGGCGATGGACGGTAGACCTGCTGAGCTCCCAGTCTCACGCCGGGCGCCAGAAACAAAGAGGTGGTAAGATGCCTGTTAAACGAGACGAATCAAGCAATGTTTTATGGACTCCATCGCACGAGATGGTTGTTGAATCGCATATATATGACTTTATGACCTCAGTAAATAAGTCGTCGTATGTCGATCTATGGAAGTGGTCAGTTGACGATTTAGATGGATTTTGGGGAGCCGTGTGGAACTATTTTTCCTTGGGAGACCACGGAGAAGTCGTTTTGCAGAATCGTCGCATGCCGGGAGCTGAGTGGTTCCCGGGAACAACATTGAATTATGCCCAGCATTTATTGGCGCGCTTTACGGATCCTGAGGCACCTCTAATCAGTTTCACCGATGAGCGCGGACCCACCAAAACGTGGTGCGTACGTCAGGTGTCTGAGATGGCGGGCGGCCTGGGACACACCCTGCGAAAGTGGGGAATTCGGCCGGGAGATCGCGTCGCTGCCTACCTACCCAACGTACCCGAGGCGGTTGTGGCGTTTATTGCAAGTGTCAGTATCGGAGCAATTTGGTCGATTTGCTCTCCCGATTTCGGGTTGCTGAGCGTAACTGACCGGTTTCGGCAGATTGAACCCAAAGTCCTCTTGGTGACCGATGGATATCGCTACAAGGGCGTGGCCCACGATCGACGAGGCATAGGGCAGGCCATGGTTGAGGCCTTGCCCACCGTGACCCATGTCATCGAGGTGCCAAATCTAGCCGAGGATACGAAAGCCGAGAGATGGATTTCGGGAGTTGAGAGCATCACGTGGAACGAGGCATGCCGCGACCGTGCTGCCTTGAGGTTCGAGCCGCTACCCTTTGACCATCCGTTGTGGATCCTGTACTCTTCAGGGACGACGGGGCTACCGAAGGCCATCGTGCACGGACACGGTGGTATGTTGCTTGCGCATTTGGTCACAGACTTCTTTCACTTCGATCTGCACCCCGGAGATCGCTTCTTCTGGTTTAGCACGACCGGCTGGATGATGTGGAACATCGTCGTCAGCGCGTTGCTGGCTGGAAGTCACATCATGCTGTACGACGGCGACCCCACGTACCCAGAGATGGATCGCCTGTGGAGATGGGCGAGCGAGGAGCGATTCACTCTGTTCGGCACAGGCGCCGCGTATCTTCACGGGCAGCAGAAGGCAGGCATCATACCGAGGCAACGGTATGACTTGAGCTCTTTGGTGGCGCTCGGGTCTACAGGGTCGCCGCTAAACCCGGAGGCGTACGACTGGGTGTATAACGCGGTCAAGCCCGACATATGGCTCGCACCTGCGAGTGGGGGGACCGATGTATGCTCCCCCTTTGTTGGAGGGTGTCCGCTGCTACCCGTCCGTCGCGGCGTGATGCAATGTCGCGTGCTGGGAGCGCGGGTTGAGTCTTTTGACCCGACAGGTCGGAGCCTTGTCAACGAGACCGGCGAGCTGGTGGTAACCGCACCGATGCCCGGGATGCCCCTGTACTTTTGGGGCGACCATAATTTCGAGCGGTATCGGTCCAGTTATTTTGAGATGTTCCCCGGAGTCTGGCGGCACGGTGATTGGCTGCGGTTGAACAGCGACGGCGAAGCTGTCATCCTCGGACGCTCGGACGCTACAATTAATCGATATGGGGTTAGGATGGGTTCAAGTGATATCTATCGGGCAGTACAAGGAACACAAGGCGTACAGGATAGTCTTGTAGTTGATTTGGAGGGTCTTCACGGTAATTCGTTTATGCCTCTGTTTGTCCAACTTGAACCTGGTGTAACATTGAGCAACGCCTTGCAGACCAAAATCCGCAAAGCGATCCAGAGTGCGCTATCGCCGCGCCACTTACCTGACGTCATCATACCGGTGTCGGACATTCCGCGGACGCTGAACGGCAAAAAACTGGAAGTGCCAATTCGGCGCATTCTTCAGGGACAATCTGTTCAGGAGGCAGTGGACCCAGATGCTATGGTGAACCCGGACAGCCTCCACGCGTTCGTGGAATACGCTCAGCGCCTTCGCGCGAGATCAGGAAAACGTGGTGAGTAAGTGCTTTAGATCTCTGTGGATGATGCAAACCTCACGGAGGAGGCCGCAAATGTAGTGGAACATGCGGGAGGTGTCCTAAAACCAAGGGTGTCTCTGGACAAGGAGCATCCCTGTAGAATCCCGCACCATGTGACCGCGGTAGTGGCTGGGGAAGGCTGTCGAGTCCCACACTGTTTGGCCAGGCAAGTCCCACGCTCCCTGGCCGCGGCGGTGGCGGCAAAGAGCGGCGGCAGGTGGTCGGCCACCGTAACCCGCTGGCGCATCGCGTCGAGCGGCCGCAACGCCAGTGTGTGGGGCCACGCGGTGTGCCCCCAGAGGACCAGCGCCACCGGGGCGGTGCTGTCGAGCGGGTCATTGCGCACGAAGCGGAGTTCTTGCAGCAGTCGGGGTGGCAGCCGGTGCGCGTCATCCACCGCCAGTTCCGGCTGCCGCCCCTGTTGGGTCGCCAGGGTCCACAGGGTGTCGCGGACCTGTCGATCCGTCGCTTCGGGGAACTGGGCCGGGGGGGTCCCCAGCCGATGGGCGAGTTGTCGGTGGCACGGCCGAGGTGTCCCGTCATCCGAGGCGGGCAGAGGCTGCGGGAGGTACGGGCTGGGGGACAAGTCGCCTAGCCCGCCGGTAACGCGGCGCTGTTCCCCACCCCGGCCTCCCCGGTGAAGACCGCGAACCCCCGGTCGGCCACCACGGCGGCCAAGTGCGCCGCCCCCGCCCGGCGGGCCGGCGCGGCCCAGAGGTGCCCCACCGACAGGGCCCGCGTGCGCGTGAACGCCGGCCTGCTGCCGGCGCGGGTTCCAGGTATCGACCCAACAACACCTCGTCAGAAGATACGATGTCACGCGCCCCGGCGGTCCAGGGTCGAAACCGGTTGCCGCAAGGGGATCGCACCGGGCCCCGAAAGACTGCCAATCGTCCCCGCCACCGCGGTGCACCCGGGTCCATGTTTTTTGCTGGGAGCCGGCCGCTTCCGAGCAAAGGATTAACACGCGACCAGCGCCCGTGCGTAGGCCGGCCAGCCAACCGTGACGTCAGACAAGTTGTCCAAC